>NZ_AUEX01000030.1:0-47863 GCF_000426205.1 Acidovorax sp. JHL-9
GCCCCGCCCATTCGCAGGGCACCGAGTAGCGGTTGCGCGCCACCGTCACCAGGCAGGTGCTGCTCACCTTGGCCGGGTTCTCAACATAGCCATCAAAGGCCACCGGCATCGGCATCAGGTGGCTTTGCTCCAGCTCCAGCATCTCGGCGATGCTGAACGCTTTGTGCTGCGGGTGGCGCAGCTCTCGCCACAGAGCCCGGCAGCGCTCGCCCAGCCACGCATTGAGCTCGGTAAAGCTGCCAAAGCGCCGTTGCCCCGCCTCCACCCAGATGCGACGGCGGCTGTCTTGCACATCCTTCTCCACGCGCCCCTTCTCCCAGCCGCTGGCACGGTTGCAAAAATCAGGGTCGAACAGATAGTGCGCGCACATGGCTGCAAAGCGCGCATTGACCACGCGGCCTTTGCCCTTCTTGACTTTGTCGACCGCCGTCTTCATGTTGTCGTAGATGCCACGGCGTGCCACGCCACCCAGCGCTGCAAAGCTGCGGGTGTGCGCATCGAACAGCATCTCGTGGCCTTGGCTGGGGTAGGCCACCAGCCAGAAGGCCCCACTGGCACACAGCTTCATGTGCGAGACCTGCATGCGGTAGTACACCCCGCCCACCAGCAAGCCGTCTTCGCTCCAGTCGAACTGGAAGGCCTCGCCAAGCTCGAAAGTCAATGGCACGAAGGCCTTGCAGGCCGCCTGTTGGCCTTCACCTTGGCGCCACTTGCGGATGAAGTCCGTCACCCGCGTGTAGCCACCTTCGTAGCCCGCTGCCTTGATCTGCGTGAACAAGGCCTTGGCCGTGCGCCGCTCCTTCTTGGGCCGCTTGGCATCGGCCTTCAAGGCTTGCTTGAGCTCCGCCTCGTGCGCCGACAGCTTGGTCGCCTTCGCCGCCTCCCGGCGGTACTTGGGCTCGACCGGCTGCGCCTCGTCCAGCCACTTGGCCACCGTGTTGCGCGACAGGCCCGTGGCCCTCGATATCTCCCGCTTCGTCTTCTTGTCCCGGCGGTGCATCCGCCGTATCTTGCCAATCATGTCCATGGTGATCACCCTCTTCATTCCCTTGCTGCACAAAACAGCAGGGTAGGTAAAACACCTGGCTCAGTTTTAGGTCGGCATCACACCAAAAAGTGGCTCAGTTTTCGGTCGGCGTCAACAGGCAAAGACCTCCAGCGATGACATCCGTCCTTTATGCACGTTTTTCGTGGATGTAGGCAACATTGCCGACCAAGCAGGCGTCCAGGAAGTTACTCCACGCCTGCATCATTTTCGCGCGTGGTTGCAAATACATTGCGTGGTTGTATGTGGCACTGACTTGGTTGCGCTCTTGGTGAGCCAGCTGAAGCTCAATGTGCTCGTGCGGCCAGCCCTGCTCGTGCAGGAGGGTGGATGCGATGCCCCGGAAACCATGGCCGGTCATGCGTCCTGCGTAGCCCATGCGGTCCAGTGCGCCGAGGATCGTGTTGTTGCTCATCGACTTTTGATGGTCTCGCTCGCCGGGAAAGAGCAGGGGACTGCGACCGGTTAGGGTGTGTAGGCTTCGCAGCAGGGTCACCGCCTGGGTGGAGAGTGGAACCACGTGCGGCGTCTTCATTTTCATGCGCGAAGCCGGGATATCCCAGCGTCCGCCGTCTAGGTCAAATTCATCCCAGCGCGCGCCGATCAGTTCGCTGGTTCGCACGAAGGTCATGGACATGAGCTTGATGGCAACTCGGGTGACGGTGCTGCCGTTGTAGACCTCAATCTTGCGCAACAACTCAGGCAGTTCCTTGCTGTCCAACCGCGCGTAGTTCTGCTTCTTGCGCGAGGCCAGTACATCGCTCGGGCGAATCTCAACGGCCGGGTTGCGTTTGGCCACGCCGTGTGCGATGGCGTAGCGAAAAATCTGTGAGCAGGTTTGGAGCGCTCGTTTGGCAATGTCGAGCGCCCCGCGTTTTTCGATGGCCTTCATCATGGCTACCAGCTCAGGAGCTTCGATTTCCGCAATGGGGCGTAATCCGATCGCTGGAAACACATCTGCCTCCAGACGACGCCATACGTAGACCGTGTGGCTGTCGCTGCGTGCGGCCTTCCAGCTCTCCCACCATTTCTTCGCCACGGCGGTAAAGGTGTCCTCTACAGCTAGGCGGCGGGCGATCTTGTCGGACTTGCGGGCAGCCATCGGGTCAACACCAGTTGCCAGAAGCTTTCTGGCCAAGTCCGCTTTGTCTCGGGCTTGCGCGAGGGAAACATCAGGGTAGACGCCCAAGGCCATGAGCTTTTGTTTGCCGTCGAAGCGATAGGCCCAGCGCCACAACTTTGAACCTAACGGCGTTACGTGCAACTGCAAGCCGCGGCCATCGGTCAACTTGAAGGCCGACTCCCGTGCTTTGCTGGACTTGATGGCAATGTCGGTCAAGGCCATGCTTACCCCCGTTGGTAGAGGAAATACCAACACGGCACCTCCTACGTACCACCAACGATACCAACAGAATCCCTTGGATGGCAAGAACCCTTGCGGGACGTCCAGAAACAAAAAAGCCCCGGAACACTAGGTAGACCGGGGCTTTCAGGGTGTCTTGCGAGACGTCTTGGAACGCTCTGGGACTCATTTTTGGCGGAGAGGGCGGGATTCGAACCCGCGGTGGGGATTAGCCCACACACGCTTTCCAGGCGTGCGACTTAAACCGCTCATCCACCTCTCCGAAGCCCACGATTATAGCCACAGGTCAGGGTGTGTTGGGGTTCGCGGCCTGGCTTGCCCCAAAAAAACCGGCTTCAGCTGGCCTTCTGGGTCTGAACCATCTTCATGGCAGAGCCAATCAGTGCCGACACCTCGGTCATGTTGCTGGGAACGATGAGGGTGGTGGTGGCGTCGGTGGCCACCTTGCCATAGGCTTCCACGGCTTTTTCGGCCACCTTGAGTTGCACGGCCTGCTCGCCGCCGGGCTGGCGGATGGCGGCGGCCACGCGTTCGATGGCTTCGGCATTGGCTTCGGCCACGGCCTTGATCGATGCGGCTTCGCCCTGTGCCTTGTTGATGACGGCCTGCTTTTCACCCTCGGAGCGGGCAATGAAGGCCTCGCGCTCGCCGGTGGCGATGTTGATCTGTTCCTGGCGCCGGCCTTCCGAGGCGGCGATCAGGGCGCGCTTTTCGCGTTCGGCGGTGATCTGGGCCTGCATGGCGTGCAGGATTTCCTTCGGGGGCGTGAGGTCCTTGATTTCGTAGCGCAGCACCTTCACGCCCCAGTTCAGCGCGGCCTCGTCGATGGCCTGCACCACCTGGGCGTTGATGATGTCGCGTTCTTCAAAGGTCTTGTCGAGTTCGAGCTTGCCGATCACGCTGCGCAGCGAGGTCTGGGCCAGCTGGGTGACGGCCATGATGTAGTTGCTCGATCCATAGCTGGCGCGCATGGGGTCGGTGACCTGGAAGTACAGGATGCCGTCCACCTGCAGCTGCGTGTTGTCGCGGGTGATGCAGATCTGGCTGGGCACATCGAGCGGGATTTCTTTCAGGCTGTGCTTGTAGGCCACCTTGTCCACAAACGGCACCAGAAAGTTCAGGCCCGGCGTGAGCGTGCCGGCATATTTGCCCAGCCGCTCTTTCACCCAGGCGTTTTGCTGGGGCACGACCTTGACGGAGCGCGCAATGAAGACGACGGCGATGGCGAAGAGGATGAGGGCGATTTCCATGGGGGCCTTTCCGGGCGTTGGGTATGGGCGGTGATTTCAGAGCGGGTCGACCAGCAGGCGGCTGCCCACCAGTTCGGCCACGCGGTGCATGCCGGTGGAGGGTGTGACGCCGGGGCGATGAATGGCGGTCCACTGGGTGCCGCGGTATTTCACGCTGGCCGTGCCATCGGCACTCCAGCTGTCGATCATGACGGTTTCGCCCACATCCAGGTTCACGCTGCGATCGGCGCGGGCAGAAGGGTCGCCAGGGCGTTTCTTCTTGAACTGGTGCCATGCCACCACCGCACCGCCGCCCACCACCGCGGCCGTGATGATCTGCGCGGCCAGCGGCAGGCCCAGGTGCGCGGCTAGCGCTGCGGCTGCCAGCCCCACCGCCAGCATCAGCAGATAGAAAGTGCCGGTCAGCAGCTCGGTCACCACCGCCACGCCTGCCAACAGCCACCAGATAGTGGATTCCTCCATGCGGACTCCTTGTTCGTCTTTAGTGCACCACATTCTGGGTCAAAAGAATGGCACTTCAAAGGCGCGTCATGCTTATTCCTTACACTTCGCGCCTGTTTCGTTTTTTGGCCGGGCATGGCACGGTTGCACGGAGGCTGCACATGAAGTTTCGCTTTCCCATCATCATCATCGATGAGGACTATCGTTCCGAGAACACTTCGGGCCTGGGCATCCGCGCCCTGGCGCAGGCCATCGAGGCCGAGGGCTTCGAGGTGGTCGGGGTCACCAGCTATGGCGATCTGAGCCAGTTCGCCCAGCAGCAAAGCCGCGCCAGCGCCTTCATCCTGTCGATTGACGATGAAGAGTTCACCGCGAACGAGGGGCTCGATCCCATCGTGCTGAGCCTGCGCAACTTCATTGGCGAAGTGCGGCGCAAGAACGCCGAGGTGCCGATCTATGTGCACGGCGAGACCAAGACCAGCCGCCACCTGCCCAACGACATCCTGCGCGAGCTGCATGGCTTCATCCACATGTTCGAGGACACCCCCGAGTTTGTGGCCAAGCACATCATCCGCGAGGCCAAGAGCTACCTGGAAGGCGTGCAGCCGCCGTTCTTCAAGGCACTGCTCGACTACGCCGAAGACGGCTCGTACAGCTGGCACTGCCCCGGCCACTCGGGTGGCGTGGCGTTTTTGAAGAGCCCGGTGGGCCAGATGTACCACCAGTTCTACGGCGAGAACATGCTGCGCGCCGACGTGTGCAATGCGGTGGAAGAGCTGGGCCAGCTGCTGGACCACAACGGCGCCATTGGCGAATCGGAGCGCAATGCCGCGCGCATCTTCAATGCCGACCACTGCTTTTTCGTGACCAACGGCACGTCCACGTCCAACAAGATGGTGTGGCACCACACGGTGGCGCCGGGCGACGTGGTGGTGGTGGACCGCAACTGCCACAAGTCCATCCTGCACAGCATCATCATGACCGGCGCGGTGCCCGTGTTCATGAAGCCCACGCGCAACCACTTCGGCATCATCGGGCCCATTCCGCAAAGCGAGTTCGAGCCTGCGGCCATCCAGGCCAAGATCCGCGCCAACCCCCTGCTCAAAGGCGTCGATCCGAAGAAGGTCAAGCCCCGCGTGCTCACGCTCACGCAGTCCACCTACGACGGCGTGCTCTACAACACCGAGACCATCAAGGGCATGCTCGATGGCTACGTGGACAACCTGCACTTCGACGAAGCCTGGCTGCCGCACGCGGCCTTCCATCCGTTCTATGGCAGCTACCACGCCATGGGCAAGAAGCGCATGCGCCCCAAGCATTCGGTGACGTACGCCACGCAGTCCATCCACAAGCTGCTGGCCGGCATCAGCCAGGCCAGCCATGTGCTGGTGCAGGACTCGCAGACCACCAAGCTCGACCGCCACCTGTTCAACGAGGCCTACCTGATGCACACCAGCACCAGCCCTCAGTACAGCATCATCGCCAGCTGCGACGTGGCCGCCGCGATGATGGAGCCGCCCGGCGGCACCGCGCTGGTGGAAGAAAGCATCCTTGAAGCCCTCGACTTCCGCCGCGCCATGCGCCAGGTGGAGGAAGAGTTTGGCAAGAACGACTGGTGGTTCAAGGTCTGGGGGCCGGAAAAGCTGGTGGACGAAGGCATTGGTCGGGCCGAGGACTGGATCATCCGCAGCGACAGCAAGAGCAAGAAGAACGGCAGCAAATGGCACGGCTTCGGCCAGCTGGCCGACGGCTTCAACATGCTCGACCCGATCAAGTCCACCATCGTCACGCCGGGCCTGAGCCTGGACGGCAAGTTCGACAAGACCGGCATTCCGGCGTCCATCGTCACCAAGTACCTGGCCGAGCACGGCGTGGTGGTCGAGAAGACGGGCCTGTACAGCTTCTTCATCATGTTCACCATCGGCATCACCAAGGGCCGCTGGAACACGCTGCTCACGGCGCTGCAGCAGTTCAAGGACGACTACGAGAAGAACCAGCCCATGTGGCGCATCCTTCCGGAGTTCTGCCAGCAGCACAAGCGCTACGAGCGCATGGGCCTCAAGGACCTGTGCCAGCATGTGCACGAGATGTATGCCAAGTACGACATCGCGCGTCTGACGACCGAGATGTATTTGTCGGACCTCACGCCGGCCATGAAACCCAGCGACGCGTTTGCGCACATTGCGCACCGCACCACCGAGCGCGTGGAGATCGACCACCTCGAAGGCCGCATCACCGTGGGCCTGGTCACGCCGTACCCGCCGGGCATCCCGCTGCTGATTCCGGGCGAGGTGTTCAACAAGAAGATCGTGGACTACCTCAAGTTCGCCCGCGAATTCGCCAAGCTGTGCCCGGGCTTCGAGACGGATATCCACGGCCTGGTCGAGGTGGAGGATGAAAGCGGCCAGGTGCGTTATTACGCCGACTGCGTGGCCGAAAAATTCGCCAGACAACCCAAGCCGCTGACCACTTCCGACAACCTGGTTCAGAAGGGCGACGATGGCCCTTACGGCCGCAATGTGTGACGGCTCCAGCGGCCGTTGCGGTCGCTGGATTTTTGGTTGAATTGGCTGCCAGCCGCTCGCCCGTTCAACCCGTTCAATTCACCTTGCCGGCATGTCCTCGCGCACCCGCACAAAGCTGGCAAAGCGCGGCAGGCCGCCGTCGTGGGTGCCGCGAAAGCGGTAGGTCACCCAACTGCCCGCGGGCGGCGGGTTTTCGCGGTCGGCATCGCTGAACCCCGCCCCCAGCCGGAAACGCTGGCCGGTGGGCATTTCGACCAGCAGCGCACCCATGCGCCCGGCGTGTTTGCCCTGGCCGGGCAGGTGGGCCACCACGCGGGCCTCGGTGTCCTCGTGCGTCTTGAGCTTGATGAGATCGTCGCTGCGGCCTGCGCGGTACAGCGATGCGCCCCGGTGCAGCATCAACCCCTCGCCACCGGCGCGCACGGTGCGCGCCAGCAGCGCCTGCAGGGCCGCGTCGCTGGCCACGCGCCGTTGTGGCACGGCCTGCACCCAGGGCTGGCCCAGGTGCTCGACGAGGGCGGCCAGGGCCGGTAGGCGCTGGTCGAACGTGCCGCCGTGCGCGGGCAGGTCAAACACCATGAAACGCATCTGGCGCCAGGCCGTGTCGTCGGCTTGTTGCTGGCGCGCGGTGGACTGGGCGTGGCTGAATCGTGCGCGCCCGGCCCACAGCTCGCCGTCCATCGGCACCTCGGGCCAGCCAGCGGTGAACCAGGCAGGGGCCTGCACCGTCTCGCCGCCCCGGGTGCGCAGCGTGCGGCCATCCCAGAAGCCGCGCACGCCGTCGTATTTCTCGCTCACCCAGTAATCCTGCAGCGCAAGGCCGGGGCGATAGACCTGGGCCAGCAGCAGGGCGGGTGCGTCTGCGGCCAGCGCGGGCAGGGCAGGAAGGGCGGCAAGCGCCAGCAGGGCGAGGCAGCTTCTGCGGTGCATGGTGCGATTGATCATCTGGCTGCTGGGGCTGTATCTGTAAGCGCCAGCCGCCGATTTGACCAAGAATCCCGGCGGGCGGTATTCAGACCTGGTCGGCACTCAGGCCTGCCGTCTGGCTGAAGCCGCCGTCCACATAGCTGATCTCGGCCGTCATGCCGCTGGCCAGGTCGGACAGCAGGAAGGCCGCCACGTTGCCCACGTCCTCGATCGTCACGTTGCGGCGCAGGGGCGCGGCGTCGGCCACGCGGCCCAGCAGCTTGCCGAAGTCCTTGATGCCGCTGGCCGCCAGGGTCTTGATGGGGCCGGCGGAGACGCCGTTGACGCGGATGCTGCGGCCGTCTTCGGTGCGGCCCACGGCCTCGGCCAGGTAGCGCACGCTGGCCTCCAGGCTGGCCTTGGCCAGGCCCATGGTGTTGTAGTTGGGAATGCTGCGCAGCGCGCCCAGGTAGCTCAGCGTGAGCAGCGAGGACTTGTCGTTCAGGTAGGGCAGGGCGGCCTTGGCCATGGCCGGGAAGCTGTAGGCGCTGATGTCGTGCGCAATGCGAAAGCCTTCGCGCGAGAGGCCTTCGAGGAAGTTGCCGGCAATCGCCTCGCGCGGCGCAAAGCCGATGCTGTGCACGAAGCCGTCGAATTGGGGCCATGCCTGGGCCAGGTCGGCGAACATGCGATCGATCTGCTCGTCGCTGCCCACGTCGCAATCAAAGATCAGCTTGGAGTCGAACTCGGCGGCAAAGTCGGTGATGCGGTCCTTGAAGCGCTCGCCCACGTAGCTGAAGGCCAGCTCGGCGCCCTGTGCGTGGCAGGCCTTGGCGATGCCGTAAGCGATGGAGCGGTTGGACAGCACGCCCGTGATGAGCAGTTTCTTGCCGGTCAGAAAACCCATGGTTTTTCTCCTGTGGAATGCGATGTGGGGGTGGACGGCGTGGTTACTGGGGTCGGCCCCGCAGTTTGCGCAAAGGCCCCGCCGACGTAGGGCAGAATTGTCTCATGCGGTTTTGGTTGATTTTTTCGATGTGCTTGTGTGCGGCGCCAGCCTGGGCTGCGCATGCCTATGCGCTGTGGGGCGCGCCGCGCTACCCGGCCGGGTTCACGCATTTCAGTTACGTGAACCCCGATGCCCCCAAGGGCGGCGAGCTGCGGCTGGTGAGCAACCTGCGCACCTCCACTTTCGACAAATACAACCCGTTCACCATCAAGGGCAGCGCGCCGGCCTACCTGTCGTCGCTGATGTTCGACTCGCTGCTGGCGGGCTCCATGGACGAAACCGCCACCGGCTACGGCCTGTTGGCCGAGGATGTGGAGGTGGCACCCGACGGGCTTTCGGCCACGTTCCGCCTGCGGCCCGAGGCGCGCTTTCACAACGGCAAGCAGGTGGTGGCGCAGGACGTGAAATACAGCTACGACACCCTGGTGGGCCCCTTCACGTCGCCCGCCTACAAGACCACGCTGATCGATGTGGCGGGGGTCGATGTGCTGGACGAGCGCACGGTGCGCTACCGCTTCAGGCAGCCCAACCGCGAGCTGCCGCTCACCGTGGGCGGCCTGCCGGTGTTCAGCCGCGACTGGGGCGTGGAGAACGGCCAGGCCAAGCCCTTCGACCAGGTGGTGATGGACATTCCCATTGGCAGCGGGCCCTACAAGATCGGCCCGGTGCGCTTCGGCAAGGACATCACCTACGTGCGCGACCCGGGCTACTGGGCCAAGGATTTGAACGTGCGCAGGGGCACGGCCAACTTCGACCGCATCACCGTCAAGATCTACAAGGACGCCACCGCGCGGCTCGAAGCCCTCAAGGCCGGCGAGTTCGACCTGATGCGCTTTTTCAGCGCGGGCGACTGGGCGCGGCGCGTGAATGGCAAGAAGTTCGACACCGGCGAACTGGTCAAGGGCGAATTCGCCCACAAGCTGCCCTCGGGTTTCCAGAGCTATGTGCTCAACACGCGCCGCCCGCTGTTGCAGGATGTGCGCGTGCGCGAGGCCCTGGGCCTGGCGATCGACTACGAGTGGATGAACCGCCAGATGTTCTACGGCGCCTACCAGCGGGTCAACGGCCTGTTTGGCAACACCGCCTGCGAGACCCGCGGCACGCCGTCGCCGCAGGAGCTGGCGTTGATGGAGCCGTTTCGCAAGGACATCCCACCAGCGGCTTTTGGCCCCATGACCGTGCCACCGCGCACCGACGGGGATTCGTCGCTGCGCGCCAACCTGCGCCGCGCGCAGCAGCTGCTGAAAGAAGCGGGCTGGGAGGTGCGCGAGGGGGCCCTGCGCAATGCCCAGGGGCAGGCCATGGTGCTGGAATACATGGACAGCAACGAGGGCGGCGTGCGCACCGTCACGCCCTGGATGCGCAGCCTCGAAAAGCTGGGTATCACGCTGCGTTTCCGCTCGGTGGACTTTGCGCTGTACCAGCAGCGCCTGCAGAAGTTTGACTTCGACATCACCTCCATGGCCTTTCAGGGCACGCACAACCCGGGCCAGGAGTTTGCCGACCTGTTCGGCAGCAAGGCCGCCGATACCGAGGATTCGGGCAACTTCGCCGGCGTGAAGAACCCGGCGGTGGACGCCATGATCAAGGCCATGACCGCGGCCAGGACCGCGGCGCAGCTGCTGCCCGCCTGCCATGCCCTGGAGCGCATCCTCGCGCACAGCCACTACCTGCTACCCCAGTGGACGGCGCCCACCCACCGCATGGCCTACAACGGCTGGCGCCTGGCCAGACCCGCCACGGTGCCGCCCTACACCAGCGGCGAGGGCTGGGTCATCGACACCTGGTGGGCACGCAAATGATGCCCCCACGCGCCACCGTTGCAGGGGTCGCTGCCCCCCAAGGGGGCTGGCCTTGCTGGGGGCGGCCCGGCGCGGCGGCCGGCCGCCCTGCGACAAGAACCAGGGATTGATTCAATATGTTCGCCTACATCCTCAAGCGTGTCCTGCTCATGCTGCCCACCCTGCTGGGCGTGCTGCTGCTGACCTTTGTGGTGATCCAGTTCGTGCCCGGCGGCCCGGTGGAGCAGTACATGGCCGAGGCCAAGGCTGGCGCGGGTGGTGGTGGTGCCGAAGGCGGCGGCCTGGCCTACCGGGGCGCGCAGGGCGTGGACCCGAAGCGGCTGGAGCAGATCAAGGCGCTGTATGGCTTCGACAAACCCGCGCACGAGCGGTTTTGGCAGATGCTGGGCCAGTTCGCGCGCTTTGACCTGGGCAAGAGCTTCTTCCAGAACAAGGACGTGTGGCAGCTGGTGGTGGAGAAGCTGCCCGTTTCCATCAGCCTGGGGTTGTGGACCTTCTTCATCAGCTACCTTGTGGCCGTCCCCCTGGGTGTGGCCAAGGCGGTGCGCGCGGGTTCGCGCTTTGATCTGGTGACCACGCTGCTCATCCTGGTGGGCTATGCCATTCCGGGCTTCGTGCTGGGCGTGGCGCTGCTGGTCATCTTTGGCGGGCAGTTGCAGTGGTTCCCGCTGCGCGGGCTGACTTCGTCGAACTGGGAGGAGTTGAGCTGGGGCGCGCGCATCGTGGACTACCTGTGGCACATCACCTTGCCCATCACCGCCATGGTGCTGGGCAGCTTTGCCGTCACGGCCATGCTGACCAAGAACGCGTTTCTGGAAGAAATCCGCAAGCAGTATGTGCTGACGGCGCGCGCCAAGGGCCTGAGCGAGCGCCAGGTGCTGTGGAAGCATGTGTTCCGCAATGCGCTCATTCCCATCATCACGGGGTTTCCAGCAGCCTTCATCGGCGCGTTCTTCGCGGGCTCGCTGCTGATCGAGACGCTTTTCTCGCTCGACGGCCTGGGCCTCTTGAGCTACGAAAGCGTGATCCGGCGCGACTACCCCGTGGTGCTGGGCACGCTGTATTTGTTCACGCTGATCGGGCTGGTGACCAAGCTGATTTCCGACCTGTGCTACGTGTGGGTGGACCCGCGCGTGAAATTCGATTGATGGCTGATCGAGAGTTGGACATAATAAGTGCCCAACTTGTCCATTTGAGGGGTTCATCATGACCTGGAACATCGCCAGCGCCAAGCAGCAATTTTCTGAAGTGGTGCGCCTGACCGCCGAGGAGCCGCAAGCTATCTACAACCGAGACAAACCTGTCGCCGTGCTGATTTCGGCGCAGGAGTTTGAGGAATTCAAACGATGGAAGGCCGAGCGCCAGCGGCCCACGCTGGCGCAGCAGTTTGACGAAATACGCGCTTTGCTTGCAGCACAGGGATTGGATGGCATCGAGATACCGCCCAGAACCAATCGCCCCAATCCCATGGATGAACCTGGATACTGGGACTGACAGCCATGCAGCTTGCAGACACCAACATCATTAGCGAGCTGATGCGCCGCCAGCCCCACCCAGGCGTTCTGGCGTGGCGCGACACGGTCGATGCTGTGCATGGCAAGCTCACTTTGTCTGTCATCACTATCGATGAAATTTTTTATGGCTTATTGCGCAAACCCCACCCCACCTTAATGGCATGGTTTGACGAGTTCATTGGGCGCAATGAGGTGCTCGACACCACGCCATCCATAGCTCGCCGCGCTGGAGAAATGCGCGGCATGTTCGCCGCACGCGGGCAGGTGCGCAGCCAGGCCGACATGCTGATAGCCGCCACCGCCCAGGTGCACGCGCTCACGGTGGTCACGCGCAATGTGCGCGACTTTGATGGCTGCGGCATTGGGCTGCTCAACCCGTTTACGGCATGAGTCCAGCCAGCCCGTCCTTGTCCCCCTCCCGCCGCGCCTGGCTGCGTTTCAAGCGCAACCGCCTGGGCTACTGGAGCCTGCTGATTTTTTGCGCGCTGGTGCTCGTGAGCCTGTGCGCCGAGCTGGTCAGCAACGACCGGCCGCTCATCGTGCGCTACGAGGGGCAGACCTACTTTCCCATGCTCAAGGACTACCCCGAGAAGACCTTTGGCGGCGACTTCGAGACGCCCACCGACTACCTCGATCCCTTCATCCGCGAGCGCATCACGCAGGGCAGCAACTGGGCGCTCTACACCTTGAACCCCTACGGGCCGAACACGCTCAACTACTTTGCCAAGGCGCCCAACCCCTCGGCGCCCACGCCGGAGAACTGGCTGGGCACCGACGACCGCGGGCGCGACCTGCTGGCGCAGCTGATCTACGGCTTTCGCGTGAGTGTGCTGTTTGCGCTGGCGCTCACCGTCACGGGCGTGGCGCTGGGCGTGATCACCGGCGCCATCCAGGGTTTCTTTGGCGGCAAGACCGATCTGGCGTTTCAGCGCTTCATCGAGATCTGGGGCTCCATGCCCGAGCTGTACCTGCTCATCATCTTCAGTGCCGTGTTCGCGCCCAGCATTTCGCTGCTGTTGATCTTGCTCAGCCTGTTTGGCTGGATGGGGCTGAGCGACTACGTGCGCGCCGAGTTTTTGCGCAACCGCCAGCTTGATTACGTGAAGGCGGCGCGCGCCCTGGGCGTGGGCAATGCGCAGATCATCGGGCGCCACATCCTGCCCAACAGCCTCACGCCCGTGGTCACCTTCCTGCCGTTTCGCATGAGCGCGGCCATCCTGGCGCTGACCTCGCTCGACTTCCTGGGCCTGGGCGTGCCGCCGGGCACGCCCAGCTTGGGCGAGCTGCTGAGCCAGGGCAAGAACAGCATCGATGCCTGGTGGATCTCGCTGTCCACCTTCGGCGTGCTGGTGGTCACGCTGCTGCTGCTGACCTTCATGGGCGATGCGCTGCGCGATGCCTTGGACCCCCGGAAACAATGAACACCCCCCTGAGTCGCTTCGCGCCTTCCCCCCTCTCTCGGCTTCGCCGGGAGGGGAGACGCCGCCAGCGCGGCGGGGCGGCCCTTGCGCGGCGTCCGCTGGCCTGGTGCGTGCCAGTTGCTGACATCCGATCCTGCATCAGCCCGTTGCGAACGACAGCAAAGCCATGATCGCCACACTCCAACCCCAGTCCCCGCCTGCACCGCTGCTGCAGGTGCACGACCTTTCCGTGCGCTTTGGTGCCAAGGAGGTGGTGTGCGGCGTGGGCTTCAGCATCGCGCCGGGCGAGAAGCTGGCGCTGGTGGGCGAGTCGGGCTCGGGCAAGACCATCACCGCTTTGAGCCTGCTGCGCCTGGCGGGTGATGCCAGCATCAGCGGCCAGGCCTTGCTGCGCGGGCGCGACCTGCTCTCCTTGTCGGAACGCGAGATGCGCGGCGTGCGCGGCGGTGACATCGCCATGGTGTTCCAGGAGCCCATGACGGCGCTGAACCCGCTGATGACCATTGGCCAGCAGATTGCCGAGGTTCTGGCGTTGAAAAGGGCTTTGGCGCCCGCCCAGTCTGCGCAGCAAGCGATGGAGTTGCTGGCAAAGACCGGCATCCCCGAGCCCGAACGCCGTGCCAACAGCTTTCCGCACCAGTTGAGCGGCGGCCAGCGCCAGCGCGCCATGATCGCCATGGCCCTGGCCAGCGAGCCCGCGCTGCTGCTGGCCGACGAGCCCACCACGGCGCTCGATGTCACGCTGCGTGGCCAGATCCTGGATTTGCTTTCTGATTTGCAGCGCCAGACCGGCATGGCCGTGCTGCTCATCACGCACGACCTGAACCTGGTGCGCCGCTTTGCCGACCGCGTGGCCGTGATGGAGCAGGGCGTGCTGGTGGAGCAGGGCCGCGTGGCCGATGTGTTTGCTGCCCCGCAGCATGGCTACACCCGCCGCCTCATCGCCAGCCAGCCCCGGCGCGATGTGGTGGAGACCGAACCCGCCGAAGGGATCGCCCCTGTGGTGCAGGCGCAAGACCTGCGCGTGGTTTATCCCACGCCCTTGCCCGGCGTGCGCGGCTGGTTCAAAAAAGGTGAATTCGTCGCCGTGCTGGGGGCCACGCTGCAACTGCTGCCCGGCCGCACGCTGGGCGTGGTGGGCGAATCGGGTTCGGGCAAATCCACGCTGGCGCAGGCTATTTTGGGCCTGCTGCCGCATGGCGGCGAGCTGGCGGTGGCGGGGCAGGGCTGGCAGCAGCCGGCCGCGCGCAACACGCCCGCCAACCAGCAGTTGCGCCGCCAGGTGCAGGTGGTGTTCCAGGACCCGTTCTCCTCGCTCTCGCCGCGCCTCACCGTCGAAGAGATCGTGGGCGAGGGCCTCCAGGTGCACGAGCGCGCGCTGGACATGGCGGCGCGTCGTGCCAGG
This sequence comes from Acidovorax sp. JHL-9, assembly GCF_000426205.1. Taxonomy (NCBI): domain Bacteria; kingdom Pseudomonadati; phylum Pseudomonadota; class Betaproteobacteria; order Burkholderiales; family Comamonadaceae; genus Acidovorax; species Acidovorax sp. JHL-9. The sequence continues at coordinate 14,682 of NZ_AUEX01000030.1, forward strand.
GTGGAGGCCGCGCTGGCCGAGGTGGGGCTGACCGAGGCGCAGTTCCCCGGCCTGCTGGCGCGCTACCCGCATGAATTTTCCGGCGGCCAGCGCCAGCGCCTGGCCATTGCCCGTGCCCTCATCGTGCAGCCGCGCGTGCTGGTGCTCGACGAACCCACCAGCGCGCTCGATGTCACCATCCAGCAGCAGGTGCTGGGCCTGCTGCAGCGCCTGCAGCGTGACAAGGGCCTGAGCTACCTGCTCATCACGCACGACGTTCAGGTCATCCGCGCCATGGCGCACGACGTGCTGGTGATGAAGGATGGCGAGGTGCTGGAAAGCGGCACGGTGGCCCAGGTGCTGGATGCGCCCCGGCAAGCCTACACCCAGCGCCTGGTGGCAGCGGCCGCAGTGCCGGGCTGACGCACTGCGCGGGCGAGTGCCTGTCGTGCGGCCATTCTGCCTATCGCAGGTAGGAGCGCAGCACGGCGGTCACCTGATCCATGCCTGCGTCGCGTGCCGCATCCGACAGCCCTTGCGCGCCCACATGCTCGCGCAGGTGGCCTTCCAGCACCTGGGCCATCAGGCCATTGACGGCACCGCGGATCGCGGCGATCTGCTGCAGCACGGCGGCGCAGTCGGACTGCGCCAGCAGGGCTTTTTCGAGTGCGCTGGCCTGGCCCTGGATGCGGCGCACGCGTGCCAGCAACTGCTTGTGTCCGGTGATGGTGTGTGCCATGGAATTGGGGGGTGATGGATACTGGGGTGGAGTATATTGCGGGGCAATTTCATCCCCCTCCATTCCATGCCATCCACTGCCACGCCCTCTGACGGGTCCCATTCCCACCACTTCCACCAGGGCAACCCGCTGGCCGAGCGCAACACGCGCTGGGCCGTGGCCCTGACCGTAGCGATGATGGTGGCCGAGATCGCCGGGGGCTGGGTTTTCAACTCCATGGCCTTGCTGGCCGATGGCTGGCACATGAGTTCGCACGCGCTGGCGCTGGGCCTGTCGGCCATGGCCTACGCGGCGGCGCGGCATTACGCGCACGACCGGCGGTTTTCGCTGGGTACCTGGAAGATCGAGGTGCTGGCAGGCTACACGAGCGCGCTGGCACTGGTGCTGGTGGCGGGCGTGATGCTGGTGCAGTCGCTGCAGCGGCTGCTGGCGCCCCAGCCCATCCACTACGACGAGGCCATCGCCATTGGTGTGGTGGGCCTGCTGGTCAACCTGGCCTGCGCCTGGCTGCTGCGCGGTGGCCACCACCACGGACACGATCATGGCCATGGGCATTCCCACGGGCATGGGCATTCGGACCACCACCACGACCTGAACCTGCGCTCGGCCTACCTGCATGTGCTGGCCGATGCCGCCACCTCGGTGCTGGCCATCGTGGCGCTGTTCGGCGGCAAGCTGTGGGGGGCGGACTGGCTGGATCCGGTGATGGGCATCGTGGGCGCGGTGCTGGTGGCCGTGTGGGCCCAGGGCCTGCTGCGGGATACGGGCAAGGTGCTGCTCGATGCCGAGATGGACGCGCCGGTGGTGGCGGAAATCCGCGAGGTCATCGCGGCCAGCCCCGTGCCGGCGCGCATCAGCGACCTGCATGTCTGGCGCGTGGGCCGGGGCGACTACGCGTGCATCCTGTCGCTGGTCACGTCGCCCGGCGTGGCGCCGGAATATTTCAAGCGGCAGCTGCGCGTGCACGAGGAGCTGGTGCACATCACGGTCGAGATCCATGCGCCTGGCGCGGCGGCGCCGGCCTGATTTTCCGCCGTCACTTTCGGCTGTAGCCCCGTGCCGGGGCACAATCCTCTGCAGGGCGCACCTGCGCACCCCCTTCAGAGACCACGGCCATGCAATTCAGCGATCTTGACAGCGATACCGAAGACACCGTGCACACGCCCCAGGAGCGCGCTGCCGCCGCATCGCGCAGCACCTGGGTGAGCGTGGGTGTCAACCTGGTGCTGTCCACCATCCAGATCGTGGTGGGCGTGCTGGCCAAGTCGCAGGGCCTGATCGCCGATGGCATCCACTCGCTGTCCGACCTCGTGGCCGATTTCGTGGTGCTGTTCGCCAGCCACCATGCCAAAAAGGATGCCGACGAGGGCCACCCCTACGGCCACCACCGCTTCGAGACGGCGGCCTCGCTGGTGCTGGGTCTGCTGCTGTTGGCGGTGGGCATGGGCATGGTGTGGTCGGCGGTGCTCAAGCTGGAGAACCCGCAAACGGTGCCGCAGGTGCATAGGGTGGCACTGTGGGTGGCCGGTGCCGCTCTGGTGGGCAAGGAACTGCTGTTTCGCTACATGCTGGCCGTGGCCAAGCGCGTCAAGTCCAGCATGCTGGTGGCCAATGCCTGGCACGCGCGCTCGGATGCGGCCTCGTCGCTGGTGGTGGGCATCGGCATTGCCGGCAACCTGGCCGGCTATCCCATCCTGGACCCGATTGCCGCGCTCATCGTCGGCTTCATGGTGGGCAAGATGGGCTGGGAGTTTGGCTGGGATGCGCTGCACGACCTGATGGACCGTTCGGTGGACGAGCAGGAAGTGCAGGCCATCCGCCAGACGCTGCTCGACACGCCGGGCGTGAGCGGCGTGCACGATGTGCGCACGCGCAAGATGGGCGACATGATCGTGGTCGATGCCCACCTGGAGGTGGACGCAGCGCTCACCGTGGAGGCCGGCCACGACATCGCCGTGCAGGCGCGCCAGCGCGTGCTGCAGCGCCACCGCGTGCTCAACCTCATGACCCATGTGGACCCGTGGCGCCGGCCCGATCTGGACCACGCCGCGCCTTTGGTGCGCGGCAGCGCCGTGGCGCAGTAGGCGTTCTTTGCCGGGGCGCGGGCCGGGCCGGAGTCAGCGTCCGCCAGGTCCGGGCAGCCGGGTCCGCACCAGGCTCCGGCCCGCGCGCCGCACCAGTTCCAGCCAGACCAGGCAAAGCGCCAGCAGGCAAGCGGCCACCGCCACGCCCTGGGCGCCGGGCAAAGCCAATCCCATCAGCGCGCGCAGCCCCGGAATGCCCAGCACCGCGGCCAGCAGCAAGGCCATTGCGGCGGCAATGCGCCACAGCCAGGGGTTTGGCCGGGTGATGCCCAGCAGCGCCGGGCGCGACAGGTCGCGGTTGGCCAGGATCAGCAGCATGACGCACAGCACCAGCGTGCCGAACACCACGGTGCGGCTTTGCGCGCTGCCCCAGCCCTGACCCGCCAGCCAGGACTGCCCGCCCAAGAGCAAGGCCGCCACGCCCAGGCCCTGCAGCACGGAGTAAACCAGTGGGCCCATGGCAAACGGCGAGTCGGAGACGGGGCGGGGCGGCCGCTCCATGGTGTTGCTGTCTTCGGGTTCGGCCTCCAGCACGACCGCGCAGGTGGGGTCTATCAGCAACTGCAGCAGCACGATATGCACCGGCATCAGCAGCGTGGGCCATTTCAGCAGCGTTGGCCCCAGCACCAGCGCGATGATGGGGACGTGGACCGCGAAGGTGAAGCGCATGGCCTTGCGCACGTTGCCGTCGATGCGCCGGCCCTGGCGGATGGCGGCGACGATGCGCGCGAAGCTGTCGTCCAGCAGCACCAGCGCGGCGGCCTCGCGCGCCACGTCGGTGCCGCGCTCGCCCATGGCGATGCCCACGTCGGCAGCCTTGAGCGCGGGGGCGTCGTTCACGCCGTCGCCGGTCATGGCCACCACTTCGCCGCTGGCACGCAGCAGCTGCACCAGGCGCAGCTTGTGCTGGGGCTTGAGGCGCGCGCACAGATCCACATGGCGCAGCCGCTCGGCAAGGGCCGCGTCGTCCAGCGCTTCCAGCTCGGGGCCGGTGAGCACCTGGGGCCGCTCCGACAGGCCCACCTGCTGCGCAATGGCGCGGGCCGTGGCCGGGTGGTCGCCGGTCATCATGATCACGCGCACGCCCGCGCGCCGGCATTCGGCCAGCGCGGCGGGCACTTCGGGGCGGGGCGGGTCGGCCAGCGCCACCAGGCCGAGGAAATCAAAGTCGAAGTCGTGCTGGCTTTGCGGCCAGGGCGGGCTCTGGTCGGGCGCCGGGGGCGGGCCCCGCCAGCGCCCCCGTGCCACGCCCAGCACGCGCAGGCCACGCTCGGCCATGGCTTCGACCTGGCGGCGGATGGCACCCAGCCGCGCGGCATCGAGGTGGCACAGGTCGGCCACGGCCTCGGGCGCACCCTTGGTGGCCAGCAGGTGCAGGTCGGGCTCGTCGCTGGCAAACACCCGTGTCATGGCCAGGATCTCGCCCGAGAGCGCGTATTCGAACTCGGGCTCGCGCCCGTCGTGCACATGCTCGGTGCCTTCGAGCCATTGGTGGCCGAAATGCTGGATGGCCTTTTCCATGGGATCGAACGGATCGCCCGGCGTGGCCAGCATGGCGAATTCGGCCAGCAGGTGGAAATGTTCGGGCATTTCGCTGGCGCCGTCGGCGGGCCTGAAGCGCTGGTCGGCGGTGGCGATTTCGGCCACGGCCATGCGGTTCAGGGTGAGCGTGCCGGTCTTGTCCACGGCCAACACCGTGATGGCGCCCAGCGCCTCGACGGCGGTGACGCGCCGCGTCAGCACCTTCTGGTGCGCAATCCGCCAGGCGCCCAGCGCCAGGAACACGGTGAGGATGACAGGAATCTCCTCGGGGAGGATGGCCATGGCCAGCGCAATGCCCGAGAGCAGGCTGTCGAGCAGCGGCCGGCCGTTCCACCACCAGCCCAGCAGCACCTGCGCCAGGGCCAGGACGAGGGCGGCCGTGCCCAGCGTGCGCACCAGCCGGCGCGAGCCCTGCTGCAGCGCCGAAGGCGGCTCCACTGTTGCTGCGAGATCGGCGCCGATGCGCCCCACGGCGGTGTGGGCGGCGGTGGCACACACCTGGGCCACCCCCACGCCGCGCGTGACCACGGTGCTCGCGAAGAGACTGGGTGTGCCATCTCCTCCCGGTGTTGGTGACGGTGTTTGTTGGGTATCCGGTGCAGCGCCTTGTGCTGCGGGCAGCTTGGCCACCGGCACGGCTTCGCCGGTGAGCAGGGATTCGTCCACTTCGAGCTGGCCGTCGATCAGCAGGGCGTCGGCGGCGATGCGGTCGCCCTCGTGCAGCACCAGCAGGTCGCCGCGCACCACGTCGCGCCCGGCGATGCGCTGCTCCTGGCCGTCGCGGATGACCAGCGTGCGCGGGGCCGACAGGTCCCGCAGCGACTCCAGCGCGCGCTGCGTCTTGCGCTCCTGCGCCAGCGTGATGCCGATGACCACGAACACAAAGCCCAGCAGGAAGAGGGCTTCGCCCCGGTCGCCCAGCGCCAGGTAGATGCCGCCAGCCGCCAGCAGCATGAGGAACATCGGCTCGGTGACCACGTCGCGCACAATGGCCAGCGTGGACTTGGGCGCGCTGCCTGGCAGCAGGTTGGGGCCTTCGGCGGCCAGGCGGTGTGCGGCGTCGGCGGTGCTCAGGCCGGGTTGTGCGGGCGTTGGCCTGGGCGTCGGGATTTCTGGAGCGGGCATGGCTTTGCGCTGGGGCGCATATCAGGGCTTGCGCGCCACCAGCCCCAGCAGGGCAGACGGGCCTTTGTGCTGGGTGCCCTCGCTCAGCACCGCCTCATAGTCGCGCAACTCGATGATCTCCAGGCCGCTGAAGGCCGAGCGGATCATTTCCGGCGTGTACAGGTGCGACAGGATGGGTGGCCCGCCGGTCTTGTATTCCAGTTGCCGGGGCGTGTAGCCCTGCAGCACCAGCACGCCACCGGGCCTGAGCGCTGCCACCATGTGGGCGAACAGGCGCGCGCGCATGGCGGGGTCGGCAAACTGTACAAAGATGGCCACCACGGCGTCGTAGCTGGCGGTGGGCCAGGGCCACTGGTCGCAATCGGCCACGCTGTAGTGCACGGTGACCTGGGCTTGCGCGGCCAGTTGCCGAGCCCGGCCCACGCCCACGTCCGAGATGTCGAAAGCGTCCACCTGCAGGCCCTGGCGCGCCAGCCAGACGCTGTTGCGCCCGTCGCCATCGGCCACGCACAGCACGCGGCCGCCGGGTGCGAGGTGGTGGGCCTGGGTGCGCAGGTAGTCGTTGGGCTCCTGGCCAAACAGGTGGGGGTCGCTTGCGTAGCGCTGGTTCCAGGTGGCAGCGGCGTCGGGGAAGGGTGTTGCGGTCATGGTAGGTGCCTTGTGCAGTCGTGGGCTAGAACATACAGGCCGGGCGCTTGCCGTTGTCGTTCACGGCGATGGTGGGCCGATGGTGCCACAGGCCGTGATGCGGCTGCGCGTGGCCGGAGTTTTTAGGGCAAGAATGGCCTGTAGCGCTTTTTGATAAAGCTCTGAAAGCTATTAAATTGATAGTATTTGATCTGCTCGCCTCGCCACCATGGCCGGCGCCTCGACCGCCTTGCCGGGGCTGATCGAGGACCTGGCCTTCGGGCTGGCTGCCGTGCTGTCGGTGGCGGCCAGGGTGGTGTTTGGGGTGCTTCGGTCTGCCGCAGCCGGGCGCCACTGGGCACCCGTGCACCGCATCTTCCCGCGACAACTTACATTGGAGCCATGGACAAAAAACACACCTTTCACCGCAGCGACCTGGTGCGCATTGCCGTTGACGCCATGAAGGAGCGCGGCCTGGAGCCCGAGTTTCCGCCCCGCGCGCTGCAACAACTGCAAACCATCGCGGCCGCCGGGCAGGATGACGATCCGCGCATCCGCGACCTCAGCGCGCTGCCCTGGTGCTCGATCGACAACGATGACTCGCTCGACCTCGACCAGCTCACGGCCTGCGGTCCCTTGGGCAACGGCGCCGTGAAGATCTTTGTGGCGGTGGCCGATGTGGACGCCCTGGTCCGGAAGAACTCGGCCATCGACCAGCATGCGCACATCAACACCACGTCGGTCTATACCTCGGCGCGGGTGTTTCCGATGCTGCCCGAGCGCCTGTCCACCGACCTGACCTCGCTGAACCCGGGGCAGGAGCGCCTGGCCATCGTGACCGAAATGGTGGTGGATGCCGAGGGTGCGGTCACCCATTCCACTGTGCACCGGGCGCGGGTGCGCAACCACGCCAAGCTGGCCTACGATGCCGTGGCCGCATGGATCGAGGGCGAAGGCGAGCTGCCCGAAGCAGCGCGCGCCGTGCCCGGCATGGACGAGCAGCTGCGCACCCAGGACATGGTGGCCCAGCGCATGCGCGCGCGCCGGCGCCAGCAGGGCTCGCTGGACCTGGAGACCTTCCAGCCGCGGGCCGTGTTCGACGGCGACCGCGTGGTGGACATCCGCCAGCAGGAGCAGAACCGGGCGCGCCAGCTCATCGAAGAGTTCATGATCGCCACCAACACCTGCACGGCGCAGTTTCTGGCGCGGCACGGCGGCAGCGCCTTGCGGCGGGTGGTGCGATCGCCCGAGCGCTGGCTGCGCATCGTGGAAGTGGCCAGCAAATATGGCGAGGCACTGCCCAAGACGCCCGATTCGCGCGCGTTGGAGGGTTTCCTGGCGCGCCAGCGCCAGGCCGATCCGCTGCGCTTTCCCGATCTGTCGCTGGTCATCATCAAGCTGATGGGTTCGGGCGAGTATGTGGTCGAGCACCCCCGGGGCGAGCCCATCGGCCACTTCGGCCTGGCCGTGCGCGACTACACGCATTCCACGGCGCCCAACCGCCGTTACCCCGATCTGGTGAGCCTGCGCATGGTCAAGGCGCTGCTGTCGGGCGAGCACCCGCCCTATGGCCTGGCCGAACTGGCCACGCTGGCCGAGCATTGCACCCACCAGGAAGACGCGGCGCAGAAGGTGGAGCGCAGCGTGCGCAAATCCGAGGCGGCGCTGTTCCTGCAGGGGCTGATCGGCCAGAAGTTTGACGCCATCGTCACGGGCCGCACCGAGAGCGCCACCTGGGTGCGCATCTTCACGCCGCCGGCCGAAGGGCTGCTGATGGCGGGCGATTTCAACCTGGAGGTGGGGCAGAAGATCCGCGTGAAGCTGCTCAGCACCAACGTGGAGCGCGGTTTCATCGATTTCGAGCAGGCGCGCTGAAATTCTGTGCCCACCCGGCGCCAGCGTCCGAGCCCCCAGCAGGAGACTTCACCATGGCCAAGCGATCCTTTCCCCTGTCCAAGGTCTATGGGCTGCTCGAACCCGGCCCGGTGCTGCTGCTGAGCACGGCGCACAAGGGGCGGATCAACGCCATGGCGATGTCCTGGCACACCATGATGGAGTTCGAGCCGCCTCTGGTGGGCTGCGTGGTCAGCAGCCGCGATTTCAGTTTCACGGCCCTCAAAGCCACGCGTGAGTGCGTGCTGAACATCCCCGCCGTGGAGCTTGCGCAGAAGGTGGTGGACTGCGGCAACAGCTCGGGCCGCAGCGTGGACAAGTTCGCGGCGTTCGGCCTGACGCCCGCGCCGGCCTCGCTGGTGGCCGCGCCGCTGATCGCCGAGTGCCATGCCCACCTCGAATGCAAGGTGGTGGATACGCGTTTTGTGAACCGCTACAGCTTCTTTGTGCTGGAGGTGGTTCAGGCCTGGACCGATCCGGCCTGCAAGGACCCGCGCACGCTGCACCACCGGGGCTGGGGCGCCTTCATGGTGGCGGGCGAGACGATCCGGTTGCCGTCCAAAATGAAATAGCCGGGTCCGCCTTTGTCCACCGCGGCCCGCCGCAACACCGGCGCATCCAGCGCAAGGAACATCCATGAACGAACCGTCACCCATTCATCCGTCAACGGTCCCCGGCGCAGCTGCCGAAGCCGATATCCGCACCCGTTTCCGTGGCCTGCGGGCCCACGCCGGTCCGCAAGTGGCCGTCACGGTGCTGCACATCGGCGCCGAACACACGGCCATTGCCACCGGGCAGGGCGACGAGGCTTCCGGCGTGCTGGTGCTGGACATTGGCGCGCACAAGACGGCGCGGCAATTTTTCAAGCGCAGCCCGCCCACGCCGCTGGAGATGGAACACGCCATTGCCACCGTGGAAGACGAGGTGATCCGCGCGGTACCGGTGCTGGCGCCGGGCACTGCCTTGCTGTGCGCCGACGCGCTGGTGCGCGAGGTGGCCCTGCTGGCAGGGCTGGCGCCGGGTGAGTGCATGGTGATGCCGCTCGATGCCATGGAACGCGTGTTCGAGCGCCTGGCCGCCGTGGCCGAAGGGCGCCCGGCCGTGCGCGAGGGTTTGCCGCAAGGCACCGATTTCGCCGCTGCGCTGCTGATCCTGCGCGAGTTCATGCACCACCTGCGGTTTGGGGCGATCACCGTGGTGGCGTGACGACGGCACGGGGTCTTTCGATCCATGGGGTCTGGTGGCCGGGGTAGAGTCGCACGTCCGTATGTGTTCCTTTTGTTTCCGCCAGAGCCTGCCCATGATGAATTGCCCGCGCCGCCCCCTGCGCACCCTGTTGTCGCTACTGTGGGGGGCCACCCTGGGCGCATGTGCCCTCGTTGCCGCGCCAGCCGGCGCTGCGCCCGAAATCCCCGCCACAGATGCCAGCGCCATGGCGCCCCGCGTGCTGGCCTGCACCACCTGCCATGGCAAGCAAGGCCGCGCCACGCAAGACGGCTACTTTCCGCGCATCGCGGGCAAGCCGGAGGGCTACCTCTACAACCAGCTGGTCAATTTCCGGGACGGGCGGCGCAGCTACCCGCAGATGACTTACCTCATCGAGCACCTCACGGACGGCTATCTGCGCGAGATCGCCACCCACTTCGCCGCGCTGGAGGTGCCCTATGCGCCGCCCCCCGCGCCCCAGGCTGCGCCGCAGGTGCTGGAGCGCGGGCGCCTGCTGGTGCAGCAGGGCGATGCGGCGCGCCAGTTGCCTGCCTGCGTGCAGTGCCACGGCCCGGCGCTGACGGGGCTCAGCCCGTCGATTCCCGGCTTGCTGGGCCTGCCGCGCGACTACCTCAACAGCCAGCTCGGGGCCTGGCAAACCGGCCAGCGCCGCGCGCAGGCACCCGATTGCATGGCCGCCATTGCACGCCAGCTGTCGCCCGAGGAGGTGAGTGCCGTATCGGCCTGGCTGGCGGCCCAGCCGGTGCCCGAAGGGGGCAAGCCGGCCGAGCGGCTGGCAGGGGCCATGCCCGTGCGCTGCGGCGGGGTGGATGGTGTGCCGGTGGCGGATGCGGCGGCGCGCTGAAGGGGCATGGCATGAAACGCATCCTCTGGATCCTTTTCTTCACCATGGTCTTGCTGGCCCTGGGCATCGCCGCCGTGGTGGCGCTGAATTTGCGCGGCGAAGCACCTTTGGTCGCCGGCGAAACCCTGCCAAGCACGCCCGAGCGGGTGGAGCGCGGCGCCTACCTGGCCCGCGCCGGCAACTGCATGGCCTGCCACACCGTGCAGGGCGGTGCCCCCTATGCGGGTGGGCGTGGCATCGACACGCCGTTTGGCGTCATCCACACCTCCAACCTCACGCCCGACAAGGCCACCGGCATTGGCAACTGGTCGGCCGCCGAGTTCTGGCGCGCGCTGCACAACGGCCGCTCCAGGGACGGGCGCCTGCTGTACCCGGCGTTTCCCTACACCAGCTACACGCAGGTGACGCGCGAGGATTCCGACGCCATCTACGCCTATCTGCAAAGCCTGCCTGCCGTGGAGCAGGCCAACCGGCCCCATGCGCTGCGCTTTCCCTACAACACGCAGGCCGCGCTGGGCGTGTGGCGGGCACTGTTTTTTACCGCCGTGCCGCCCCAAGGTAAAAAAGCGGCCAACTCGGGGGGCAGCGACCCGCGAAGCGGCGGAGCGTGGGGGCCAAGCCTTGTTCCCGGTGCGCCAGCGCATGCATCCCCGCAAAGTGCCGAGTACAACCGGGGCGCCTACCTGGTCAACGGCCTGGGCCATTGCGCCGCCTGCCACACGCCGCGCAATGCGCTGGGCGCCAGCAGCCAGGCGCAGGCCTTCAGCGGGGGGCTGATTCCGGTGCAGAACTGGTATGCACCGGCCCTCAATGCCGCCGCCGAGGCGGGCGTGGCGCAGTGGCCGGTGGAGGACATCGTGGCCCTGCTGAAAACCGGGGTGGCGCCACAGGGGTCCGTCACCGGGCCCATGGCCGAGGTGGTGTTTCGCAGCACCCAGTACCTGAGCGATGCCGATGCCCGGGCGATCGCCGTGTACCTGCGGGCGCTGCCGCAGCAGGCCCCCACTGCCACGGCGGTGGCCCAGCCGTCGGCCGCCACGCTCGCGCGCGGGGGCAAGGTGTATGAGCAGCACTGCGCGCAGTGCCATGGCGACAGGGGCGAGGGCCAGCCGGGGGCATTCCCGGCCCTGGCGGGCAACCGCGCCGTGGTGCTGCAAGATCCCACCAACCTGGTCCGCATGGTGCTGCAGGGCGGCTATCCGCCGGCCACGGCGGGCAACCCGCGCCCGCATGGCATGCCGCCCTTCATGCAGGTGCTGGGCGACGAGGATGTGGCGGCCGTGAGTACCTTCGTGCGCAATGCCTGGGGCAACCAGGCCGGCGCAGTGGGTACCATCGGCGTCTACCGTGCCCGGGAGCGGCGCGGGTCTTGAAGGAGAACACCCCGATGCACAGCCCGGCCGCGTTGCCCGAATCCCCCTCCGTGGCCCCTGGCGGCGGCTGGTGGGCGGTGTGCCTGTGCGCCAACTGGTGCGGCACCTGCCGCGACTACCGGCCCTTGTTCGACGAACTGGCCAGGGCGCACCCGCAAATGCGCTTTGAGTGGGTGGACATCGAGGACGAGGCCGACCTGGCCGGGGACCTGGATGTGGAGACCTTTCCCACCTTGCTGATTGCCGATGGCACGACGGCGCGCTTCCTGGGGCCGCTGCTGCCGCAGGCCCCCGTGCTGGCGCGCCTGCTGGCCAGCCTGCAGGCCGCTACACCAGGGGGCGGGGCAGGCGCTGAAGCACAGGCGGTGTTCGAGCGTGTGCGCGCAGCGCGCAGCGCCTAGTTGCCGGGATCTGGGGCGACCAGGGCCCTTGCGGGCCCAGCCGTGCGGATATTTCTACTCCTGTTCTGATGGCTGTCAGCGCTTGTGTTGAAAGCGCTGGAGGCACTTTTCTTTTGTTTTTTCTATGGCGCGCTCCCCGTGGTTCCACCTTCCATCGCTGCAGGCCCAGTGCGACAAGGGCGCCTGGTCGCGCGGCATGGATCTCTATCGCCGGGCGGGCGTGGTCCGCATCGACATCGAACCCGATGGGGAGGGCCGCTGGCGGATCGAGGGCGAGGTGCAGGGCAGCCTGTCCATGCCCTACCAGGTGTCGGCAGAGCTGGCCCTTGCGCCCAATGGGCAGGTCACGCGATGGTCGGGCGACTGCAGTTGCCCCGTGGAGGTGGATTGCAAGCACGCCATCGCATTGACTCTGCAGGCCGCGCAGGACAACCTGGCGCAGGATCAGGCTCCAGTCCCTGCCGTCGATGCCCTGAAAGCGTTGCAGGAGCGCAAGCAGGCCATGGCGCGCGCAGAAGCCGACGCACGGCTGGTGCGCTGGCTGCAGGACTGGGACCGTGCGGCAGGCGAACCTGATTCGTCCATCCCGGGCGCCCGGCCGGATCGGCCCGAACACTACCTGTACCTGGCCGCCACCGTGGGGCTGCCGCGCGCGGCCTCGAAGGCCCTGCCGCAGATGCAGCTGGAGGCGGTGGTGTCCTACCCCAAGGTCACCGGCGGCTGGGCCAGGCCCCGACAGATCCGCACCCAGCCCGGCCCCGGGCAGGCGGTCTATGACCGCGCCAGCGACGCCGACCGCCAGGTGCTGCAACTGCTGCGCGCCATGCCGCGCGGCATGGGCTACTACTCGGCCTACAGCGCAGCGCCGGTGGCGGTGCTGGAGGGGACTGTGGGCGTGCTGGCGCTGCAGCAGGCGGCCAGTACCGGCCGCCTGTTTGCCGATGCAGGGGGCTCCACCGTGGGTGCCCCGCTGCGCTGGGGTGACCCGTTGCCCATCACCTGGGCATGGCGCGAGGCCACGCCTGCCGCCGGGGGCGAAAGCACCTGGGCCCTGGGCGCCAGCCTGCCAGGCGCTTCGGCCACGCTGTGCGGCAACAGCCCCCCGCTGTACCTCGACGCCGCCCACGGTGTGTGTGGCCAGGTGCAGGCCGATGGCCTGAGCGCAGCCCAGCTGGCCCTGCTGCTCAAGGCACCGGCGCTGGACGCCGCAGCGCTGCAAAAGCACCGGGCCGAGGTTGCCAGCCGCCTCGGCGGTGTGCTGCCGCTGCCGCCGGTGCTGGGCCCGCTCGCCCGCGTGCAGGGCATTGCGCCCGTGGCGCGCCTGCACCTGGCGCCCGTGCCGGCGGGTGAAGTGCCAGACCTGGGCCTCATCACCGCCCGGCTGCGGTTCGACTACCAGGGCCATGTGGGCTGGTGGGCCGGGCAGGCGCTGGACATGCTGATGACAGCGGAGGACGGCGGCCAGGTGCTGCTGCAGCGCGATCCCAGGGCCGAGCTCGGCGCCATCGAGCGGCTGACGGCCCTGGGCCTGCTGGCCACCGATGACGGCCTGTTCGGCATCCCCGGCGAACGCCCGCAGCACGACTGGGTGCACTGGGCCGACAACGGTTTCGGGGTGCTGCGAGACGCGGGCTTCGCCGTTACATGGGATGCGGCGCTGAACGGCTGGATCACGCATGCCGACACGCTGGATGTGGCGCTGCAGCCCGAAGGCGGGGAGGAGGCCGCCTCGCCCTGGTTTGCGCTGTCGCTGGGCATGGAGATCGATGGTGTGCGCCACAACATCCTGCCCTGGCTGCCCGACCTGATTGCCGCTGCAGCGGCCCAGCCGCCGGACCCCGCCACCGGCCTGCCCCAGCTGCCGTCGCATGTGTATCTGCCGGCACAGGGGGGGACCGGTTTTGTGCGCCTGCCCACCGATGCGCTGCGGCCCTGGTTGGCTGCGCTGCTCGACCTGGTGGGTGACCGGGCCCATGACTTCCATGGCGACCACCTCCGGCTTGCGCGCATGGACGCCCTGCGCACCAGTGCCGCGCTGGGTGAGGGCGCGGTGTGGGAGGGGGCGGACACCTTGCGCGCCCTGGTGGCGCAACTGCGGGGTGCCAAGGCGTTGCCCGAAGTGCCATTGCCCGCCAGCGTGCACGCCACGCTGCGGCCCTACCAGCAGCAGGGCCTGAACTGGCTGCAGTTCCTGCGCGCCCACGGCCTGGCCGGTGTGCTGGCCGACGACATGGGCCTGGGCAAGACCTTGCAGGCCCTGGCGCATATCCAGGTGGAAAAAGAGGCGGGGCGCCTGACGCACCCCGCACTCATCATTGCGCCCGTGAGCCTGCTGGGCAACTGGCAGCGCGAGGCGGCGCGGTTCTGCCCGGACCTGCGCAGCCTGGTGCTGCATGGCGTGGGCCGGCATGGGACGGCCGATGCGGTGGCCGAACACGATCTGGTCATCGTCCCGTATTCGCTGCTGCAGCGCGACCGCGAGCGCTGGCTGGCACAACCATGGCACCTGGTGGTGCTCGACGAGGCCCAGAACATCAAGAATGCCAGCACCCATGCCGCGCAGGTGGTCAGCCAGTTGAATGCGCGGCACCGGCTGTGCCTGTCCGGCACGCCCCTGGAAAACCACCTGGGCGAGGTCTGGAGCCTGTTTCACTTTCTGATGCCCGGTTTTCTGGGCAGCCAGCAGCGCTTCAGGGCGCTGTTCCGCAATCCCATTGAAAAACTGGGTGACAGCGCCCGCATGGCACAGCTGCGTGCGCGCATCACACCGTTCCTGCTGCGCCGCACCAAGGCGCTGGTGGCTGGCGAGTTGCCGCCCAAGATCGAGACCGTGATGCCGGTGGAACTGACCGGTCCGCAGGCCGACCTGTACGAAACCATCCGCCTGGGCATGGAAAAGACCGTGCGCGAAGCCCTGCAGTCCAAGGGCCTGGCCAAGTCGCAGATCACCATCCTCGATGCGCTGCTCAAGCTGCGCCAGGTCTGCTGTGACCCGCAGCTGGTGCCGCTGGATGCCGCCAGGAAGGTCAAGACCTCGGCCAAGCTGGAGCAGTTGATGGCGCTGTTGCCTGACATGCTGGCCGAGGGGCGGCGCATTTTGCTGTTCTCGCAATTCACCAGCATGCTCACCCTGATCGAGGCCGAGTTGAAAAAGCGCAAGCTGCCCTGGGTCAAGCTCACGGGGCAGAGTCAAAAGCGCGAGGCCATCATTGAGCAGTTCACCAGCGGGCAGGTGCCGTTGTTCCTGATCAGCCTCAAGGCGGGTGGGGTGGGGTTGAACCTGCCACAGGCCGACACGGTGATCCACTTCGACCCCTGGTGGAATCCGGCCGTTGAAGCCCAGGCCACCGACCGTGCCCACCGCATCGGCCAGACGCAGAGCGTGTGGGTGATCAAGCTGGTGGCGCAGGGCACGATTGAGGAACGGATTCTGGCGCTGCAAGAGCGCAAGGCCCAGCTGGCGGGCAGCCTCTACACCGGGTCTGCGGCGCGCAGGGAGCCGCAGTTCACCGAGGCCGACCTGGCGGAGTTGCTGCAACCGCTATCACTGTCATAGCAACCTGCGCTGATTGCGCTTGCACTGGGCGCATTTTTTGCGGCAAAACCGCGAGCGGTTGGCATGCGCAGGCTGTGGCGAATCGCAGGCAACAGCTTTGCCCCGATTCGTCTTTGCAAATCAATGCTTTACGCGCTACAATACGAATCTCACGACCAAACGGGCGGGTACCTACCGCCCGTTTTTTTTGGTCGAATGCTTTTGGAGCTCGAAGCTGTCGGGGGAGGGTCTCCGGGGGTTATCGGGTTTTTTGTTTTGGACTTACGCAAACAAGGATGCGCCCAGGGTGCTTCCATGGGGCAGGCGATTGGCTTGTTCCTCATTGCGTAAGTCGTGTTGTTTTTCCGGGATTGAACTGAACACGTGGCACTACAGCAAGTCGTTGAACAAATTGTGACGGGTCTGGGATATGACCTGGTGGAGATTGAGCGCTCCGCCGGTGGCTTGCTGCGTGTCACCATCGACTTGCCCTGGGTGCAGCCGGCCGCCGATGCGCCGGAGCCCGCGGCGGATCAGTTTGTCACGGTCGAAGACTGTGAGAAGGTCACCCGCCAGCTGCAGTTCGCGCTGGAGGTGGATGGTGTCGAGTACAAGCGGCTGGAGGTCTCCTCGCCCGGCATCGATCGCCCGTTGCGCCATGAACAGGATTTCGTGCGTTTTGCAGGCGCGGTCATTGACCTCACCCTGAAAGCGCCCATCGGCGCTGCGGCAGTCGGGCAGGTCAACGCCACCCGCAAGAAATTTCGCGGCACCCTGGAACGTGCCGAATCGGGCGGATGGCAGATCGTCTGGAGTGATGAGCCGGCGGCCAAGCCTGGTCAGAAAATCAGCAAAAAGCGTGTGCCAGCCCCGTTGCAGGCGCTGGGTTTTACGCTGGATGAGCTGAGGGATGCCCGGCTGGCGCCCATTGTGGATTTCAAGGGGCGGGGGGCGAAGGCTGGTCAGGTACCGGGCTGAGTCGCTGGATGGTTTGGAGTGGGTGGGCGCTGTTGGCAGCTGCCGCCTGCGGGTGATAGAAACAGGAGAGTCGTCGCATGAATCGCGAATTGTTGATGTTGGTTGAGGCCATTTCGCGCGAGAAGAACGTGGAGCGCGATGTGGTCTTGGGCGCCGTGGAATCGGCCCTGGCCCAGGCTACCAAGAAGCTGTACCAGGGCGAGGTGGACATTCGCGTGTCCGTCGATCGCGACAGCGGCAACTATGAGACTTTCCGTCGCTGGCTGGTCGTGCCGGACGAGGCGGGTCTGCAGAACCCCGAAGCCGAGGAACTGCTGATGGACGCCAGGGAGCGCATCGCGGACATCGAGGTCGGGGAATACATCGAAGAAGGTGTCGAGTCGGTGCCGATCGGCCGCATTGGCGCCATGGCCGCCAAGCAGGTCATTCTGCAGAAGATCCGCGACGCCGAGCGCGAGATGCTGCTCAACGACTTCATGTCGCGTGGCGAGCGCATCTTCACCGGCACCGTCAAGCGCATGGACAAGGGCGACATCATTGTCGAATCCGGTCGCGTGGAAGGCCGCCTGCGTCGCGGCGAGATGATCCCCAAGGAAAACCTGCGCAGCGGCGACCGCGTGCGCGCCATGATCATGGAAGTGGACCTGACCCTGCGTGGCGCCCCCATCATCCTGTCGCGCTCGGCCCCCGAGTTCATGATCGAGCTGTTCCGCCAGGAGGTGCCCGAGATCGAACAGGGCCTGCTGGAGATCAAGTCCTGCGCCCGTGACCCCGGCTCGCGCGCCAAGATTGCCGTGCTGAGCCATGACAAGCGCGTGGACCCCATCGGCACCTGCGTGGGCGTGCGTGGCACCCGCGTCAACGCCGTGACCAACGAGCTCGCTGGCGAGCGCGTGGACATCGTGCTGTGGTCCGAAGACCCCGCCCAGTTCGTGATCGGTGCGCTGGCCCCGGCCAACGTGTCCTCCATCGTGGTCGATGAGGAAAAGCACGCCATGGATGTGGTGGTGGACGAGGAAAACCTTGCCATCGCCATCGGCCGTGGTGGTCAGAACGTGCGTCTGGCCTCCGACCTGACCGGCTGGAAGATCAACATCATGGACGCCGCCGAAAGCGCGCAAAAGCAGGCCAACGAGACCGACACGGCCCGCAAGCTGTTCATGGAAAAGCTCGATGTGGACGAGGAAATCGCCGACATCCTGATCTCCGAAGGCTTCAACAGCCTGGAAGAAGTGGCCTATGTGCCGCTGCAGGAAATGCTGGAGATCGAAAGCTTCGACGAAGACACGGTGAACGAATTGCGTGCACGCGCCAAGGATGCGCTGCTCACCATGGAAATCGCCCGCGAGGAAAGCGTTGGCGAGGTCTCGCAGGACCTGCGCGACCTTGAAGGCCTCACACCCGAGCTGATTGCCAAGTTGGCCGAAGGCGGTGTGCACACGCGTGACGACCTGGCCGATCTGGCCATTGATGAACTGACCGACCTGACCGGACAGTCCGCAGAAGATGCCAAAGCCCTGATCATGAAGGCGCGCGAACACTGGTTCGCAGGGCAAGAGTAAGGTCAGGGAGGCACGAACCACATATGTCCAGTAATACTGTCGCCGAGTTTGCAACCGAACTCAAGAAATCACCTGAAATCCTGCTTGATCAGCTCAAGGCTGCGGGCGTGGGCAAGGCTGCCCCTTCCGATGCCTTGACCGAGTCGGACAAGCAAAAGCTGCTGGCCTATTTGCAGGCCAGCCATGGCACGGCCTCGGCCGATCGCAAGAAGATCACGCTGGTGAAGAAGTCCACCAGCGAGATCAAGCAGGCCGATGCCACCGGCAAGGCACGCACGATCCAGGTGGAAGTGCGCAAGAAGCGCACGTTCATCCAGCGTGATGAAGGTGTTGAGGCGGCTGCCGAGTCCACGGAATCCCTGGCAGAAGCAACGGCTGCGGCCGTGTCCAGCGAAGACATTGAACTGGCCCGCCGTGAGGAAGAGGCCAGCCGCCAGGCCGAGCTGATTCGTCGCCAGGAGGCCGAACTGGCCGCCAAGCGAGCCGAGCGCGAAGCCCGTGAACAGCGCGAGCGCGAAGCCGAAGAGCGCGCCGCCGCATACGCCGCCCAGGAGGCCAGCAAGAAGGCCCAGGCCACGGCCGTCAAGCAGGAGGCTACCCGCGAGCAGGCTGCTGAAGCGGCTGCGCGCATTGCGGCACAGAACGAAGCACGCGAGAAGGCTGCTGCGGAATCTAAAGCCCGCTCTGACGAGGAAGCGGCCCGCGCTGCGGATCTCGACGCACGTCGCCGCAAGGCCGAAGCAGAAGCTGCTGCCATCCGCTCCATGATGGCCACGCCCAAGAAGGCGGTCATGGTGGCCAAGAAGCCGGAAGAGCCCAAGCCTGTTGCCAAGCCTGCGGCTGTGGGCGACGCCAAGAAAGGCACGCTGCACAAGCCTGCCGTGGGCGCGGGTGCGGGTGCGCGTCCGGGTACGGCTGCTGCTCCGGGGGCTGCCGCCGGCAAGGAAGTCAAGTCGGCCAAGCTGTCTTCCAGCTGGGCCAATGACACGGCCAAGAAAAAGGAAATCAAGACCCGCGGCGACAGCAGCGGCGGTGTCGGCCGCAACAACTGGCGTGGTGGCCCGCGTGGCCGCCGTGGTGACAGCCGCGATCACCGCGACGACAACCACCAGCAGTCCGCTCCGGTGGAAGTCCGCACCATTGAAGTGCATGTGCCTGAAACCATCACGGTGGCCGAACTGGCGCACAAGATGTCCATCAAGGCGTCCGAGGTCATCAAGGCGCTGATGAAGATGGGCCAGATGGTCACCATGAACCAGCCGCTGGACCAGGACACCGCGATGATCGTGGTGGAAGAAATGGGCCACAAGGCCGTGGTGGCGGCGCTGGACGATCCGGAAGCCTTCACCGATGAGGATTCGGCGCAGCAGGACGTGGCCGTTCTGCCGCGCGCGCCGGTCGTGACCGTGATGGGTCACGTCGATCACGGCAAGACCTCGCTGCTGGACTACATCCGCCGTGCCAAGGTCGCCTCGGGCGAGGCGGGCGGCATCACCCAGCACATTGGCGCCTACCACGTGGAAACGCCGCGCGGCATGATTTCGTTCCTTGATACCCCGGGTCACGAGGCTTTCACGGCCATGCGCGCCCGTGGTGCCCAGGCCACCGACATCGTGATCCTGGTGGTGGCGGCCGACGACGGCGTCATGCCCCAGACCAAGGAAGCCATCAAGCACGCCAAGGCGGCCGGTGTTCCTATCGTGGTGGCGATCACCAAGGCCGACAAGCCCGATGCCAACCCTGAGCGCGTCAAGCAGGAGCTCGTGGTGGAAGAGGTGGTTCCCGAAGAGTACGGTGGCGATTCGCCTTTCGTGCCGGTGTCTTCCAAGACCGGCATGGGCATCGACACCCTGCTGGAGCAGGTGCTGCTGCAAGCCGAAGTGCTGGAGCTCAAGGCGCCTGTCGATTCGCTGGCCAAGGGCCTGGTGATCGAAGCCAAGCTCGACAAGGGCCGTGGCCCTGTGGCCACGGTGCTGGTGCAGTCCGGCACATTGAAGGTGGGCGACGTGGTGTTGGCCGGTCAGACTTTTGGCCGTGTGCGCGCCATGCTCGACGAGGGCGGCAGGGTCGCCAAGACGGCGGGCCCGTCGATCCCGGTGGAAATCCAGGGTCTGACTGAAGTGCCGCAGGCCGGTGACGATTTCATGGTGCTGACCGATGAGCGCCGTGCGCGTGAAGTCGCCACCTACCGTGCCGGCAAGTTCCGCAACACCAAGCTGGCCAAGCAGCAGGCGGCCAAGCTGGAGAACATGTTTGCCGACATGACGGCGGGCGAAGTGAAGATGCTGCCCATCATCGTCAAGGCCGATGTGCAGGGTTCGCAGGAGGCGCTGGCCCAGTCGCTGCTCAAGCTGTCAACCGACGAGGTCAAGGTGCAGCTGGTGTATGCCGCCGTGGGCGCCATCAGCGAGTCCGACATCAACCTGGCGATTGCTTCCAAGGCCATCGTGATCGGCTTCAACGTGCGTGCCGACGCCGGTGCGCGCAAGCTCGCCGAGAGCAATGGCGTGGACCTGCACTACTACAGCATCATCTACGACGCCGTGGATGAGCTGAAGGTGGCGATGTCCGGCATGCTGGCCCCCGAGCAGCGCGAGGAAATCATCGGCACGGCCGAGATCCGCACCGTGTTCGTGGCGTCCAAGATCGGTACCGTTGCGGGTTCGTACATCACGTCCGGCATGGTGCACCGCAACGCCAAGTTCCGCCTGTTGCGCGACAACGTGGTGGTCTATACCGGCGACGTCGATTCGGTCAAGCGCCTGAAGGACGATGTCAAGGAAGTCAAGGAAGGTTTTGAGTGCGGTATCAAGCTCAAGAACTACAACGACATCAAGGAAGGTGATCACCTCGAATTCTTTGACATCAAGGAAATCGCCCGGACGCTGTAAGGCAACGACGACTCTATGGCAGCGAAGAAATCCTCCACCCCCAACCGCGCCTTCAAGGTGGCCGATCAGATCCAGCGCGATCTGACGGAGCTGATCGCGCGCGAGTTGAAAGACCCGCGCGTGGGCATGGTGACGCTGCAGGGCGTGGAGGTGACTCCCGACTACGCCCACGCCAAGGTGTTCTTCAGCCTGCTGACGGGCGACCCGGTGGAAACCCAGGCGGCGCTCAACCAGGCTGCCGGGTTCCTGCGCAATGGGCTGTTCAAGCGCCTGCACATCCACACCGTGCCCACGCTGCATTTCGTGTTCGACCGCACTTCCGAGCGCGCGGCCGACATGAATGCCTTGATTGCCAAGGCCATTTCCTCGCGCGCCAAGGACGACTGACCATGAACGCGCCACGCACCAGGGTGCAGCGGCGCCCTGTGCATGGGGTGTTGCTGCTCGATAAACCGCTCGGCCTGTCGAGCAACGACGCCTTGCAGAAGGCGAAATGGCTGCTGCGCGCCGAAAAGGCGGGCCACACCGGCACGCTCGATCCTCTGGCCACCGGTGTATTGCCGCTGTGTTTTGGCGCCGCCACCAAGTTCAGCCAGCTGCAGCTGGATGCCCCCAAAACCTATGAAGCCGTGGCGCTGCTGGGTGCCACGACGACCACCGGCGACGCCGAGGGCGAGGTGGTGGAGCGCCGCGAGGTGCTGCCGGAGCAGGTGACGCCGGAGCGCCTGGCGGCTGTGCAGCAGCAGTTCACCGGCCCCATCCGCCAGGTGCCGCCGATGCACAGCGCGCTCAAGAAGGACGGCAAGGCGCTGTACGAATATGCACGCGCCGGTGTCACGCTGGAGCGTGAAGCGCGCGATGTGGTGATCCATGCACTCAAGCTGACGCTGGTGCAGACGGATCAAGCGCAGCCAGCTATCAAAATAATAGTGACCTGCAGCAAAGGCACATACATCCGTACCCTGGGTGAAGACATCGGTGCGGCACTGGGTTGCGGTGCGCACCTGACCTTTCTGCGCCGCATCGACACCGGCGGGCTGGGGTTGGAGCGCTGCGTCACGCTGGCGCAGCTCGAAGCCATGCCCGAGGCCGAGCGCCTGGCCAGCCTGGAGGCGCCCGAGTCGCTGCTGGCACAACACATGCGTGTCACGCTGGACGGTGAGAATGCAGCCCGATTCCTGTCGGGCGTGCGTCGCCGTGGCAACTGGCCCGATGCCAGTGCCGTGGCGGTGTTTGGCGAGAGTCCCCCGGCGCTGCTGGGGGTGGGCCACATCGTGGGCGGGGAGCTGGTGCCGGACAGGCTCCTGAGTCCGCTGGAAATTCAACAAATCTTGGAAAGCACGCCGCGTTCCGCGTCCATGGCGCACAGCGGCATATTGGAAAAACTATGACGAAACAAATCCGCAATATCGCCATCATTGCCCACGTTGACCATGGCAAAACCACCATGGTCGACCAGCTGCTGCGCCAGTCCGGCACCTTCGCCGACCACGAAAAGGTCGTCGATACGGTGATGGACAACAACGCGATCGAAAAGGAACGCGGCATCACCATCCTGGCCAAGAACTGCGCCGTGAGCTGGAAGGGCACGCACATCAACATCGTGGACACCCCCGGCCACGCGGACTTCGGCGGCGAAGTGGAGCGCGCCCTGTCGATGGTGGACAGCGTGGTGCTGCTGATCGACGCCCAGGAAGGCCCCATGCCCCAGACGCGTTTCGTGACCAAGAAGGCCCTGGCCCTGGGCCTGCGCCCCATCCTGGTGGTGAACAAGGTGGACAAGCCCGGTGCCAACCCCGACAAGGTGGTGAACGCCGCGTTCGACCTGTTCGACAAGCTGGGCGCCACCGACGAGCAGCTCGACTTCCCCGTGGTGTACGCCTCGGGCATCAACGGCTGGTCGTCGCTGGAAGAAGGCGCACCGGGCGAGCAGTGGGGCCCCGACATGTCGGCCCTGTTCGACACCATCCTCAAGCATGTGCCGCCGAACTCCGGCAACCCTGATGCTCCTTTGCAGCTGCAGATTTCTGCGCTGGACTTCTCCACTTTCGTGGGCCGCATCGGCGTCGGCCGCATCAGCCAGGGCACGCTCAAGCCCGCCCAGGATGTGCTGGTCATGGAAGGCCCGGGCGGCAAGACCACCAAGGGCCGTGTGAACCAGGTGCTGACCTTCCAGGGCCTGGACCGCATGCAGACGCCCCTGGCAGGCCCTGGCGACATTGTGCTGATCAACGGCATCGAAGACATCGGCATCGGCGTGACCGTGACCGACCCGGCCAACCCCGCGCCCCTGCCCATGCTGAAGGTGGACGAGCCCACGCTGACCATGAACTTCTGCGTGAACACCTCGCCCCTGGCCGGCCGCGAAGGCAAGTTCGTGACCAGCCGCCAGATCTGGGACCGCCTGCAGAAGGAACTGCAGCACAACGTGGCCCTGCGTGTGAAGGAAACCGACGAAGAAGGCGTGTTCGAAGTGATGGGCCGGGGCGAACTGCACCTGACCATCCTCTTGGAAAACATGCGCCGCGAAGGCTACGAGCTGGCCGTGTCCAAGCCCCGCGTGGTGTTCAAGGACATCGACGGCGTCAGGCACGAGCCTATCGAGCTGGTGACGGCCGACATCGAAGAAGGCCATCAGGGCGGCGTGATGCAGGCCCTGGGCGAGCGCAAGGGCGAGCTGGTGAACATGGAGTCCGACGGCCGTGGCCGTGTGCGCCTGGAATACCGCATCCCGGCCCGTGGCCTGATCGGTTTCACCAACGAATTCCTGAACCTGACGCGCGGCTCGGGCCTGATCTCCAACATCTTCGACAGCTACGAGCCGCACAAGGGCGACATCGGCGGCCGCAAGAATGGCGTGCTGATCTCCATGGACGATGGTGAAATCTTCACCTATGCCCTGGGCAAGCTGGACGACCGTGGCCGCATGTTCGTGAAGGCCAACGACCCGGTGTACGAAGGCATGATCGTCGGCATCCACAGCCGCGACAACGACCTGGTGGTCAACGCCACGCGCACCAAGCAGCTGACCAACTTCCGCGTGAGCGGCAAGGAAGACGCGATCAAGATCACGCCTCCGATCGACCTCACGCTGGAATACGGTGTGGAGTTCATCGAGGACGACGAGCTGGTCGAGATCACGCCCAAGTCCGTGCGCCTGCGCAAGCGCTACCTGACCGAGAACGAGCGCAAGCGCGCTGGCCGCAGCTGACCTGCCATTCCCCAGGGCCTGAGGCCTTGAGGTCGTCAGGTTCCGGGGGGCCACTGCAGTGCAGTGGCCTTTTTTTCGTTGGAAGGTTTTCCGTTCGGCGCAATTTTCATGAAACTCACGCATTCCCGGGCCGTGGTGCTGATGCTCCTGGTCACGCTGCTGTGGTCCATGGCTGGCGTGGTGACGCGCCACCTGGAGCACGCGCGCAGCTTTGAAGTGACCTTCTGGCGCAGCTTTTTCACCGTGATCTCGCTGCTGGTGATCCTGCCCTTGGCGCAGGGGCGCGGTGTGTTGTCGGCCATGCGCCGCGGTGGCGCTGCCCTGTGGCTCTCCGGCCTGTGCTGGAGCGTGATGTTCACCACCTTCATGGTTGCCATGATGCTCATGCCGGTGGCGAATGTGCTGGTGACCATGGCGGCGGGGCCTCTGCTCACGGCCCTGTTTGCGCGCATCTTCATCGGGCACCGGATTGCGCTGCGCACCTGGGTGGCCATTGGCATTGCCGGTGCGGGCATGGCGTGGATGTACGGCGCGCAGATGGCCGGGCTGCCGCTGCTGGGCACCCTGGTGGCCTTGTGCATACCGGTGGCGGCCGCTGCCAACTGGACCGTGGTCCAGTCTTCACAGCAGCACGGCCACGCCGTGGACCTGGTGCCGGCAGTCCTGGTGGGCGCCGTTTTTTCGGCGCTGGCCACCTTGCCGCTGGCGTGGCCGTTTCAGGCCACCGGCCACGATATCCTGCTGCTGGCGTTGCTCGGGCTGTTTCAGCTGGCCATTCCGTGCGTGCTGGCGGTGCGCTGTGCGCGCGTGCTCAAGGCGCCGGAAATGGCATTGCTGGGCCTGCTGGAGGTTATCTTCGGCATCTTGCTGGTCTGGGCCGGTGCCGGGGAGCGCCCCGGTTCGGCCGTGCTGACCGGGGGCCTGCTGGTGGTTGGCGCCCTGGTACTCAACGAGTTTTTAGCTTGGAAGGAACAAAAATGACGGAGATGACAATGCCGATGTCGAGCGAGGTGCTGAGCGAGGTGCGGGGCCAGGTGGGCTTCATCACATTGAACCGCCCGCGGGCGCTCAACGCGCTGTCCTTGGGCATGGTGCGGGACCTCATGGCCACCCTGCTGGCCTGGAAGGACGACGCGCGCGTGCTGGCCGTGGCCATCCGTGGCAGCAACAAGGAGGGCCCGTTCGGGGCCTTTTGCGCGGGCGGCGACATCCGTTTCCTGCACCAGGCGGGCAGCCAGGGCAATCCGCTGCTCGAAGACTTCTTCACCGAGGAATATGCGCTCAACCACCTGATCCACAACTACGGCAAGCCCTACATCGCCTTCATGGATGGCATCGTCATGGGCGGCGGCATGGGCATCAGCCAGGGCGCAGCCCTGCGCGTGGTGACCGAGCGCACCAAGATGGCCATGCCCGAGACGGCGATCGGCCTGTTTCCCGACGTGGGTGGTGGCTATTTCCTGAGCCGCTGCCCTGGCCGCGTGGGCGAGTGGCTGGCCCTGACCGGCGACACCATTGGCGCCGGTGACGCCATCGCCTTCGGCCTGGCTGACGGCTGCCTGCCGCTGGACGCACAGGCCACGGTCTGGGACGCCCTGGGCACGCAGACCTTTGCCGATGGCGCCGCCGTGAAGGCCTTTATTGCTTCTGAAATGGTCGCTGCTGACGAAAAACTGGCGGGTGTCAGAGGCCAGATCGATCAGTATTTTTCGCTGGACAGCGTGGCCGCCATCACGGCCGCCCTGGACGCCGCAGACAGCGAATGGGCGCGCAGCACGGCGGCCACGCTGCGCAAGCGCTCGCCGCTGATGCTGCATGTGGTGCTGGAACAGATCCGCCGTGCGCGCGGCATGGGCCTGGCCGATGATCTGCGCATGGAGCGCGACATGGTGCGCCACTGCTTTTTCCTGCGCGCCGGCCAGAGCGAGACGGTGGAAGGCATCCGTGCCCTGGCGGTGGACAAGGACCACGCACCCCAATGGAATCCTGCGCGCATCGAAGACGTGACGCCGGAGATGGTGGCCCCGTTCTTCGCCAGCCCCTGGCCTGCCCACGCGCATCCGCTGGCTGCGCTGAGCGATTGAGCGGTGACGGCCCTTGAGGCAGGAGTCGTCACCGCAGGGAAGGATATTCCTCCCATGCTTTTTTCAAGGCGGCTGGCGAGCGCGTCGCTTAGCCCTTGGGATTGAAGGCCAGTGACACCGGGCCAGCCTGCTGGTCAGGCTCGGGCCAGCGTTGCGACACGGTCTTGATCTTGGTATAGAAGCGCGCGGCGTCGGGGCCGTAGAGATGGCTGTCGCCAAACTTGGAGCGGCGTAGGCCACCGAAGTTGAAGAAAGCCGAAGGCAGGGGCACGGGCACGTTCACGCCGATCATGCCGGACTCGATTTCGTACATGAAGCGGTGCGCTGCCTTGCCATCGCGAGTAAAGATGACAGAGCCGTTGCCATACTCGTGCGCATTGGTGATGGCCAGGGCCTCGTCAAAGCTGACGGGGCGCATGATGCCGCGCACGGGGCCGAAGATTTCTTGCTGGTACATCTCCATGTTGGTCGTCACGCGGTCGAACAGCGTGGGGCCGACGTAGTAGCCGTTTTCATGGCCGGGCACGCGCAGGCCGCGTCCGTCCAGCACCAGTTCGCCGCCTTGCTGGATGCAGTTTTCGATGGCGCGCTCCACGGCTTGCTTGGATTGCAGCGAAATCACCGCACCGAAGTCGGCCTTGGGGTCGTTGTATGGGCCGATATGCAGCGCCTTGGTTTTTTGTACCACCAGCTCGCGCAGGCGTTCAGCCGTGTCTTGCCCCACGGGCAGCAGCAGCGACACCGCCATGCAGCGCTGGCTGGCCGAGCCGAAGCCGGCCGACACGAAGGCGCTGGCGGCGCTTTCCAGGTCAGCATCGGGCATCACCACCATGTGATTTTTGCCACCGGTGAAGGCTGCCACGCGCTTGTTGTGCGAAGTGCCTTTCTGGTACACGTATTCGCCCACGGCCGTGGAGCCCACGAAGCTCACAGCTGCAATGCCGGGGTGCTCCAGGATGCCGTCGACCATTTCCTTGTCGCCCTGCACCACGTTGAACACGCCGTCCGGCAGACCGGCTTCCTTCCACAGGCGTGCAAAAATCAGCGCTGTACTGGGCACTTTCTCTGAAGGCTTCCAGACGATGGCGTTGCCCACCGAAACGGCCATGGTCATCATTACCGCCGGCACCATGATAGGGAAGTTGAACGGTGTGATGGCCCCCACCACACCAATCGGCACGCGGATGGAGAACACATCAATGTCGCCGCCCACGTTGGTGGCGAATTCGCCCTTGGTCACGTGCGGGGCGTTCACGGCAAATTCGATGCCTTCAATAGCGCGGCCGATTTCGCCCTTGGCGTCGGCAATGGTCTTGCCGTGCTCGCGCCCAATCACTTCGGCCAGCAGGTCGGTGTTGGCAATCATCAACTCGCGCAGCTTGAAGATGACGGCCTGGCGGGCGGCGTGGGATGCGCGGCCCCACTTCTTGCCTGCCTCGGTGGCCACGGCCACGGCGCGGTCAAGGGTGGGGCGGCTGGCGTAGGCGCAGCGCGCGATTTCTTCGCCGGTGGAGGGGTTGTACACGGGGCCACTGCGGTCGCCGGTGCCGGGCTCAACTTGGCCGGCGATGAAATATCCGATGGTAGTGGTCATGGTTGTCTCTTGAAAAATGGAAGTGAAGTTGGCTGTCAGCTTGTACGGGCCGCCAGCAGGTGGAAAACGCTGCTGCAATCGAGCTTGCCCTGGCCAGCGGCGCTGTGCATGGCAAACAGATTGCGGGCGGCACTGCCCATGGGCACGATGGCGCCGGTGTTGGTGGCAGCCTCTACGGCGAGGCCCAGGTCTTTGAGCATGAGGTCGGTGGCGAAGCCACCGCTGTAGCCGCGGGCCGAAGGCGCCGTGTCCAGGGTGCCTGGGCAGGGGTTGTAGTTGCTCAGCACCCAGTTGGCGCCGGTGCTCACACCGATGATGTCGGACAGCACTTTGGGATCGAGCCCGTGGGAAATGCCCAACTGCAAGGCCTCGCTGCTGCCCGCCATGATGATGCCCAGCAGCATGTTGTTGCAGGCCTTGGCGACCTGGCCCGCACCGATGCCGCCCGCGTGCAGCACGCGTTGGCCCATGCTTTCCAGTACGGGGCGTGCGCGCTCCAGCTGCTCGGGCGTACCGCCCACCATGAAGGTGAGGGTGCCAGCCTCGGCCGAAGCCGTGCCGCCAGATACCGGGGCGTCGACCATGTCCAGCCCCAAGGCTGCGGCGGCGCTGGCCACTTCGCGCGCAACGGTGGCGCCGATGGTGGACGAATCAATCAGCAGCGTGCCAGGTTGCAGGCGGTGCAGCAGCCCGTTGGCACCCAGCCACAGCGATTGCACATGCCGCGAGGCAGGCAGCATGGTCACTACCACGTCGGCGCTTTGCAATGTGTCGGCGGCGCAGGCGCAGGGGGTGCCGCCAGCGGCGGCAAAAGCCTCAAGCACAGGGGCCGACAGGTCAAAACCTTTGACCTGAAAGCCTGCCGTGACGAGGTTGCGCGCCATGGGCAAGCCCATGTTGCCCAGGCCAATGAATGCAATGTTCATCACGTTAGCGGCCGAGGGTTATTTCTTGACCAGCGAGCACTGGGATTGCGCCAGGGGCATAAATGCCGTGTTGGCGGGGATGGTGCTGAGGATGTTGTAGTAGTCCCATGGGCCCTTGGATTGAGCTGGGGTCTTCACCTCCACCAGGTACATGTCGTGGATCACGCGGCCATCGGGGCGGATGCTGGCGTTGCGCATCACCGCATCCTTGATAGGCAGTTCGCGCATCTTGGCCGACACCACGTCGGCGTTGTCGCTCTTGGCGGCGGCCACGGCTTTCAGGTAGTGCAGCACGCTGGAGTACACGCCGGCATGCACTTGGTTCGGCTTGGCCTTTTGCACCTTTTCAAAGCGGGCAGAGAAGTCGCGGGTCTGATCGTCCATGTCCCAGTAGAAGCCTTCGGAAGACACCAGGCCCTGCGCCACGCGCAGCCCCATGGCGTGCACGTCGGTCACCTGCAGCATCAGGGCCGCCAGTTTCTGGCCCTTTTCGCTGATGCCGAATTCGCGGGCGGCCTTGATGGTGTTGATGGCGTCCTGCGTGGCGTTGGCCATACCGATGATTTGCGCCTTGGAGCTTTGCGCCTGCATCAGGAACGAGGAAAAGTCGCTGGCGTTGAGCGGGTGGCGCACAGATCCGACCACGGTGCCGCCGTTGGCCTTGACCATTTCCGAGGCGTCTTTTTCCAGCGAGTGGCCAAAAGCGTAGTCCACCGTCAAAAAGTACCAGGACTTGCCGCCCGCACGGGTCAGCGCAGCAGCTGCGCCTGCCGAGGCGGAGTAGGTGTCGAACATCCAGTGGAAGCTGTTGGCCGCGCAGTCTTCGCTGGTCAGGCGCGTGGTGGCGGGGCCGGTGAACAGGCCCACGGCGCCTTTTTCCTTGATGAGCTTTTGCACCGCCAGGGCGGCGGCGGAGTTGGTCATGTCGGCAAAGGCGTCCACATGGTCGCGGTCCAGCCATTCGCGGGCTTTGGATGCACCGATGTCGGCCTTGTTCTGGTGGTCTGCCGACAGCACCTCGATCTTCATGCCCTTGCACTCGGCTTTCAGGCAGTCTTCAATGGCCAGATTGGTGGCCACTACCGAGCCCTTGCCGCCAAAGTTGGAGTAAGGGCCCGACAGGTCGGTGAGGATGCCAATCTTGACCACACCATCGGAAATGGTGGCTTGGGCGCTCATGGCGATGGCCATGCACAGGGGAAGGGCGGCCAGATGGAAAAATTTGCGTGTCATGTTGTCTCCTGATGGTGTTGTTGAACGTGCGGCGAAATACCGAAAGCACATCCTAAACAAGCTTTTATGCATTGTGTTTTGTAAAATTCACTGCATTGATATGCATAATTGCAAAGCGTGGAGGGTCCATGAACCACTTTGACTGGGACAATTTGCGGGTGTTTCTGGGCGTGGCGCGGGCCCGGTCGGCGCTAGAGGCCTCGCACGCACTGGGTCTGAACCAGTCCACCATCTCGCGGCGGCTGCACCGGCTGGAAGGAGACATCGGCTCCAAGCTGTTTGACCGCAACTCGCAGGGCCACCGCCTCACCAGTGCCGGGCACCGTCTGCTGGAGCATGTCGAGAAGCTGGAGAGCACGCTCTCGGCGGTGGAGTCGGATGTGTTTGGCGACAACATTGCGCTCACGGGCGAAATCCGGCTGGGCGCTACCGAGGCGTTTGGCAGCTATTTTCTGGCGCCGCATCTGGCGCATTTCTGCACGCGCCACCCGGCCATCACGGTCGATTTGCTGCCCATGCCGCGCAATGTGAACCTGTCCAAGCGCGAGGCCGATGCATCCGTCACGGTCGATCGCCCCACCACCGACAGTTTCGTGGTCAGCAAACTGGCTGAATACCGCCTGCTTCCTTATGCAACACAAGCTTATCTGCAGCAGCAGCCTGCCATTGTGAGCGTGTCGGACCTTGCGAACCACCGCTGGATTGACTATGTGGATGACCTGCTCTTCACCGATCAGCAGGTCAGTTTGCGCAAATGGCTGCCTTTGGCCCGCCCCTTTTTGCGCAGCACCAGCGTGATCGCGCAGATGCAGGCTGCTCGTTCCGGCCTGGGGATTGCGATGCTGCCCTGTTTTCTTGCCAGCTCTGAGAAGGACCTGTTGCCCATCCTGCCCGATGAGGTGGACATCACGCGCAGCTTTTGGCTTGTAGCCCCGGCAGAGCGGCGCGAGTTGGCCCGCATCAAGGCATTGTGGGACTATCTCCGACAGGTGGTGGATATGAACCGGGAGTTCCTCCTGGGACGTTCCAGAGCCATTGTTTGGCACCCATGAGACGCTGTTCTGGACCCGTAGTGGTTTCAGGGCGCAGCAATAAGGCCTGTGCCCTGTGGGTTCAGGAGCCCTTGACCGGCCCGTAGGTACTGGCGGGACCAGTGGACGGCGCTGCGCTGAGCTGTTTGTAAACAGTTATGGCCAATGTCTGCAGCGCCGGTCGCGGTAAATCTGCGCTGAGCGCGTAGCCAAAGCCCTGGTCCAACCAGTAGAAGCTGGAGACATTCCGCTCGCTGTAAAATTGAAAGACCGTGGCCCGTGCTGCCTGTGGATCGTCGAGCGTGCCCAAGTACAGCGTGACGCGTTCGCCGGCGCCATTCTGGTACATGAATTGCGCGCGTGCGCCGGTATCACCGGGCAGCAGCCGCCCCCCCACCAGGTCGTAGCCCTGTGCCGTCAGCACCGGCACTTTCAGGGGGCGCCCCAAGCGCTTGGAGAGCCATTGCACCAGATGCTCCTGCTGGGCGGCCGGCACCTCCACGGGATGGCGCTGTTCGGGCTGGTACACGGCATGGGCCACGGCGGCCTGCACCGCAAATCGCTGCTGGGGTGTGCCTGCGTTCAGGGCCAGGAGGCCGTTGGGCGCCGCCGCTGGCCACTGGCCCCGGCCCGCCCATCCCAGTGCAAACGCCACCAGCACCGAGGCCGCCATGCCGCCCCAGCGCCACCATTGGCGATGCCGCTCGGCCCTGCGCGCCGTGGCACGCGCCAGGGACTGCAGCAGCGCATCGGGCACGGGCGTATCCAGCATGTCCTGGTGCAGGGCGCGCAACTGCCGGCGCTGGGCCTGCCACTGCGCGACAGTGGCCTGTGCCGGGGCATCGGCAGCCAGTTGCTGCTGTAGCGCCCGGGCGTCGGCGGGGGGCAGCCGGCCGTCCACCAGTGCGTGCCATGCATGGTCAGGGCCGGCAGGGAAGGGGGTGGAGTGGTCCATGGCAGAGGCCCGAATCATTTGAGGCGGCGCAGCACGGGTGGCTGGCCTGGCACGGGCGCGGGCGTGCGTTCCATGAGTGCGCGCAGGCGGCGGCGCGCGCGCGACAGCCGCGACATGACGGTGCCCACCGGAATGTCCAGAATGCGGGCAGTGTCCTCGTAGCTGAGGTCTTCCAGCGTCACCAGCAGCAGCACGGCGCGCTGCTCGGCAGGCAGGCGTTGCAGGCAGCGCTCCAGATCGAGCGCATCGTCCGAAGGGCGTGCACTGGCCTGGAGGGTGTCCTGAACGTCCTCCATCTCCAGCCGCTGCAAGGAGGGCATGGCGCGGCGCTGGTTGAGGTACAGGTTGTGCATCAGGGTGAACAGCCAGGCGCGCAAATCACTGCCGCTGCGCCACAGCCGCCATTTGCTGCAGGCCCGCTCCAGCGTGTCCTGCACGAGATCGTCGGCCGCCCAGGAGTCGCCCGTCAGCACCCGGGCATAGCGGCGCAGGCCGGGAAGCTGCTCGACAACCTGGGTGCGGTCCATGGCGCGATGTCAGCGGCAGGGGGGAAGGGTTCAGGGGCGCGCAGCGTGCCAGACCTGGTTGTAACCGTCGCCGGTCTTGTCGCCGGGTTTCGCGTCCTTGGACCAGTAGTACAGCGGTTTTCCCTTGTAAGCCAGCTGGGTTTTTCCGTCGTCGCGGGTGATGACGCTGTAGTCGCCGCTGGCTTGCGCGGGGGCTGCCATCACGGGTGGCCAGTTGGTGGCACAGGGGCCGTTGCAGACGGACTTTCCGCTGCCCGCGGTGTCGCGGTCAAAGGTGTAGAGCGTCATATCGCCAGCGCCGACCAGCACGCCATCCATGGATTTGACGGGTGACTGGGCCATGGAGGAACAGGCGGCAAGTGCAAAGAGTGCGGTGATGGGCAAGAGCTTTTTCATGGGGTTCTCCGGACAAGGGGCAGGCGAGTGCGAAATGCGGCCTGCATGCGGACAAACACATGGGGGTGGTGATTTATTCCCGCCGCCCTCGGGCCTGTCCGAATTTCTGTGTGTGAGGCTCATTGAACCTTCACCGATTTCGTGAAGCTGGTTGACTATCTTACGTGCTCGATTTCGTGAACCGATCTTCGTAGAGGATCGCGAATTGGTTCATCGCTGATTTCCAGTGGTTGGCCGCCCGTCCCCAGTCCTCGGTGATGTTGCGCAGTGCCAGCCAGATCAGCTTGGTGGCCGCGTCATCGCTGGGGAAGTGCCCGCGCGTCTTGATGATCTTTCGCAGCCGCGCATTCACGCTCTCAATCGCATTGGTCGTATAGATCACGCGCCGCACCTCTGGCGGGAAGGCGAAGAACGGAATGACCTTG
>NZ_AUEX01000031.1:0-47660 GCF_000426205.1 Acidovorax sp. JHL-9
ACCAGATCGACGCGGCACCTGAAGAAAAGGCCCGCGGCATCACGATCAACACCGCCCACGTGGAATACGAGACGGCCAACCGCCACTATGCCCACGTGGACTGCCCCGGCCACGCCGACTACGTGAAGAACATGATCACCGGCGCAGCCCAGATGGACGGCGCCATTTTGGTGTGCTCGGCCGCTGACGGCCCCATGCCCCAGACCCGCGAACACATCCTGCTGGCCCGCCAGGTGGGCGTGCCCTACATCATCGTGTTCCTGAACAAGTGCGACATGGTGGACGACGAAGAGCTGCTCGAACTCGTCGAAATGGAAGTGCGCGAACTCCTCGACAAGTACAACTTCCCTGGCGACGACACCCCGATCATCCGCGGTTCCGCCAAGCTCGCCCTGGAAGGCGACAAGGGCAAGCTGGGTGAAGAAGCCATCATGAAGCTGGCCGAAGCCCTGGACACCTACATCCCCACGCCCGAGCGCGCAGTGGACGGCTCCTTCCTGATGCCCGTGGAAGACGTGTTCTCCATCTCCGGCCGCGGCACCGTGGTGACCGGCCGTATCGAGCGCGGCATCATCAAGGTCGGCGAAGAAATCGAAATCGTCGGTATCAAGGACACCGTCAAGACCACCTGCACCGGCGTGGAAATGTTCCGCAAGCTGCTGGACCAGGGCCAGGCTGGCGACAACGTGGGCCTGCTGCTGCGCGGCACCAAGCGCGAAGACGTGGAACGCGGCCAGGTGCTGTGCAAGCCCGGCTCGATCAAGCCCCACACCCACTTCACGGCTGAGGTGTACGTTCTGAGCAAGGATGAAGGCGGCCGCCACACCCCCTTCTTCAACAACTACCGCCCTCAGTTCTACTTCCGCACGACCGACGTGACCGGCGCCATCGAGCTGCCAGCCGACAAGGAAATGGTCATGCCTGGCGACAACGTGTCGATCACCGTCAAGCTGATCAACCCCATCGCCATGGAAGAAGGTCTGCGCTTCGCTATCCGTGAAGGCGGCCGTACCGTGGGCGCGGGCGTCGTGGCCAAGATCATTGCTTAATTCATAAGCAGAACAAGGAACTTGCCATGTCCCAGCAAAAAATCCGCATCCGCCTGAAGGCGTTTGACTACAAGCTGATCGACCAGTCGGCTGCCGAGATCGTTGATACCGCCAAGCGCACCGGCGCCATCGTCAAGGGCCCCGTGCCTCTGCCGACGCGCATGAAGCGGTTCGACATCCTGCGCTCGCCGCACGTCAACAAGACCAGCCGCGACCAGCTCGAAATCCGCACGCACCAGCGTCTGATGGACATCGTGGACCCGACGGACAAGACCGTTGACGCCCTGATGAAGCTCGACCTGCCCGCTGGCGTGGACGTCGAAATCAAGCTGCAGTAATGGCTGTTGCCTGAGGGGCCAGCCCCTCAGGCAATGTCTCGATAACGCGAACTTGCTTGAAAAAGCAGTTCGCGTTATACTTTAGGGCTTCGCTTGATTTGCGCCTTTCATGGGCGTTCTTCGTGTGGAGTTTTATTAACCGTCTTTCATGCACGCGAGTGCAAACGCTGCAGCCAATTGAAGTTGCGGCGGTGGAAGTTTTGGAGAAACAAATGAGTCTGAGCAACTCCCTCGGGTTGCTGGGTCGCAAAGTGGGCATGATGCGTCTGTTCACCGATGATGGGGACGCAGTGCCTGTCACGGTGGTGGATGTGTCCAACAACCGCGTTACCCAGGTCAAAACCCAAGAGAACGATGGCTACGTGGCCCTGCAGGTCACGTTCGGTTCGCGCAAAGCATCGCGCGTGACCAAGCCAGAAGCCGGCCACCTTGCCAAGGCAGGTGTGGAAGCCGGTGAAATCATCCAGGAATTCCGCGTGACCGCAGAAACCGCTGGCAAGTACGCCGCCGGTGCTGCAGTGCCTGTGGCGGATGTCTTTGCTGTCGGCCAGAAGGTGGACGTGCAGGGCACCTCCATCGGTAAGGGCTACGCCGGTACCATCAAGCGCCACAACATGAGCTCGCAGCGCGCGTCGCACGGTAACAGCCGTTCGCACAACGTGCCTGGCTCGATCGGTATGGCACAAGACCCCGGTCGCGTGTTCCCCGGCAAGCGCATGACGGGCCACCTCGGCGACGTCACCAAGACCACGCAAAACCTCGATGTCATCCGCATCGACGAAGCGCGTCAACTGCTCTTGATCAAGGGCGCCATTCCGGGCTCCAAGGGTGGGTTCGTGACCGTGCGTCCCGCCATCAAGGCCAAAGCCTCCAAAGGAGCGAACTAATGCAGCTCGAACTCCTGAATGACCAGGGCCAAGGCGCATCCAAGCTGGATGTTCCCGAAACCGTGTTCGGTCGTGAATACAACGAAGATCTGGTGCACCAGATCGTGGTGGCCTACCAGGCCAACGCACGCCAAGGCACTCGCGCCCAGAAGGACCGCGAGCAAGTCCGTCACTCGACCAAGAAGCCTTTCAAGCAAAAGGGTACGGGTAACGCACGTGCAGGTATGACTTCCTCGCCACTGTGGCGCGGGGGCGGTCGGATTTTCCCGAACATGCCTGATGAAAACTTCACGCAGAAGATCAACAAGAAGATGTACCGCGCTGGTATGTCTGCCATCTTGTCGCAGCTGGCCCGCGAAGGCCGCCTGGCGGTGGTCGATTCGCTGAAGCTGGATTCGCCCAAGACCAAGGTCCTGGCCGACAAGTTCAAGGCGATGAACCTGCAATCGGTGATGGTGATCGCCGATGAAGTCGATGAAAACCTGTACCTGGCTTCGCGCAATCTGGTGAACGTGCTCGTCGTCGAGCCCCGTTACGCCGATCCCGTGTCGCTGGTCCGTTTCAAGAAAGTGCTCGTCACCAAGGGTGCAATCGACAAACTCAAGGAGATGTTCGCATGAGCACACTCAAGTTTGACGAAGGTCGTCTGATGCAAGTATTGGTCGCTCCCATCGTGTCCGAAAAGGCCACCATGGTTGCCGAGAAGTCCAATGCTGTGACGTTCAAGGTGCTGCAGAACGCAACCAAGCCAGAAATCAAGGCCGCTGTGGAATTGATGTTCAAGGTCGAGGTCAAGGGCGTTTCTGTGGTGAACACCAAAGGCAAGACCAAGCGCTTCGGCAAGACCGTTGGCCGCCGCGACAATGTTCGCAAGGCATACGTCACGCTGCAGCCAGGTCAAGAGCTGAACCTGTCCGGGGAGGCCGCGTAATCATGGCTGTCATCAAGATGAAACCCACTTCGCCCGGCCAACGTGCTGTGGTGAAGGTCACGCGTGACCACCTGTACAAGGGTGAAGCGTACGCCCCTCTGCTGGAGCCTCAGTTCCAGAAGGCCGGTCGTAACAACAACGGTCACATCACGACGCGCCACAAGGGCGGTGGTCACAAGCACCACTACCGCGTGGTGGACTTCAAGCGCAACAAGGACGGCATCGCCGCCAAGGTTGAGCGCATTGAATACGATCCGAACCGTACGGCCCACATCGCCCTGGTGTGCTATGCCGACGGCGAGCGTCGTTACATCATTGCCCCCCGTGGCCTGGAAGCCGGCGCAACGCTGATGAGCGGTTCGGAAGCCCCGATCCGCGCAGGCAACACGCTGCCTATCCGCAACATCCCTGTGGGCTCGACCATCCACTGCATCGAGCTCAAGCCCGGTGCCGGTGCCCAGATCGCCCGCTCGGCAGGTGCTTCGGCAACGCTGCTGGCCCGTGAAGGCATCTACGCCCAGGTGCGCATGCGTTCCGGTGAAGTCCGCAAGATCCACATCGAATGCCGCGCCACCATTGGCGAAGTGGCCAACGAAGAGCACAGCCTGCGCCAACTGGGCAAGGCCGGTGTGAAGCGCTGGATGGGTATTCGTCCTACGGTTCGCGGCGTGGCCATGAACCCGGTGGATCACCCTCACGGTGGTGGCGAAGGCCGCACCGGCGAAGGCCGCCATGCAGTCGATCCTTGGGGCAATCTGACCAAGGGTTATCGCACCCGTAACAACAAGCGCACACAGGTCATGATTGTGTCGCGTCGCAAGAAGTAAGGGGTAACAGATGACTCGCTCTCTTAAAAAGGGTCCATTTGTTGACCATCACTTGCTGGCCAAGGTCGAAAAGGCCGTTGCCACCAAGGACAAGAAACCAGTGAAGACCTGGTCGCGTCGCTCCATGGTTCTGCCCGAGTTCATCGGTCTGACCATCGCCGTGCACAACGGCAAGCAGCACGTACCTGTCTACGTCACCGACCAGATGGTGGGCCACAAGCTGGGCGAATTCGCCCTGACGCGCACCTTCAAGGGTCACCCCGCGGACAAAAAAGTCCAGAAGAAATAAGGAACGACCATGTCTGAAACACGTGCAGTCCTCCGGGGCGTCCGTCTGTCGGTCGACAAAGGCCGTCTGGTCGCTGATCTGATCCGCGGCAAGAAGGTGGACCAGGCCCTGAACATCCTGACGTTCACGCAGAAAAAAGCTGCGGGCATCGTCAAGAAGGTTCTGGAATCGGCGATCGCCAATGCCGAACACAACGATGGCGCCGACATCGACGAACTGAAGGTCAAGACCATCTACGTCGAACAAGGCACCACGCTCAAGCGCTTCACCGCGCGCGCCAAAGGCCGCGGCAACCGCATCAGCAAGCCCACGTGCCATGTGTACGTGACGGTTGGTAACTGAGGCCAAGGAAGACTATGGGACAGAAAATCCATCCTACCGGCTTCCGCCTCGCGGTCAGCCGCAACTGGTCCAGCCGCTGGTACGCCAGCAACCGCGATTTCGCGGGCATGCTGGCCGAAGACATCAAGGTGCGCGAGTACCTGAAGGCCAAGCTCAAGAACGCGGCTGTGTCGCGCATCCTGATCGAGCGCCCCGCCAAGAACGCCCGCATCACCATTTACTCGGCACGTCCGGGCGTGGTGATCGGCAAGAAGGGTGAAGACATCGAGAACCTGAAGAAGGAACTCGCGTCGCGCCTGGGCGTGCCGGTCGCAGTGAACATCGAAGAAGTGCGCAAGCCTGAAATCGATGCCAAGCTGATCGCCGACAGCATCACGCAGCAGCTCGAAAAGCGCATCATGTTCCGCCGCGCCATGAAGCGCGCCATGCAGAACGCCATGCGTCTGGGTGCCCAGGGCATCAAGATCATGTCGTCCGGTCGTCTGAACGGTATCGAAATCGCTCGCTGCGAGTGGTACCGCGAAGGCCGCGTGCCACTTCACACGCTGCGTGCCGATATCGACTACGGTACCTCCGAAGCCAAGACCACCTATGGTGTGATCGGCGTCAAGGTCTGGGTCTACAAGGGTGACACCCTGGGTCGCAACGATCTGCCCGCCGTGGAAACCCCACGTCCGGAAGAAGAGCGTCGCCCACGTGGCCCGCGCCGTGATGGCCGCCCAGGTGGCGACCGTCCAGGTGCAGGCCGTGGTCCCCGTCGTCCCATGGGTGCCAACAGCGCCCCTGCCGATGGCAGCGACAAGCCCGTCGGCGCCGGTGGTGCCGATGCAACCGCCGTTAAGCGCGTTCGTAAAGTTGACGCGCCCGCTACAGCAGCGGACGGCAAAGGAGAATAAAGATGCTGCAACCTGCTCGCCGCAAATACCGCAAGGAGCAAAAAGGCCGTAACACCGGCGTCGCAACGCGGGGTGCCTCCGTTGCGTTCGGTGATTTCGGTCTGAAGTGCACCGATCGTGGCCGTCTGACGGCCCGCCAGATCGAAGCTGCACGCCGTGCGATTTCCCGTCACGTCAAGCGTGGCGGCCGTATCTGGATCCGCGTGTTCCCGGACAAGCCCATCTCTACCAAGCCCGCAGAAGTGCGTATGGGTAACGGTAAGGGCAACCCCGAGTACTACGTGGCTGAAATCCAGCCCGGCAAGATCGTTTTTGAAATCGTGGGTGTGCCTGAAGAACTGGCCCGTGAAGCGTTCCGCCTGGCTGCCGCCAAGCTGCCGCTGCGCACCACCTTTGTCAGCCGCCTGATTGGCTCGTAATTCAGGAGAACATGCAATGAAAGCTACTGAACTGCGCCAAAAAGACGTTGCCGGCATCGAAACCGAAATCAAGGCCTTGCAAAAAGCCCATTTCGGTCTGCGCATGCAGAAGGCTACGCAGCAACTGGGTAACACCAACACGCTGCGTACCACCCGTCGCGACATCGCTCGCGCCAAGACCATTCTTGCTGAAAAGCAAGCCGCCAAGTAAGGAGCCATCATGACGGAACCTAAAAAATCCCTCAAGCGCACCTTGATTGGCAAGGTGGTCAGCGACAAGCGTCAAAAGACCGTGACGGTGCTGGTCGAGCGCCGTGTGAAGCACGAGCTCTACGGCAAGATCGTTGCCAAGTCGAGCAAGTACCACGCCCACGACGAAAACGGTGACTTCCATATCGGCGACGTGATCGAAATCACCGAGAGCCGTCCGCTCTCCAAGACCAAGAACTGGGTCGCGACCCGTCTGGTGCAAAAGGCCGGCCTGCTCTAAGCCCTAAGGGCGCAAGCCTGCAAGGACCTTCAAAACGACCCACAATGTGGGTCGTTTTGCTTTGTGGGGTGCACATTGCACCCCGGCGGACTGCCCCAGTTTCTTGGAGATGAAGATGATCAAAGTCGGTGATACCCTGCCTGCCACCACCCTGATGGAATACTCGGAAGTCGAGGGCGAAGGCTGCAGCATTGGCCCCAACCCCGTGCCCGTGGACAAGGCCACCGCCGGCAAGACCATTGCACTGTTTGCCCTGCCTGGCGCCTTTACGCCCACCTGCTCGGCCAAGCATGTGCCCGGTTATCTGGCGAAGGCGGCCGAGTTCAAGGCGGCTGGCGTGGATGAGATCTGGTGCGTGAGC
Source organism: Acidovorax sp. JHL-9 (assembly GCF_000426205.1). Classification (NCBI taxonomy): domain Bacteria; kingdom Pseudomonadati; phylum Pseudomonadota; class Betaproteobacteria; order Burkholderiales; family Comamonadaceae; genus Acidovorax; species Acidovorax sp. JHL-9. Next base: position 6,830 of record NZ_AUEX01000031.1, read on the forward strand.
GTCAACGACGCCTTTGTCATGGGCGCCTGGGCCCGCGACCAGAAAACCGGCGACAAGGTGCGCATGCTGGCCGACGGTGATGCCGCCTTCGCCAAGGCCACGGGCCTGACACTGGATCTGACGGGCAAGGGCCTGGGGTTGCGCAGCAACCGCTATTCGATGCTGGTGCGCGACGGCAAGGTCGTCACGCTCAATATCGAAGCGCCTGGGCAGTTTGCCGTGAGCGACGCCGACACGCTGCTGGCGCAAGCCAAGGGTTGAAGGTTGCTATAAAATAAATAGCTGCTGGCGTTTGGTTTATAAGCGCTGGCAGTCTATTGGCTTCAAAGGATGTCCGCCTTGAGGTAATGGGCCCCGGCAATGGGGTTGTGGTAGTAGGGTGGAATGTCCTCGAAACCGAGGTCGGCATACAGGGCCCGCGCGGATTCCATGTCGTCCAGCGTGTCGAGCAGCACGCAGGCATAACCTTTTGCCCGGGCCGCATCCAGCGCGGCCTCGGCCAGTTGCCGGCCCAGGCCGAACCCCCGAAACGCCTTGCGCACATACAGGCGTTTCATTTCAGCGGCATTGGGATAATCTGCCGCGTCCAGCGGACGCAATGCGCAGCAGCCGGCAATGGATCCATCGACCTCGGCCAGCAGCAAATCCCCGCGCGGTGGGGCATATTCACCTGGCAGCTGGGCCAGTTCGGTCTCGAAATCCTGAAAGCACAGGTCGATGCCGAGGCTATCGGCATATTCCCGGAAGATGGCACGCACCGCATCCAGCTCGTGGGGGAGGGACGGGGTCAGCAGGGTGACAGGTAGCTTTTCCACAACGCAGGCTGGCTGATTCAAAGGAATCAGTGTAGCGGCACCTGCGGAAGTCACTTTTTCATCCATCAAGCCTCACGCGGCCGTGGCATTTCGCGCGGCGCCCGCACCCAAGGCCATGACGGCGAATGCCGCCACCCCCAGGGCCATTGCGCAATACCCCGCCGTAGATGCCAGACCGCGGGATGGTGACGAACGGGTCGGGATAGCGGATGCTATAAAATAAATAGCATTTGCGCTTTCCCCTCCGGCACCAAAAGCCTGTTGGACGAAGACAGTCCTTTGGCGTCAGGTGCGGGGAGCCGTGCCAGCTCAGGTTTCCGCCAGCAGCTTCTCGATCAGCCGGTGCAGTTCTGGAAAGTCGGGGGCGCCGACATAGCTCTTCACGATCTCGCCGCGCTTGTTCACGATGAACGTCGAGGGCGTCAGGCGCACATCGCCCCAGGCCTTGGCCACCGCGCCCGTGTTGTCGAGCGCCACCTTGAACGGCAGCTTGCGCGATTCGGCAAAATTCACCACGTAGCTGGGCGGGTCGTAGCTCATGGCCACGGCCAGGGTGTCGAAGCCCTTGGTGTGGAATTTGTTGTGGGTGGCGATGATTTCGGGCATTTCCGCTACGCAGGTGGTGCAGCTGGTGGCCCAGAAATTGACGAGCGTCACCTTGCCGCGCAGGTCGGCGGTGGTCTGGCTGGAGCCGTCCAGCAGCACAAACGTGGATTCCGGTGCCACCGAGCGCCCGGCGTCCAGATACACCCATGCGCCCACGCCCGCGAAAGCCACCAATGCGGCGCCGACTGCCCAATGCTTGATACCCATGACATCCTCATCCAAAAAAGCGGTGGGCAAGCGCCCAAGCCCGCATTGTGCAGGACTGCCTGCCCCGCCAGTTCCGCAGCCCTTTATGACCCTGGAAGACAGATCGCGTTGCACCATAAAAGTTCGCCTTCTGGTGCACAAGTCGTTTTGCGGCCATGCGCTGTTGCCCATAATCGGACCATGAACCGGACATTGCCCTGGGCTGCGGCCCTGCTGCTGGCGGCATGCAGCCCCGCACTGAACTGGCGCAGCGTGCCGCTAGCCGGCGCTGCGCTCACGGCCACCCTGCCGTGCAAGCCCGACCACGCCACGCGCACCGTGGAAATGGCGGGGGTACCGGTGGAGCTGGCCATGGCGGGCTGCGAAGCCGACAGCGCCACGTTTGCCATCTCGCACGCCGCGCTGCCCGATCCGGCCCGTGCCGATGTCGCGCTGGCGCACTGGCGGGCAGCGGTGCTGGCGCGCCTGGAGGCTGCCAGCGTGCTCTCCGAGCAGCCGTTTGCGTTCGCGGGCACGTTGCCATTGCCGTCCTCGGTGCGCCTGGTGGCGCAGGGCCGGCGTGCGGATGGCGCGGCGGTGACGGTGCAGGGCGTGTGGTTTGCGCGCGCGCTGGGCCAAGAGGTGCGGCTGTACCACGCCGTGGTGTACACCGACAAGCCCCGGCCTGACGTGGCCAATGCCCTTTTTGCCGGCCTGAATTTGCAGTGAGCCCGATGCCATTGCGCGCGGCCATCGGGCTGACCGTGGTGGACTCCATTCGGCCCGCCATAATGCAAGGCAAACCATCACACCATGAGCACCAGCATTCTCATCATTGCCCACGCCCCGCTGGCCCATGCCTTGCGTGAATGTGCACTGCACGTGTTTGCCGACTGCGGCGACAGTGTGGTGGCGCTGGACGTGCAGCCCAACGCGGCGCCTGAAGCCAGCCTGGCCCAGGCACGCCGCTTGCTGGAGCAGCTGGGGCCCCATTCCACGCTGGTGCTGACCGACCTGTTTGGCGCCACGCCCTGCAATATCGCCCAGCGCCTGGTGGACGGCGTGGGCTCGCGCCTTGTAGCGGGCGTGAACCTGCCCATGCTGCTGCGTGCCGTGAGCTACCGCGCTGAACCCCTCGATGCCGTGGTGACCCGCGCTGTGGTGGGTGGCACCCAGGGGGTGATGCAGGTGGCCATTGCAGCGCCGCAGAACCAGACTCGACGAAACTCCCATGATCAAGACCCGCACGACCATCAACAATAAGCTGGGCCTGCATGCCCGGGCGTCTGCCAAGCTGACCAAGCTGGCGGGCAGCTTTCCCTGCGATGTTTTCATGAGCCGGGGCGATCGCCGCATCAATGCCAAGAGCATCATGGGCGTGATGATGCTGGCCGCGGGCATGGGCACCGAGATTGAAATCGAGACCATTGGCGAGCGCGAACAGGAGGCCATGGATGCGTTGCTCGCGCTGATCGCCGACAAGTTTGGCGAAGGGGAATGACGGTGAGCCCCCTGCGCCCCGATCGCGCGGGAGGCGGTTCCTCCGGGATGCGTGCGGGCAACGCGGTGGTTGAACGCTTGCCAGAAAAGGATCTTCGATGACGTTTTCCGTCCACGGTCTTGCGGTTGCACGGGGCATCGCCATAGGCCGGGCCGTGCTGGTGGCGTCCAGCCGCGTGGATGTGGCGCACTATTTCATCCAGCCCGAGCAGGTGGCGGCGGAAATCGAGCGGGTGCGCCAGGGGCGCAACGCGGTGGCCGAGGAGTTGCAGCGCCTGCAGGCCGACATGCCGCACGATGCGCCACCCGAGCTGGCCGCGCTGCTGGACGTGCACCTGATGCTGCTGCAGGACGAGATGCTCACCGGCGGGGTCAAGCACTGGATCTCCGAGCGCCTGTACAACGCCGAATGGGCGCTGACCACGCAGTTCGAACTGATTGCGCGCCAGTTCGACGAAATGGAAGACGACTACCTGCGCGAACGCAAGGCCGACCTGGAGCAGGTGGTCGAGCGCATCCTGCGCTACATGAAGGGCGTGGCCAGCCCTGTCGCGCCGCCTGCCAGCAGCCCGCGCAAGACCCAGCAGGACCTGCTGCTCGACGATACGGTCGATGTACCGCTGGTGCTGGTGGCGCACGACCTGTCCCCGGCCGACATGCTGCAGTTCAAGCAGAGCGTGTTCGCCGGCTTCGTGACCGACGTGGGCGGCAAGACCTCGCACACCGCCATCGTGGCGCGCAGCATGGACATCCCGGCGGTGGTGGGTGCGCGTGCGGCCAGCCAGCTGGTGCGCCAGGACGACTGGGTCATCATCGACGGCGATGCCGGGGTGGTGATCGTCGACCCATCGCCCATCATCCTGGCCGAATACGGTTTTCGCCAGCGCCAGGTGGCGCTGGAGCGCGAGCGCCTGGCACGCCTGCGCCATACGCCCGCCATCACCATCGATGGCCACAAGATCGAATTGCTGGCCAACATTGAACAGCCCGGTGATGCCGCCGCTGCCGTGCGCGCGGGCGCCGTGGGGGTGGGCCTGTTTCGCAGTGAATTCCTGTTCATGGGCAAGAATGGCAACCTGCCCGGCGAAGACGAGCAGTACCGCGCGTATTGCGAGGCGATTGACGGCATGCAGGGCCTGCCGGTCACCATCCGTACCATCGACGTGGGCGCCGACAAACCGCTCGACAAAGGGGGCAAGGACACGCACCTGAACCCTGCGCTGGGCCTGCGTGCCATCCGCTGGAGCCTGGCCGATCCGTCCATGTTCCGCAACCAGCTGCGCGCCGTGCTGCGCGCGGCGGCCTATGGGCAGGTGAAGCTGCTGTTTCCGATGCTGGCGCATCGCCACGAAATCGAGCAGACGCTGGCCCAGGTCGAACTGGCGCGCGCCGAACTCGATGCCCGGGGCGTGCCCTACGGCCCGGTGCAGCTGGGCGCCATGATCGAGGTGCCGGCGGCCGCGCTGATGGTGCGCAGCTTCCTCCACTATTTCGATTTCCTGTCCATCGGCACCAACGACCTCATCCAGTACACGCTGGCCATTGACCGCGCCGACGAGGCGGTGGCGCACCTGTATGACCCGCTGCACCCGGCCGTGCTGCGCCTGGTGGCCGATGTGATTGCCGAGGGCGAGCGCCAGGGCAAGAGCGTGTGCGTGTGCGGCGAAACTGCGGGCGATGTGACCATGACCCGCCTGCTGCTGGGGCTGGGGCTGCGCAGCTTCTCCATGCACCCGGCGCAGATCCTGGCCGTGAAGCAGGAAATTCTGCGGGCCGACACCCGCAAGCTGGCACCATGGGCGCAGCAGGTGCTCGCAGGTGACGAGCCCGCCGCGCTGCTGGTGTCATAGCGTACTTCGTTGCTATTAAATGTATAGCTTTTGGCGCTTTGGGGATAAGCGCGGAATGCCCGTTTCCTTGAAATTCTTGATCAGCGTGCCCGCATCCCCATCACCGCCGCGCCGATGATCATCACCGTGGCCAGCGCAATGCTCCAGCTGAAGGGGCGGCCGCTCACCACCAGCAGCAGCGCGGTGGATGCCAGCGGTGTGATGTAGCTCAGGATGCCGATGTGCCGCGCATCCCCGAGCTTGAGCGCCTTGTCCCACAGAAAGAACGAGGCCCCCAGCGGCCCCAGGCCCAGCACTGCCAGCAGCGCCCAGTCGCGCGGCTGCAGCGCCACGGCAGGCTCCAGCACGGCGTGGCACAGCAGCGAGAGCGCGCCCGACACCAGGCCAAACAGGCCGATGGCCGTGGTCGGGAAGGTGGCCACGCGCTTGGTCAGCAGCGAATAGGTCGCCCAGATGAACGCCGCCGCCAGCGCGGGCAGGTAGCCCCAGGCCAGCGTGCCGCTCAGCTCGCGCCCGCCCACGATGGCAATGGCCGCACCGCCAAAACCCAGCAGGGCCGCCAGCACATGCGGCAGGCGCAGCGCCACGCCGGGCAGCACCACGGGCGCCAGCACCACGATGAACAGCGGCCATAGGTAGTTGACCAGGTTGGCCTCGACCGGCGGCGCGTGGCGCAGCGCGATGAACAGCAGGAAGTGGTAGGCAAACAGGCCATACACCCCCAGCGCCAGTGTGCGTGCAGGAATGCGCCACTGCGAAGGGTCGCGCAGCACAAACGGCCACGCAGGCACGCTGCCGACGATGAGCGCGATGCCCGTGAGCAGAAACGGTGGAACATGGGTGAGCGACACGCCCAGCGAGGCGAGCGAGGCCCACAGGGCGATGGCGCCCAGGGCATAGAGGTTGGCTTGCATGGGCCGAGCTTACGCGCACCGGTCGTCGCGCAACGGCGGTCTGTCGTCGCGCGTCAGGGGTTGCTGTGGCGGCGCAAAGCGGCCGTGAGCGCCGAGGGCGAACGGTAGCCCGTGCGCCGCGCTACCTCGGCCACCGCCATGCCGCTGCTGCGCAGCAGCCGGGCCTGTGCCAGCCGCTGGCCCCGCAACCAGGCCATGGCACCCATGCCCTGGTCGTCCCGGCAGCGGGCGGCAAACTGGCTGGAGCTCAGGTGCACCTGGGCCGCCAGGTCGGCTACGGTCAGTTCACGGTGCCATTGTTGCGCGGCCCATTGCTGCAGCGCGGGCCAGTCGATGGCACGGCGCCGCGTGGGGCTGCGCAGGGGGGCGTCGGGGTAGGGGCTGCCCAACCAAGCCTCCAGCAGCAGGGCGGGGCCGTGGGCTTGCGCCAGGGGGCGGCCTTGATGCAGTGCGCCGGCCAGGTAATGCGCCAGGGGTAGCGCGTCGGCTGGCGGTGTGGTCGCGCGGCGTGGGCTGGCGCAGTGCGCCCAGTCAGGGTGGGTACTGTCGAGCACCAGGCACACGCTGCCATGGGACGATTCAAAGTCGTGCCGATCTCCCGGTGCGATCACGCAGCCGCCGCCGGGCGCCACGCGCACGCCGCGCCCCGCCACCTCCAGGTCCAGCGCGCCAGAGAGACCGAGCAGGATCTGGAAGTGGTCATGGCTGTGGCTGCCCGGCGATGCGCCGTAGCGCCGCAGCGAGAGCAGACCAGTCGGGCCCATGGGCGAACTGCGGACCGGGTGGCGCGTGCGGGGCTTACACGCCGGCGGCGTGCGCCTGCTGGTCCGCGTGGTAGCTGCTGCGCACCATGGCACCCACGGCAGCGTGGCTGAAGCCCATCTTGTAGGCCTCCTGCTCGAACATCTTGAAGGTGTCGGGGTGCACGTAGCGGCGCACGGGCAGGTGGCTGTTGCTGGGTGCCAGGTACTGGCCGATGGTCAGCATGTCGATGTTGTGCTCGCGCATGTCGCGCATGACCTGCAGGATCTCTTCGTCCGTCTCGCCCAGGCCCACCATGATGCCGCTCTTGGTGGGCACGTTGGGGTGCAGCGCCTTGAACTTCTTGAGCAGGTTCAGGCTGAACTGGTAGTCAGAGCCGGGTCGGGCTTCCTTGTACAGGCGGGGCGCGGTTTCCAGGTTGTGGTTCATCACATCGGGCGGCGCAGCCTTGAGGATCTCGAGTGCGCGGTCATCGCGGCCACGGAAGTCGGGCACCAGGATCTCGATCTGCGTGCTGGGCGACAGCGCGCGGATGTTCTGGATGCACTCCACGAAGTGGCCGCTGCCGCCGTCGCGCAGATCGTCGCGGTCCACGCTGGTGATCACCACGTATTTGAGCTTGAGCGCGGCAATGGTCTTGGCCAGGTTCAGCGGCTCGTCCTTGTCCAGCGGGTCGGGGCGGCCGTGGCCCACGTCGCAGAACGGGCAGCGGCGCGTGCATTTGTCGCCCATGATCATGAAGGTGGCCGTGCCCTTGCCAAAGCACTCACCGATGTTGGGGCACGAGGCCTCTTCGCACACCGTGTGCAGCTTGTGCTCGCGCAGGATCTCCTTGATCTCGTAGAAGCGCGTGGTCGGGCTGCCAGCTTTCACCCGGATCCACTCGGGCTTCTTGAGCACTTCACCCTGTTCCACCTTGATGGGAATGCGCGACAGCTTGGCCGCAGCTTTCTGCTTGGCCAGAGGGTTGTAGGCTTCGGTGGATTGTGCTTCGCGAACGACTTCAGGGGTGCTCATGGCGTGTAGACGGCGTGTGGAGGTCAGGGAGCGAGGCGAATGCTGAGCTGCTGGCCCAGCACCTGCGCGGCTTCTTCCCAGGTGGTGTGGACCCCGATTGTAGAAAGGTCGACGGTTTTCAATCCTGCGTAACCGCAAGGGTTGATGCGTTCATAGGGCTCCAGGTCCATCCCCACATTCAGCGCCACGCCGTGGTAGGTGCAGTGCCGGCTGACCTTGATGCCCAGGGCGGCAATCTTGCCCAGGCCGTCGAAGTCGGGCACGGGGGCTGCGTCGCCGGTGCGCTTTTGCGGGCGCTGGGGCAGTAACGCATGGCTGTGCGGGTCATCCAGGCGCACATAGATCCCGGGGGCGCCGCCCACGCGGTGGCCCGTCACGCCAAAATGCGCCAGCGTGCGGATCACGGCCTCTTCCATACGGTAGACATATTCCTTGACGAAGTAGCCGGCGCGCTGCAGGTCGATCAGCGGATACGCCACCACCTGGCCTGGGCCATGGAAGGTGACCTGCCCGCCGCGATTGGTTGCCACCACCGGAATATCGCCCGGCTGGAGTATGTGATCGCTTTTTCCTGCAATACCTTGTGTGTAAAGCGAGTCATGCTCGCAAATCCAGAGCAAGTCGGGGCTTTCGGAGGTGCGGCAGGCGGTGTAGTCCTGCATGGCTTGCACGGTGGCGGCGTAGTCGACCCGGCCCAGCCTGCGGATGTCGATGGCCATGCCTTACAGCACCACTTTGACCAGGGGGTGGGACGACAGGGCCCGGTACAGGTCATCGAGCTGTGCGCGGCTGGTGGCGGTGATGGTGATGGTGACGCCGAGATAATTGCCGGCGCGGCTGTCGCGCAGTTCAATCGTGGCGGCGTCGAAGGTCGGGTCGAACTGGCGGGCCAGCTCGGTGACTGCATGCACGAAGCCGTCCACCTTGGCGCCCATGACCTTGATCGGAAACCTGGAGGGGTATTCAATCAGCGAGTCTTTGCGCGGATCGTTGGCCTGGCGGTCGATGCCGTTTGCGGGCGGTAGAGTGGAAGATGTCATGGTGCTGAGGATTGTGGTTTCTGCTGCGGATTCAATAGCTGGCAAGGCTCTGGCATTGTGCGCTACAGGCCTCGCAAGGGCATGAGGATGGTGGGTCGGGTTGTGCCCGTTGGGTGTGCGCAAGGTGTGGCGAGTCCAGGTATGGCGCGTTGGCGCATCGCCACAACGGCGCGCACCAAGCATCGATCCTGGCTCCGGAATGCAGGTTTTTTGTCTTGCCTCACGGGTTTTTACTTATAATTAGAGGCTTTGTAAATTTCTGGTCTTTAACGCGGGTGTCATTCAACAATGAAAACAATCGCGCCAGAAACTGAATCTGAGGCTGAAGAATCTGACTTCAAGCCCCTGACGGCCCAGGAGGCTGAACAGTGGCGCAGTCGCCATCCTCCCATTTCGGTGTGGAAGGTGGTGGCGGGTCAGGCGCTGGTTGGGATGCTGGTGGCCCTGGTGGCTTGGGTCTTGACGGGCAGGGCGTCGGTGGGCTGGTCTGCAGCCTATGGTGCCCTGGCGGTAGTGGTTCCGGCTGCGCTGTTTGCCCGTGGTGTGTTTCGCCGCAAGGCGTCTGGCAATCCTCGGGCGGCCATGGTGGGGTTCTTTGGCTGGGAAGTCGCCAAGATCGTGTTGACAGTGGCGCTGCTGGCGGCGGCCCCCCGGTTGGTGCCGGGATTGAACTGGATCGCCTTGCTGGTGGGTATGGTGATCACAATGAAAACGTACTGGGTGGCACTTTGGGTGCGGCCTGGTGTCCGAAAAACCGATTGATAGAGAGAAGAGTTGTCCGATGGCCGCAGAAGCGCACGCTCCGACTGCAAGTGAATACATCGTTCACCACCTGCAGCATCTTCAAAACGTCAACCAGACCAAGATTGTCGACTTCACTGTCTTCAACTATGACTCCATCATCGTGGGGTTGGTTCTGGGTGCTCTCACGCTGTTGATTCTCTGGTCGGCCGCTCGCAAGGCGACTTCCGGTGTTCCTGGTCGCTTTCAGGCGGCCGTGGAAATTCTGGTCGAGATGGTGGATAACCAGGCCAAGGCCAATATCCACAACGCCGAAAGCCGCAAGTTCATCGCGCCGCTGGGTCTGACGGTGTTCGTCTGGATCTTCCTGATGAACTTCATGGACATGCTGCCTGTGGATGCGCTGCCCGCCCTCTGGGCCCAAATCTACGGTGCGGCTGGTCACGATCCAAGCCATGCCTACCTGCGTGTCGTCCCGACCGCCGATCTGTCCACCACCCTCGGCCTGGCTTTTGCCGTGCTGGTCCTGCGCTTCTGGTACAGCGTGAAGGTCAAGGGCGCGGGCGGCTGGGCGCACGAGCTGGTGTCCGCTCCGTTCGGTACCAGCAAGAATCCCATCTTCGCCTTGATCCTGGGCGTGGTGAACCTGCTCATGCAGATCATTGAATATGTGGCCAACACCGTGTCCCATGGCATGCGGTTGTTCGGCAACATGTACGCTGGCGAACTGGTGTTCATGCTGATTGCCCTCATGGGTGGTGCGGCTGCGCTGTCGCTGTCGGGTGTGCTGCTGCCTGTGGGCCACGTCATCGCTGGCACCATCTGGACGCTGTTCCACATTCTGGTGATCACCTTGCAGGCATTCATCTTCATGATGCTGGCACTGATCTACCTTGGTCAGGCGCACAACGCGCACTAAGTTTCCCTTTCGTTTTTCTTTCCCTTAACTTTTCTTTCTTAACTCAGGAGTCATCATGGAAAACATTCTCGGTCTCGTCGCTCTGGCTTGTGGTCTGATCGTTGGTCTGGGCGCTATCGGCGCTTCCATCGGCATCGCACTGATGGGTGGCAAGTTCCTCGAATCGTCGGCCCGTCAGCCCGAACTGATCAACGAACTGCAAACCAAGATGTTCATCTTGGCCGGTCTGATCGACGCGGCTTTCCTGATCGGTGTGGCTATCGCTCTGCTGTTCGCATTCGCCAACCCCTTCGCTTCGACGTTCTTGGCCAACCTGCCCAAGTAAGTCCCGTTCAACGCCACTCTAGAAAGGTGTTGCCGTGAGTATCAATGCGACCCTGTTCGTTCAGGCCATTGTCTTCCTGATCCTGGTGTGGTTCACGATGAAATTCGTGTGGCCGCCGATCGCGAAGGCGCTGGATGAGCGAGCCCAGAAAATCGCCGATGGCCTCGCCGCTGCCGACCGTGCCAAATCCGAGCTGACTGCTGCCAACCAGCGTGTCGAGAAGGAGCTGTCGCAGGCGCGCAACGAAACGGCCTCGCGTCTTGCGGACGCCGACCGTCGTGCCCAGGCCATCGTGGAAGAGGCCAAGGCCCGCGCCACCGAGGAAGGCAACAAGATTGTTGCCGCTGCCCGCGCCGAAGCCGAGCAGCAAACGGTTCAAGCCCGCGAATCCCTGCGTGAGCAGGTGGCAGCACTGGCCGTCAAGGGTGCCGAGCAGATTCTCCGCAAGGAAGTCAATGCCGGTGTCCATGCCGATCTGCTCAACCGCCTCAAGACCGAGCTGTAAGGGGACATCATGGCTGAACTCGCCACCATTGCACGCCCTTACGCCGATGCCTTGTTCAAGGCTGCTACGGCGGGTGCGGGCGTCGATCTGGGCAGCACTGCTGCCTGGGTGGATGAACTGGCGGCGATTGCCGCCAACCCCCAGTTGCGCCAGCTGGCAGACAACCCCAAGGTGACGGCGAACCAGGTGTTTGACGTCTTCACGGGTGTGGCGCGGTCTGCGCTGCCCGACATGGCGAAGAATTTCCTGCGCACGGTCATCGACAACGGGCGTCTCAATGCGCTCCCCGAAGTGGCTGCGCAGTTTCGCGCCCTCGTGAATCGCCGCAGCGGCTCTTCGGATGCCGTGGTTTACAGCGCCTTTCCCATGGATGGTGCGGCACTGGCTGAGGTCGGTGTTGCGCTGGAAAAGCGTTTCGGCCGCAAGCTCAATCTCACCGTGCAGCAGGATGAATCCCTGATCGGTGGCATTCGCGTAGTGGTGGGTGACGAGGTGCTGGACACTTCGGTCAAGGCCCGTCTTGAACAAATGAAAGCGGCCCTCACTGCATAACGCGGCGAGGTCTTCGCGAACCAAAGAAAGAAGGAAAGAGTCATGCAACTCAATCCCGCAGAAATTTCTGAACTCATCAAGAGCCGCATCGAAGGGCTGGCCGCCAGCAGCGACATCCGCAACCAGGGCACCGTGGTGTCCGTGTCTGACGGTATCGTGCGCGTTCATGGCCTGTCGGACGTGATGCAAGGCGAAATGCTCGAGTTCCCCGCCACCGCTGACGGCCAGCCGTCCTATGGCCTGGCACTGAACCTCGAGCGCGACTCCGTCGGCGCCGTGATTCTGGGCGAGTACGAGCACATTTCCGAAGGTGACACCGTCAAGTGCACGGGCCGCATTCTGGAAGTGCCGGTGGGCCCCGAGCTGGTCGGCCGCGTGGTGAATGCCCTGGGCCAGCCTATCGACGGCAAGGGACCTGTCAACGCCAAGCTCACCGATGTGATCGAAAAGGTCGCTCCGGGCGTGATCGCCCGTAAATCGGTGGACCAGCCCCTGCAGACCGGCCTGAAGTCCATCGACTCCATGGTGCCCGTGGGCCGTGGCCAGCGCGAGCTGATCATTGGTGACCGCCAGACCGGCAAGACGGCCGTCGCCATCGACGCCATCATCGCCCAGAAGGGCCAGGGCGTGACCTGTATCTATGTCGCCATCGGCCAGAAGGCTTCGTCGATCAAGAACGTGGTGCGCGCACTGGAACAAGCCGGTGCCATGGAGTACACGATCGTTGTGGCCGCGTCGGCCTCCGAATCGGCTGCCATGCAGTACGTGTCGGCCTACTCGGGTTGCACGATGGGTGAATACTTCCGTGACCGTGGCGAAGATGCACTGATCGTGTATGACGACCTGTCCAAGCAGGCCGTGGCCTATCGCCAGGTTTCGCTGCTGCTGCGCCGCCCACCAGGCCGCGAAGCCTATCCTGGCGACGTGTTCTATCTCCACAGCCGTCTGCTCGAGCGCGCAGCCCGTGTGAATGCCGACTACGTCGAAGCCTTCACCAAGGGTGAAGTCAAGGGCAAGACCGGTTCGCTGACGGCACTGCCCATCATCGAAACGCAAGCGGGTGACGTGTCCGCTTTCGTGCCTACCAACGTGATCTCGATCACCGACGGCCAGATTTTCCTGGAAACCAGCCTGTTCAACGCCGGTATCCGTCCCGCCATCAACGCCGGTATCTCGGTGTCGCGCGTGGGTGGTGCTGCCCAGACCAAGCTGGTGAAGAACCTGTCCGGCGGTATCCGTACCGACTTGGCCCAGTACCGTGAACTGGCTGCGTTCGCGCAGTTCGCTTCCGACCTGGACGAAGCCACCCGCAAGCAGTTGGATCGCGGTGCCCGTGTGACCGAGCTGCTCAAGCAGGCACAGTACAGCCCGCTGCCCATCTCGCTGATGGCCGCCACGCTGTTCGCTGTGAACAAGGGCTTCATGGACGACATCGATGTCAAGAAGGTTCTCGGCTTCGAACACGGCCTGCACCAGTTCCTGAAGACCAGCCACGCCGCGCTGTTGGCCAAGCTGGAACAGGCCAAGGCCATGGACAAGGACGCAGAAGCCGAATTGACCGCAGCCATCGCCGCGTTCAAGAAGTCGTTCGCTTAAACCGGACGAGGAGCCATCATGGCAGCAGGCAAGGAAATACGCGGCAAGATCAAATCGGTGGAAAACACCAAGAAGATCACCAAAGCCATGGAGATGGTGGCTGCATCCAAAATGCGCAAGGCGCAGGACCGGATGCGTGCCGCCCGTCCCTACAGCGAGAAGATCCGCAACATTGCAGCCAACCTCGGCCACGCCAACCCCGAATATGTGCATCCGTTCATGAAAGTGAACGATGCCAAGGTGGCGGGCGTGATTGTGGTGACGACCGACAAGGGCCTGTGCGGCGGCATGAACACCAACGTGTTGCGTGCCGTGACGACCAAGTTGCGTGAACTGCACAGCGCTGGCGTGTCCACCGAGGCCGTGGCCATCGGCAACAAGGGTTTGGGTTTCCTGAACCGCGTCGGCGCCAAGGTGGTTTCGCATGTGACGGGCCTGGGCGACACCCCCCATCTGGACAAGCTCATTGGCCCTGTAAAGGTGCTGCTCGATGCGTACGCTGAAGGCAAGATCAACGCGGTGTACCTGAGCTACACCAAGTTCATCAACACCATGAAGCAGGAATCGGTGGTGGAGCAGTTGCTTCCCCTGTCGTCCGAGCAGATGCATGCCGAGAAGACGGAGCATGGCTGGGACTACATCTACGAGCCCGATGCGCAGAGCGTCATTGACGAGCTGCTGGTCCGTTATGTCGAGTCCCTGATCTACCAGGCGGTTGCGGAAAACATGGCGTCCGAGCAGTCGGCGCGCATGGTGGCCATGAAGGCTGCCACCGACAACGCCGGCAGCGTCATTGGCGAGTTGAAGCTGGTCTACAACAAGACGCGCCAGGCAGCGATCACGAAAGAACTTTCGGAAATCGTGGCTGGCGCCGCTGCTGTGTAAGCAGCTCAACCAACATCTTTATTGGAGCGAAAAATGGCTCAAGTGCAAGGCAAGATTGTTCAATGTATCGGCGCGGTGGTGGACGTTGAGTTCCCACGCGACCAGATGCCCAAAGTTTACGACGCTCTGAAGCTCGAAGGCTCGGCCCTGACGCTGGAAGTGCAACAGCAGCTGGGCGACGGCGTGGTGCGTACCATTGCCCTGGGTTCGTCCGACGGCCTGCGCCGCGGCATCATGGTGACCAACACCGGCAACGCCATCACCGTGCCCGTGGGCAAGGCAACGCTGGGCCGCATCATGGACGTGCTGGGCGCGCCCATCGACGAACGTGGTCCCGTGAGCCAGGAACTCACTGCATCCATCCACCGCAAGGCCCCTGCGTACGACGAACTGTCGCCTTCGCAAGAGCTGCTGGAAACCGGCATCAAGGTGATCGACCTGGTGTGCCCGTTCGCCAAGGGCGGCAAGGTGGGTCTGTTCGGTGGTGCCGGCGTGGGCAAGACCGTGAACATGATGGAACTCATCAACAACATCGCCAAGGCCCACTCGGGTCTGTCGGTGTTCGCTGGTGTGGGCGAGCGTACCCGTGAAGGGAACGACTTCTACCATGAAATGGCCGACTCCGGCGTGGTGAACCTCGAGAAGCTCGAAGAGTCCAAGGTGGCCATGGTCTACGGCCAGATGAACGAGCCCCCAGGCAACCGTCTGCGCGTGGCCCTGACCGGCCTGACCATCGCGGAATCCTTCCGTGACGAAGGCCGTGACGTGCTGTTCTTCGTGGACAACATCTACCGCTACACGCTGGCCGGTACCGAAGTGTCCGCTCTGCTGGGCCGTATGCCTTCCGCCGTGGGCTACCAGCCTACGCTGGCCGAGGAAATGGGCCGCCTGCAAGAGCGTATTACGTCCACCAAGGTGGGTTCGATCACCTCCATCCAGGCCGTGTACGTGCCAGCGGATGACTTGACCGACCCCTCGCCCGCCACGACGTTCGCCCACCTGGATTCCACCGTGGTGCTGTCGCGTGACATCGCCTCGCTGGGTATCTACCCCGCCGTGGACCCGCTGGACTCCACCAGCCGCCAGCTGGACCCGAACGTGGTGGGCGAAGACCACTACACCACGGCCCGCGCCGTGCAGGGCACGCTGCAGCGCTACAAGGAACTGCGCGACATCATCGCCATTCTGGGCATGGACGAACTGGCGCCTGAAGACAAGCTGGCAGTGGCCCGCGCGCGCAAGATCCAGCGTTTCCTGTCGCAGCCATTCCACGTGGCCGAAGTGTTCACGGGCTCGCCAGGCAAGTACGTGCCCCTGGCCGAAACCATCCGTGGTTTCAAGATGATCGTGAACGGCGAATGCGACCACCTGCCAGAACAGGCGTTCTACATGGTCGGTACCATCGACGAAGCCTTCGAAAAGGCCAAGAAGGTGGCCTGATTGCCCGGTGGCTGAGCGGCCCACGGCGGCTCAGCCCTCTGCGATCAAGCAACCCACCTTTTCCTAGGAGCAATGATGAACACCATCCACGTTGATGTGGTCAGTGCCGAAGAGTCCATCTTCTCCGGTGAAGCGCGTTTCGTGGCGCTGCCCGGCGAAGCCGGCGAACTGGGTGTGTACCCACGCCACACTCCGCTGATCACGCGCATCAAGCCCGGCTCGGTGCGCATTGAAATGGCCGATGGCAGCGAAGAGTTTGTTTTCGTGGCCGGTGGCATTCTGGAAGTTCAGCCCGACTGCGTGACCGTGTTGTCCGACACCGCCATCCGTGGCAAGGATCTGGACGACGAGAAGGCCAATGCGGCCAAGGCTGCTGCAGAAGAAGCCCTGAAAAACGCCAAGAGCGAGATCGATCTGGCCAAGGCACAATCCGAACTGGCCGTCATGGCCGCGCAGATCGCCGCCTTGCGCAAATTCCGCCAGAAACGGTGAGTTGACCGTTCGGTTGGTCACCCATGAAAGAACCCGGCTTTGCCGGGTTTTTTCATGGGCGCGTTGCCATCCACGGCAAAGCATGGCGTGATGTATCCAAGTCACTGGATATGCGGTTCGTCGGGCAATTCGTTGGGGCGATCCCTGCTGGCGCAGGCAGGGAAATGGCGGCACAGCAGCGCCGTCACCTCGTCCACGGCCTGATCCAGGCCCTGTTCAAAATGGCCCGCGCGGAAGGCGGATGACATGCGGGCAACCATCTGCTGCCATTCGCTGCTGGCGACATGCGCGTGCAGCCCCCGATCGGCGACGATGTCGATCGAGTGCTCTGCCAGCAGGAGGTAGATGAGCACACCGTTGTTGTGCTCGGTATCCCACACGCGCAGTTTGCTGAACATCATCAGGGCGCGCTCACGAACGGGCGCCTGGCGCAGCAGATAGCTCCAGGGCAGGCCGCCTTCGGCGCAGATGCGGATCTGACCGGTGTGCCGCTGTTCGCTGTCCGCGATGCGGGCAGTCAGGCGCTGCAGGGCGCTTTCCGGCAGCGCGCGGCGTACGAACTGGTCATTCCAGCGGTGTCGCAACAGGCGGGCAAGGGCGCCCATCCAGGAAAAGGGTCCAGCCATTTTCACCAGTCTCCCGAGGCGCCACCGCCCCCAAAATCGCCACCACCACCCGAGCTGAAGCCACCGCCGCCGCGGGAAGATCCGCCGCTCCAGCCACCTCCCCCACCGTGGGTCCCACCCCAGCCGCCGCCGCGTCCGCGCCCGGACATGGCGCGGGACGACGCGCTGAGCAGCGTGTAGACCAGCGCGGCCAGCCCCGCCAGGCCAGCCAGCAGCGCACTGGCCGTGGCCACATAAGCCAGGGCCCCCGCCAATGCCCCGGTCAGCACTGTGCCCAGGGCATTGCCGAGCAGGGCGCGGAGCACGGGACCAACCACCGTGACGCCCAGAAACAGGAAGATGGCCCATTCACCCCAGTCGATGGCGTTGTCCTGGGCTGGCGTGCGCGCCGGCGATGGAGGTTCGGGCAGGCCTTCGTTGGCAATGCGGGCGGCAATCTGCGTGACAGCGGCTTGCAGGCCGCCGGCAAAATCGCCCTCGCGAAAGCGCGGCTTCATGGTGGTGTCGATGATGCGGGCCGCGGCGATGTCGGGAATGGCCCCTTCCAGCGCCTTGGCAACCTCCAGCCGCATCTTGCGGTCGTCTTTGGCCACGAGCACCAGCACGCCGTCACCGACTTCGTGGCGGCCAATTTTCCAGACGTTGGCAACGCGGTTGGCATAGCTGGCGATATCTTCGGGGGCCGTGGTGGCCACCATCAGCACCACCACCTGCGCGCCTCTGGATTGTTCGAGGGCTGCCAGTTGCTGCTCCAGCACCTGCAGCTGGCCGGGGGACAGCGTGCCGGTTTGGTCCAGCACGCGCGCGGTGAGCGCCGGAACGGGTTGCAGCGTGTCGGCGCGGGCGTTATTCCCGTCGATTGCTATAGATAATATAGCTAATAGCGCAAAGCGAATAAACGCCAAGGGCATAACTGATCAAATATCAGGGTTTGGATGCCGAAAAATCCACTGCGGGGGGGGCCGCGATCTGCGCCTCGTTCTGTACGCTGAAAACGGGTTTGGGAGCGTAGCTGAACGCCATGGCGGTCAGGTTGGTGGGGAAGCTGCGCGCCAGTACGTTGTATTCCTGCACGGTCTGGATGTACCGGTTGCGGGCCACGGTAATGCGGTTTTCCGTGCCTTCCAGGGTCACACGCAAATCACGAAAACCCTGGTTGGCCTGGAGGGTGGGGTAACGCTCGGCCACCACCATCAGCCGTGACAGCGCACCCGACAGCTCTCCCTGTGCAGCCTGAAATTTGGCGAAAGCCGCGGGGTCATTGAGGGTGGCCGGAGTCACCTGGATGGAGGTGGCCTTGGCGCGGGCCTCGATCACCTTGGTCAGCGTATCCTGCTCGAAGCTGGCTTCACCCTTCACCGTGGCGACGATGTTGGGCACCAGATCGGCACGGCGCTGGTACTGGTTGAGCACCTCGCTCCAGGCGGCCTTGGACTGTTCGTCCAGGCGCTGAAAATCGTTGTAGCCGCAGCCTGTCAAGAGCAGTGCAGCCGTGAGAAGGGCAAAAAGACGTTTCATGGTGGCAGGCCTGTGTCTGAAGAAGCGGGATTGCAAAGGAGCCAAGTGCCTTTGAATTTTGCCGCAAGGCGGGCATGGCCCCAAGACCTGGGCAGCGCTGGCGCCATCCGGGACAACGCACAATACCAGCCTGGCTACTGCCGCCCCAGACCATGGAGCCGTGCAGACAGCGGTGCTGCCACCACGCGTGCCCCTGCAGTTCCCTTTGAAGCGGTGACTTGCCAGGCGCAGCCGCAACGGGTGGCCGGAATGGCTTGTGCAGGGAGAAAAAATGCCTGAAAAACCTGCTGAATGTGCCCAGGAATCCCTGAACTATGTGGCGCCACTCTGGTTGCCCGGAGGGCAGTTGCAGACGATCTGGCCGGCGCTGTATTCGCGGCGTGTGGCAGGGGCGACGCTGCCGTACCGGCGCGAGCGCTGGACGACACCCGACGCAGATTTCGTGGACGTGGACTACCTCGCAGACGGCGTGCCGCCAGGCATGCAGCGGCCGTTGCTGGTGGTCTTCCACGGTCTGGAGGGCTCTTCCCGCAGCCACTACGGCGAGGCTTTCGCCGATGTGGCCCGAGAACTCGGCTGGGCCTGCGCGCTGCCCCATTTTCGCGGCTGCAGCGGTGAAATCAACCGAGCGCCCCGGGCCTACCATTCGGGTGACTACGAAGAGGTGGGCTGGATGCTGCAGCGCCTGCGTTCAGCCCATCGTGGGCCGCTGCTGGCGGTGGGTGTCTCGCTGGGCGGCAACGCGCTGTTGCGCTGGGCGGCGGAGGCCGGAGCGCAGGCAGGGCGCTGTGCTGATGCCGTGGCAGCGGTGTGCTCACCGCTGGATCTGGCGGCCGGGGGCAGGGCGATTGGCCGGGGGTTCAACCGGCAGGTGTACACACGCATGTTTATGCGTACGCTCATTCCCAAAGCCCTGCAAAAGCTGGTGCAGCATCCGGGCCTGTTCGACCGTGACAGGCTGTTGAGTGCGCGTGATCTGCACGCATTCGACAACGTGTTCACCGCGCCTTTGCATGGCTTCAGAAACACAGAGGACTATTGGTGTCGCGCCTCTGCCAAGCCCTTGCTCCACCGCATCCGCATCCCCGCGCTGGCAGTCAATGCCCGCAATGATCCTTTTGTGCCGGCAGCAAGCTTGCCGAACGCCAGCGAGGTGGGGTCGTATGTCCGTTTATGGCAGCCGCTGCACGGCGGGCATGTAGGTTTCACACAGGGCAGCCTGCCAGGCCATGTGCGCGCCATGCCGCAGGCGGTGGCGATGTGGCTGCGCCAGCATGCCAATGGATCGCCGGACGGAGCACAATCGGCCCATGGATGACATCGTCAAACAGGCCCTTGCCAAGTGGCCCAATGTGCCCGCTTGCTACGGCTGGCTAGGTCTTGATGCGCGCGGGCGCTGGTACCTGCGTGACGATACCGTGCAGGCGGCAGGGCCGTTCCCCCAGAGTCGGGGCTCCTTGCTGCAACACGCAAAGCTCATCGACTTCATTGAGCGCAACTACGAGCAGGATGCCCAGGGGCAGTGGTTTTTTCAGAATGGTCCACAGCGGGTATACGTTGAGCTGGAATGCGCGCCCTGGGTGTGGCGGATCGAACCAGACTTTTCGCTACGAACCCACACGGGCGCCAAAGCCGTTGCGCTGGACTGTTTGCAGGATGAGTTCGGCCGGGTTTTCTTGACCTCGGCCATCGGGGTGGGCCTGGTTCACACCCTGGACATGGGGCTGGTGGCGGACGCCGTGGAACAGGGGATCTGGTCGCCGCAAACTGCGCTGAATAGCGAACTGCCGGGGCGGTACGGTTTTGTGGTGAGTCCCAAGGCGCACAGCACGCAGCGCTGACGCGTCCGTCGGGGTGGGGTTGCAGTCTCTGGCGGACACAAAAAAGCCGACCCCACGGGTCGGCTCAGGTCGAGGCGGCTGGGATTACTTGGCCGCAGCAGCCATGTAATCCACGGCAGCACGCAGGTCTGCATCCGATGCCTGGGTGCCGCCGCGCGCGGGCATGCCGCCCTTGCCCTGTACGGCATTGGCGTACACCGCATCCATGCCAGCAGCCAGGCGAGGAGTCCAGGCGGTTTTGTCTCCAAACTTGGGTGCGCCTGCGATGCCGGCACCATGGCACACTTGGCAAGCCTGCTTGTACAGATTCTCGCCATTGGCCGATGCCGTGGTGGTTGCGGCTGCCGCCGGTGCCGCTGCAGCGGCTGGAGCTGCGGGAGCACCTGCGGCCGCTGGTACTGCAAAGGTGGCGCCAGCAGCATTCGCCATGTAGACCACCGCACGGGCTATCTCGGTGTCATTGAACTCGCCGCCACCCTGTGGCGCCATGGCATTCTTGCCCTTGAGTGCAGACTGAACCAGTGCGTCCAGGCCCGTCTTGATGCGTGGGCCCCAGGCCGCAGCATCCCCCAGCTTGGGAGCACCTGCCGCGCCCGTGGAGTGGCAGGCGGCGCATTGGCCCTTGAAGACATCCTCGCCACCGCGCAGTGGGCGGTTGGCGTCGCGGATTTCCACCAATCCCACCTTCTGGATGCGCTCGGCAATGGCTTTCTCGGGATTGGCCGAGCCTGCCGCCGTCTTGTTGTCGGAAGTGACATACAGGACGAGGCCAATGATGGCGAAGATAGGAATCACAAACGAGAAAATGACCGCTACCAGCAGCTGCTTGGGGTTCTTGATCGGGCCGGTATGCGCTTCTTCGTGATGGTTGTTGTCGCTCATGACGTCCTCAGTGTATCGGGGCTTGATGAAATCAACCTTCGATTATAGGTGTGATGATGTATTGCCAGTGCAGACAGCGATGCCTTCGATGGAGGTGCATAGACTCCGGGTGGTACATGCGAGGTCGCCGGCCTGAGGCAGGTGGGCCGCAGGCGCAGCGGTGTGTCGGTGTCTCTGAACTCCTGTTGTTGCGATTGGATGCGCTCAGCGCATGATTTCGCAATGGATTTGTGGGTGTTCGAGTGCTTGCGCGTGCAATAATCGCAGGATTGGTGCAGTGCATCTAGTGCGGCTGTAGCTCAGTGGATAGAGTATTGGCCTCCGAAGGCTATAGTCATCCGGGCTGCCAGTGGAATTTTGAGTATTGGTCTTTTTCAGCGTTGCGGCTGTAGCTCAGTGGATAGAGTATCGGCCTCCGAAGCCGAGGGTCGTGGGTTCGATCCCCGCCAGCCGCACCAAAATCAAGGACTTACGTGGGTTTTTCATGGCCCAGGCAGTGGTCAAGAAACCTTCCCAACCCTGAAAATTGCAGCTTCTGTGGGCTGTCCAGCGACAGCGGCCTATGGTCGTGGCGCTGGATGCGCAGCACTTCATGGCCCATCTATGGCCCACGCGTGGCCCAGCGCCAGCATGGATTTGGCAAGTTTTAGGATTTTTTGACTATTGGCCCGTTGGCCCATGGAAATCTCTCTCGCTTAACGCTTGAGATGGCCTGATATCGCCTGTGGATCCGCTTCAGAGGCGTGTCTACGTGCCTGAGCTAACAATTCAGGTCGTTGAACAGCTTGCGCGCCTTGTACAACTCCACCTCGGCCATGGCTTTGCCGCTGGTGGGTGCCGTGGTGGCACGCTGCTTCAGTCCGGGAAGACTGTTGTCCAAGCGTGCGCACTCTGCCTTGTCTTTCGGGCTCAGTTTGAATCGGTGCCTGTGCACTCGGTGCTGATCGGGTGTCATTCCCGTCAATGGCTTGAGCGCATTTGCAATCGTTGCGTTGTATTCATCGCGCCGCACATCGGCGCCCTTGCGGCTTGCGCCAGTCATTTTGTCCATGCCCTGTGTGGGTGTCGCATCAATCTCCTTGGCGCCCACGCAAGGTTCATCCGAGTAGCTCACGCGTCCCGCAGTTTCACAGCGGTAGACGGGCTTTTGAGCGTGGGCATGGAAACCAATGCATAAAAGGGCCAGGAATGCGAACGGCCACTGAAAACGGCGATTTGGTTGCATACACAAAGACGTAAAGAAGCGCATTGGCGCACCCTGAAAACAGAACACTACCCCGCCGCCGCTGTCCCGCGACACTTCGGATAGGTTGAACAGCCCCAGAACGCGTTGCCTGCATTGGCGCCCTGGCGGGCCGTGCGCAGTTCCATGGCCGCACCACAACGCGGGCAGTCGGGCCGGGATACGGCTTGGGCAGTAGTTGCCAATTCAGTGGTTGCCGCCTTGGCTTGGACTTGTGGGACACCCGTCGCATTTGCGGATTCGCTTTGCCAGTTGGTGGATGGGCCTGGTGTCTGCCTTGCGCGCTGAATCATCGCGAAGAGCCAGGGACCGTCAACCAGTTGAATGTTGCGTCCTTGCGCGAACTCCTTGGCATCTTCGGTGAAGCGTCCCGATGTGACAACGAAACCTCCCGTCGCTCCCTTGGCCGCCATGACGCCATACAGCTCGCGCACGGTGGTTACCCCCACCTTGTAGGCCTTCCACTGCTTGCATTGCACGAAGAATTTCTCGCCGCCTTTGGCCAGCACGAGATCAACGCCACCGTCTGGCCCCTCTCCGCCTATCTCGGTGACGCGGTACCCCTGCAGTCGGTAGGCCTCCCCGACCAGCAGTTCGAATTCTCGCCAACTCATGCCGTCCAGGGCATCGGCATTGCGCGCTTGTGCAACGTCCGTGAGCAGCGATTGGCGCTGTTTTCTACGCCAGGCGGAAAGGGCCGCAGCAGCAATGCAAAGTAGTGGAACGATGTACTGACCGGCTGTTGCCAATCCATTGGTCACAGCTTTCTGCATCACGGCACTCACCATCGCGCCGCCTTGGCTTTGGAAGTCAGAGGCCGGGATGGGCGTCGCCAAGCGATGCAGCAGGAGGTAACTCAACCCAGCCAGCAACACGCAGGCCCACCAGGGGAGCATGGCAAGCAGGTCTAGGACATCCTCCAATGGACTGTTTTTCTTGCGTCTTGCCATGGTTCCCCCTCAGGTCGCGTAGTGTTTGCGCTATTTTTGTGCACAGCAATGAAGACACCATACACGGACTGCTGTGCAGCGGTTGCCGACGATGGCCTTCGGACGGCGAACTTACACTGACTGGCATAAAGCGGTCGCTGAGACTGGTGACCTCGGGCGGCGTGAAGGTCAGGTGTGCGAGGTGCACCGGCCGTAGGTCCTTCGCGACGCCATCAGCACTTTGCCGCTGACCGCTTCTGTTCAGACTGATCTCACACTGTCGACCCTGAGCCGCCATCCAGCTAGAAGCTCCAAAGCCGTCATTCAGCCAGGCTGCAAGAGCAAGGCCAAGGAGTCCAACGGACTGGAAGTTCTTCCGGCAACGACCTTAAGGACTCCCGCCGCTCGTTGGCCAGCATGCCCAGAAAACGCTCGATTTCCACTTGCCCATCTCTCGCGGATGCCGCAAACCGTGCCATTTAACAAACATGCGCTCCCATCGCACATAGGTCTGTTCGGTGCGCAGGCTATAGTGTTTGTAACGAATTCGCTCACGGACCTGATCCAGCAACCGTGTGGCGCGCAAAACACGAGGGGCGGCGGATTCCATGGCTAAATTTGATACTGTATTTTCATGCGGCATGCATGCCGCAAAGCTAGGCTACAAGCCCCTTCCCGCGTTCTTTTCGTGCCACTTTAGACCGCAAGCGCCAGATATGGCCTGCGGCTTGGTGCGGTCTACATTACGTCAAGCCCCACAGACACTCTCCCCACATGCCAAATATTGACAACGAAACCAGAGATAAGACATCGCCCGTTTGGGATATGAGTCAAGAGCGCGCGCTATTGGAGGGATTGGTTTCGCAGCGTTTGCATTTCTTCTTAATCTTTGTGTCGGCATTATTGGCTACAGCCATCAATGCCAAGCTGCAGATACAACTACAACTATTACTAACTTCGGGTGCAGCAATCAGCTGGTGGATTGCACTTGCATTTAGTCGCGTGCTTGCAAGACTTGACGTCACCTTAAAGATTTTGAGCACCGACGAAACTCACCCATTCTCACAGGTCAACCGTGAGCTTGGCAAGAGTGAAGTGGGGCGCGGATGGGTGGTATTGTTTCTTTGGGCAACATGTCTACTAATTTCAATTGCAGCGGCGCTAGTGTGGGCCAGACTTATAACAGTTCCGAGTGGGGCCTAACCATTCGCTCAACCGGACCCATTGCGGCATGCGGCCAAAGGCCCGCCATTTCATTCTGGGTCTCTAGCCGCATGCCGCAACGGTCCGGTTAGCTCAAACGTTAGATTGCAATCGCCTTATTGAGACCTTGACTAACAAACGATGAACATCTACCGGCTGCTTCACATCACGCCAATGCCGGAAGGCATGCGCCTCCGTCTTCGCAGGAATTTTATGGATCGAGAAGTTGACCGAGAGCGCCGTCGCATCGTCCAAAACGGGGGGCGTGCAGGAGACATATGGGAAGACGGTAATTGGCAATTCGAGTACCAGTTACTCGAAGAAGACGCGGCCAGCTTCCATTCTCGGCAGCTCTTGGGGCGCGCTCGTGAACTTCGCATTCCTACACCTTCGGTATTCGAGAGCAACGTTTTGTCCGCTGATTACCAGCGTAGCGGATTTGATGGTCACCGTTATTACTTGTCACTCGCTGGTGAGCAAAAGGTTCGCTCCGCCATACGCGAGGAAGAGAAATATCGGTCAGAGCGTTGGGCAAGGCGCATTCCCTATATCACTGCTCTTAGTGGCCTGATTGGTACCATCACTGGTCTTGTGGCTCTTCTAGTCAAGTGGGGGTCATAGTTACTGTGTGGCTTCGATCTAACATAGCGCTCAACCTCGCTCCTTTCAGTCGCTGGACGCTGCGCGATAAAGCTGCGCAGCGCCGGTTAGCTTCACGTTGAGCGTCTGCTTTCTCTAACTGCCACCGACTGCTCCTGGCCGTAGCCGCCATCAGCAAGATAAGACCGCTCCGGGGCACAGTACATCGAAGCCGCTGAGGGTGTTAGCCCCCGAGAATTGGGCAATCAGCTAGTGATGAGATCCGTGTGCCCGAAGCCCTTGGTGTAGTCCAGGTTGGAAATGACCAAAGGCGTTACGCGGAACAGCCTCACCTCGTCTGGGGTCGGCATTTTTATTGGAAGCGGCTTCGCCTCGGTGTATTTCAGCGGCAGCATACGCAGGATTTTCTCCGCTTCGGCGCGATCAGTCACCGCCTGAGCGCGTGCGGCCATGGACAGGCCGGTGATGGCCATCAAATCCGCAGTGTCGTGATCAATCGTCAGTGACAGTCGATCATCCCGCGCCAGGTTTTTTGCCTTCTGGCTGTCGAGTCCGCAGAGGAATTAAGGGTCAGGCCCTCATTCACGTAGCCAACCGTCGTTGCCTGTGGCCAGCCGTCCGGCCGCAGCGTCGCAACCGTCATGATGCGGTGCTGATCCAGCAGCGCCAGGATTTTCCGTCTCAGTTCGTTGTCCATGAGTTGCCTCCTCAATCGCCAACAGAAATAGCCGAACACATTGTGCGCTTGTTCAAACGTGCACCCTTGGCCCTTGCAAGGGCCAAAGACATGGCCCCAGCCCGCTATTTGGCAGGTTACATGACCGCCTGCTGCCAGGCGGGAGCGATCGACCGTTGCGTGGCGTCGGAGGTTAACTCCTGGCCGAGAGTTCCATTTCACTCATGCCTTGAAAACAGGCGCTAGCCGATTTGCTGCGCACATCGAAGGTCTACTGGGTGGCTTCGATGGAAGTCACGCTTACGGCCAGAAGCAGTCTCCGGTGGAAGGCTTCTTTCGGGTATGCCTCTAGAGCGCAGTATGATTAAACGAAAAATACCAGAATAATACAGAATCACCTGTACGCGATGTACATCGAAAAAAATTGAGGAACTCAAATGGAAATAAATCGATCGAGCATAACTATTAGCGAAATTAGGGATATGTGGCAACGTAAAGAGTTGATAGTCAATAAAAACTATCAGCGATCAGCGTCAGTCTGGCCCGAAGCTGCACGCACTTATCTCGTCGATACCATTCTCAATGGCTACGTGGTGCCGAAGGTATATTTTTATCAAGTCTTTGACAAGAGCAGGAAAAAAGTCATCCGTGAAATAGTGGATGGCCAGCAACGCCTAACAACAATCCTGAGTTATTTGGAAAATGAGTTCCCCTTAACAAGCCGATCAACAAAATTCGAGGGGAAAAAATTTGAAGATCTTGATGATGAACAGCAACAAGCATATCTAACTTATCCCATTGAAGTTGACATTATTTATTCGGCTGAACAGTCTGATTTGCTGGCAATGTTTACTCGAATGAATGCATATACGGCGCCTCTAAATCCAGCAGAAAAACGTCATGCACAATTTGAAGGACCATTCAAATGGTTTATTCTGGAAGCAAACGCAACGATCGGACCACGACTGGTCGAACTCGGAGTCATTACATCCAAACAAAGCATTAGGATGCAAGATGCAGAGTTCCTGACTGAGTTAGCTATCGTACTGGAAAACGGGATAACCAATAAGTCTGAAAAGGGACTATCAGATATATATAAAAAGTACGATAAAGAATTTTCGCGCGAGTCTGAGTACCGGAAAAAAATTGGAGAGTTTGTAGACTTACTGGACGGCGACTTCTTGCCCTTACGCGATACTTTTCTAATGAAGGCTTATGTTTGTCATTCATTGTTCTGCGCATTGATGCATAAAAAATATGGGATCCCAGGGGGCGACCAATTGCAAATTGAAACTGATGGCGTTTTCTATACTGATCTTCAAGCGACGTTAGACAATCTATCTAAACTTGCAGAAGCACATGAGCTGCATTCAATTGATGGAAAATATGCGGAATATGTGGAGGCGTGTTTGAGTACTACTCACCGAATTAAGCAGCGGCAGACTCGGTCGAAGTGGCTTGGAAATGCACTGACGTAATTTCACTTATGGCGCTGAGTACCCGCTACACCCAAATATCGGCACGACTAGCTCGCAGACGTATGCAAGCAAACACCATTTTTCTAGACCACGCAAACTCTGCGCTAACTCCCTGGAAATTTCGTTTTTTATCTGAATCTTTGCTATCAAACATATGGATTGACTGGAATAATTTTGTAAGGGATATTTTTATTGAATCTTGCAATGGGACAATTACACGCCACGGAACTGTTATTCCTCCAAGAGCAGTCGCTGACAATTGTCCAGAGCGCATCTGCTACGAAGTAAGACAGCTCGCATCTGGCAATAACGTCCAGGCAGGCAAAATTTATTCCGGTACACAAGACCCAACATGGGCCAATCCTGACAAGATCATCACATGCATTACGGGTCTTGCACCAGCAAATGCAACTACACTCCAACAAGCGTTTGGTGCAGGTAACTTAGTGGGTCACAAGAGAATCCATCTTGTACGGAACGCATGTGCACATAAAAGTCGCCTGAACAGGGCAGGCATCAAGGCGCTAACGATCATCTACCCAACAAATCATTTTTACGATCCCGTAGACATTATTTGGGGAACTAACGCAAGCACAAAATCAATCGCGATATTTGAATGGATTTCTGACTTGGAAACCATGGCTGACCTTGCTACAGAGTAAGCCGAGTGTCCGATTTATGGATAAAGATTATGTGGTACGGAGAACCGCTTTGGGTCGGCAACCGTTGTTCGCGGCCTGTTGAAGCTGTCGTTGGTGGCCGCGGCGCGGAAGTCGTCGGCGCAGGTTCAAAAACCTACGGATACAGGGACGGTATATGGCCAAAGCGGTCCACCGCAGGCGCGTCTACCGAATGGCAGTTTTTGGTGCGCGCTGACCTTCGACCCCAAAATCCGATCGACCGCAGACAGCCCTTAACGGAAATTCATCAGGACGAACTGACGGTAAATATTGGCCTTCAAACCCTGTCGGTTTCCAGTCACTGAGCATCGGCGCGTTCCGCCTAATGCAAAGAATCCGCTATCTAGTCATCTGTCTATTTGCCCCTTGCTCCCTCAACGCCTCATACAACTGCGCCGGCCCCAGCAAAACGGCCTTGAGCCCGGAGCGCACCCGCTCGCTGTCCAGCGCCTGTTTGCTCATGGTGGTGTAGGCATCAAAGGCGTCGATGATGGCATCGGTCAATGCGCTGTCCAGATCGGGCGAGTTATCGAACTGGCCCTTGCTGTTGTTGCTGGCCTGCTGCACCAGGATGTCGGACTCCAGCAGCTTCCCCCTCACGTGGTTCACATAGACCAGCTTGTCATCGTCGGTCAGCTCACCTTCAAACAGGTCGTTCACCTTGGCCACGATCTCTGACAGCAGCACTTTCATCTTGTCCTGCACCGCGCCCGCGCCGGTGTCGGTCAGGGGCTGCAGCTTGTAGTCGCCGTCACTGTCGTGCAGCGCCAGGCTGCGCTGGCCTTGTTCTTTCAGCCGGTGGTGGGTCAGCACCACCTTCGACAGATCCACGCCCTCGCGCTCGCGGCCGAAGTCCAGCAGGGGCAGCAGGCGCTTGAAGAAGATGGCGCGCTTTTCGATGGCGGTGTTGCCGTAGTCGAATACCTGCCCCAGGAAGGCGTACACGCGCACGAAGGTGCCCAGGTCGCGCTTGAACAGGGTGAGGGCCGCCAGTTCGTCCTTGGCTTCTTGCGCTGCCGGGCCATCCACGATGCCACCGCTCTCCGCGTCCTGTTGTTTTTGCCGCGCTGCCTTGTACCGCTTGAGTAGCCGGTCTGCCACGGGCTCGATGGCGGCCACCAGCATGGCCTGCGTGGCCTTGGGGTTCATTTCGGCCAGCACCACGCGCTCAACCTCGAACTCGTCGTAGTGGCCCGAGGCATCGAGCTTGGCGCGCAGGTCATAGACCAGATGCGGGTCGGTCACCCCGGCCAGCTCGGCGGTTTCGTAATAGGTCTTGAACGCGGCCAGCACATCGTCGGGCTCGTTCACAAAGTCGAGGATGTACGTCGTGTCCTTCAGGCCAAAGGGGCCGCTATAGGCGCGGTTCAGGCGGCTCAGGGTCTGCACCGCCTGGATGCCGCCCAGGCGCTTGTCCACGTACATGCCGCACAAGAGCGGCTGGTCAAACCCGGTCTGGAACTTGTTGGCCACCAGCAGGATTTGGTACTCGTCGGTGGCAAACGCCTCGCGCATGTCGCGGCCCTTGAGGTTCGGGTTGAGCTGGGTGCTGTTTTCTGTCACCGGGTCGGGCAGACTCTGCGGGTCGTTCACCTCGCCCGAGAACGCCACCAGCGCGCCCAGCTGGTAGCCGTTGTCCTGGATGTAGTTCTGGATGGCCAGCTGCCAGCGCACCGCTTCCTGCCGGCTGCCCACCACCACCATGGCCTTGGCATGGCCGCTCAGCAGGGGCTGCACGTTTTCGCGGAAATGCTCCACCACCACGGCCACCTTCTGGCTGATGTTGTAGGGGTGCAGGCGCACCCAGCGCATCAAGCCCTTCATGGCCTCGTTGCGCTCCACTTCTTTTTCGTCCCACTCCTTGCCGTTGTTGGCCAGCTTGAAGGCCAGCTTGTAGGGCGTGTAGTTCTTCAGCACATCAAGGATGAATCCCTCCTCGATGGCCTGGCGCATGGAATAGATGTGGAACGGTGCGGGCAGGTTGCCCGGCCCGGCAGGCTGGTCGGGCTGCGGGCGGCGGCCAAACAGTTCCAGTGTCTTGGCCTTGGGCGTGGCGGTGAAGGCCACGTAGGTGATGCCGGTGTCTGCACTGCCGTTGCTTGCCCGGGCCGCCATCTGCGCGGCCAGCAGGTCTTCGGTGCCCACTTCGCCACCGTCGGCCAGGTCTTTGAGTTCTTCTGCGCTCAGCAGCTGCTTGAGTTTGCTGGCAGCCTCACCCGTCTGGCTGCTGTGCGCTTCGTCGGCGATCACGGCAAAGCGCTTGCCCTGGGTGGCGGCCAGCTCCTGCACGGCCTTGAGGGCGAACGGGAAGGTCTGGATGGTGCAGACCACGATCTTCTTGCTGCCGCCCAGCGCCTCGGCCAGCTCGCCGCTTTTGCTGCCCGCGTCACCCTTGATGGTGGCCACCACGCCCTTGGTGCGCTCGAAGTCGAAGATGGCCTCTTGCAGCTGCGCATCGAGCACGTTGCGGTCGCTCACCACCAGCACGCTGTCAAACAGCTTGTGGTTGTGCGCATCGTGCAGGTCGGCCAGAAAGTGTGCCGTCCAGGCAATCGAATTGGTCTTGCCGCTGCCCGCGCTGTGCTGAATCAAATACTTGTGCCCGGCCCCCTCGGCCAGCACGGCGGCCTGCAGCTTGCGGGTTGCGTCGAGCTGGTGGTAGCGCGGGAAGATGAAGCCCGTCACCTGCTTTTTGCTGTCGCGCTGGGTGACGAGGTAGCGGCCGATGATCTCCAGCCAGCTGTCGCGCTGCCACACCTGCTCCCACAGGTAGGCGGTGCGGTGGCCTGCGGGGTTGGGCGGGTTGCCCGCGCCGCCATGGTCGCCCTGGTTGAAGGGCAGAAAGCGTGTGGCGGGCCCCTGCAGGCGGGTGGCCATCATCACCGTGCGGTTGCTCACCGCAAAGTGGACCAGCGCACCACTCGGGAACTGGAGCAGCGGCTCGGCAAACGGCCGGCCCTTGGGCTTGGGGATGCGGTCAAAGCGGTATTGGTCCACCGCCGCGTTCATGTCTTGCGTGAAGTCGGTTTTGATTTCCGCCGTGGCCACCGGGATGCCGTTCAAAAACAGCACCAGGTCAATCACGTCGTCGTGCCCGGTGCGGCACTGGCGCACCACACGCAGGCGGTTGGCGGCGTAGCGCGCCTGCAAGTCGGGGTTCATCGCCAGCGCGGGCTTGAACTGCGCCAGCTTGAGCGGGCTTTTGAGCCCAAGCAGGTCGATGCCCACGCGCAGCACCTCCAGCGTGCCCCGGTCGTCCAGCGCCTTGCGCAGGCGGTCGAGCAGCATGGCTTCGGCGGCGGCGCCGTGGTTCTTGACCAGGGCCTCCCAGGCTTGGGGCTGGGTGGTCTGCACCCAGGCCAGCAGGTCAGCGGGGTACAGAGCGCGCGGGGTGTCGTAGCCGGCGGCGTCGCCCTCACTGCCTGGTGCGCCATACAGCCAGCCGTGGGCCGCCAGGTGGTTGCAGATGTCGTGCTCGAATGCGATCTCGTTGTGCAGTGCCACGTTTGCGGTCCCTCCCTCAATTTGCGCCGGGTCAAAACCCGAACGATTTTTTTAAGAACTCAATCACGCCGGCCTCACCCGCTTCCCCCACCGCCTTCTGAACCAACTCCCACAGCTCCGAGTCGGGGTGCTCAAAGGCGAGGGTTTCGCCGGTTTTGACAGTGAAGTGCTGGGACAGGCGCTCGATCTCTTCGCGCACGCCTTTGGCGCCTTGCGCCAAGTGATGCAGCTCGGCGTACTTCGCGACGGCCAAGCTGGTTATAAACACCCCTTGAACGACAGTTTGTCGGTTTGGGTCGCCTTGCCAGTGCAAGGTGACAAAGCCGGTTTCATCCTCGGGAAGTTCGTCCACGGGGACAATTAGCGTGCCATCACTCAGACTTCGCGCGCAGCTGACGCCGTTGACCGTCTCCCCGACATACAGAGGAAGCAAGTTCGAGATGAACTGCACGATTTGGTGGCTAAGGCTCATGCCACCTCCATAAATGCCTCGGTGGCGACCGTACTGCGCACGTCGATCTGGCCGGTGACGGCGGCGGAGATCAGGGCGGTGCGGCGTTCTTGCAGCAGGGTGATGGCGGTGCGGGCTTCTGTGACTAGAACATCAAACTTGGTGTTTTTACTTGCCAGATAACCAACGATTGCATCTTGTTCATCCCTTGGAGGGAGAGCAATGCCGATGTTTTTGACTATGTCGGTGTTTAGATTCGGCTGTCCACCGCCTTGCTTCATCTCTGTTCTTAAACGATCTGTCGTTGTCGATAAAAAATGGTAAGCAAACAGAATGTCGATGGACGTTGAAAGATCGCGAAATGCTAGAACTCCGTCGTTGGCACAGCAGTCAATTGCGAGAACCTTCGGCACACCAAGTGTGGCGCCGCTATTGGTAAAAACCAAGGTTCCAGATGGAAAAAACTGGCTCGATTCAGCGCCTAAAACCGTCAGATATTCCTTGACGTCTCGCAAATAGATTTCAGCGTCTTTGGTTATTTCAGCCACTGTCACCCACGGGGTTGTCTGGCCTACAACGGGTTCAGAGGTGAAAAACTTTGGATCGCCAGCGGGC
The DNA here is from genome assembly GCF_000426205.1 of Acidovorax sp. JHL-9. Lineage (NCBI taxonomy): Bacteria > Pseudomonadati > Pseudomonadota > Betaproteobacteria > Burkholderiales > Comamonadaceae > Acidovorax > Acidovorax sp. JHL-9. The sequence goes on from NZ_AUEX01000031.1 coordinate 39,221, forward strand.
CTTGGTGAAGCGCCTCGAACAATGTTGGCGACATGGCGCAACTGCTTGACCTCCCAATGCCCCGGCACCTCCCCCAGCCACTCCACGCCCGAGTCCTTCATCGGCACGTTCGGGTCCAGCCCCTTGGTCACGGCGTGGGAGATGACGGCCTGGCGCTTTTCCTGCAGCAGGGTGATCAGCTTTTCCTGCTCGGCCACCAGCGCGTCGATCTTGGCGGTTTCGTGGTCGAGGAAGGTGGCGATGGCGGTTTGTTCTGCATGAGGCGGCGTTGGCAATTCCATGGAGCCAACAAACTCCCAACTTGCGCGAGGCATCTTGGACCCGAAGGTGGAGCCATCAACAATGTCAATAAAGCTACGGTTGAGGATTTCGTACTGGGTAAATCGGGCATGTATGCCCGGTTGCGGACGCAAGACGTGAAAGTCACCTACCGCCTCTCCTGCATCCTCAGCTAGAAGCGCCTTGGCGAGATATGGGCGTAATTTCCCAAAAAGGATGTCGCCTTTGTCGAAGGCAATGCCTTCCCCTTCAAACTCAGTTTCGGTGGGGATGAAGCGGCCAGACCAACCTTCGATGTTTTCAAGTGCGACCGGGTTCGTCCTGCGATCGGTTTTCTCCGTCAGCAGTCGCAGGTTATGTTTGAGACGCTTTACGTCCCAATGCGCCGGCACCTCCCCCAGCCACTCCACCCCACTGTCCTTGTACTCCGGGTATCGCGGAAAGCTCATGCCGACAGCCCCTTGATCATGTCCAGGATGCGGTCGGTGGTCTGCTTCAGTTCTGCATCAATCTCGGCCAGCGGGCGCGGCGGCTTGAACACGTAGAAGTGCCGGTTGAACGGGATTTCGTAGCCCACTTTGGTCTTGTCGGGGTCGATCCACGCGTCGGGCGCGTGGGGCAGCACCTCGCGTTTGAAATACTCGCCCACGTCTTCGGTGTAGGGCACGTTCTCGGTGTCGCGCAGGGCGCTGTCGGGCTGGGGCTTGCCCTTTTGCTTGCCTTTCTGGCCTAGCACGATTTGGCCGTTGTCATCGCGCAGCGGGCGCTCGACGGTGATGCTGTGGTAGCCAAAGGCTTCGTTGTCGAAGATGCGGCTGATGGGGGTGCCGTCGTCATCCTGGGCCTCGGCAAAGTCGCCAAACAGGCGGGTGATGCGCTCGATGTGGGCGTCGCTCAGTTCCTTGCGCTTGGAGCCCAGGCTTTTGCGCATCTTTTGCCACATGCCGCTGGCGTCGATCAGTTGCACCTTGCCCTTGCGCGCGGCGGGCTTGCGGTTGCTGATGATCCAGACGTAGGTGCTGATGCCGGTGTTGTAGAACATGTCGGTGGGCAGGCCCACGATGGCCTCGCACAGATCGTTTTCCAGCACGTAGCGGCGGATTTCGGATTCGCCCGAGCCCGCGCCGCCGGTGAACAGGGGCGAGCCGTTGAGCACGATGCCAAAGCGGCTGCCGCCTTCCGACGCTGGGCGCATTTTGCTGAGCAGGTGCAGCAAAAACAGCATGGAGCCGTCGGACACACGCGGCAGGCCGGGGCCGAAGCGGCCGTTGTAGCCCTGCTGCTCGTGCTCTTTGCGCACTTCCTTCTCGACCTTCTTCCACTCCACGCCGAAGGGTGGGTTTGACAGCATGTAGTCGAACTTCTTGTGGCCGTGGCCGTCGTCGCTGAGCGTGTTGCCAAAGGCGATGTTGGCCACGTCCTGGCCCTTGATGAGCATGTCGGCCTTGCAGATGGCGTAGGACTCGGGGTTGAGCTCCTGGCCAAACACCGTGAGGCGCGCCTGGGGGTTGTGCTCGGCCAGGTATTCGCCCGCCACGCTGAGCATGCCGCCCGTGCCTGCGGTGGGGTCGTAAATGGTGCGCACCACGCCGGGCTTGCTGAGGATGGCGTCGTCCTCGATGAAGATCAGGTTGACCATGAGCCGGATGACTTCACGCGGGGTGAAGTGCTCCCCGGCGGTTTCGTTGCTGATTTCGGCGAACTTGCGGATCAGCTCCTCGAACACCAGGCCCATTTGCATGTTGCTGACCACCTCGGGGTGCAGGTCGATCTGGGCGAACTTTTCGGCCACCTGGTAGAGCAGCCCGGCCTTGGCCAGGCGCTCGACCTGGGTGTGGAATTCAAATCGCTCAAACACATCGCGCACGGCGGGCGAGAACGCCTGCACGTAGCTGAACAGGTTCTGCGCAATGTGGTCCGGGTCGCCCAACAGCTTTTTGAGATCGAGCGTGGAGGTGTTGTAGAAGCTCTGGCCCGCCTTGCGCAGCAGGAAGGGCTCGGGGTTGACGCCCAACTTCTCCTTGTCGGCCAGCTCGGCCAGCACGGCGGGTTTGGTGGCGTCGAGCACGCAGTCCAGGCGGCGCAGCACGGTGAAGGGCAGGATGACTTTGCCGTAGTCGGATTGCTTGTAGTCACCGCGCAGCAGGTCGGCCACGGACCAGATGAAGGCGGAGAGGGTTTGTTGGTTCATCGATGGTGTTTATACGCAGATCTCTGAGGCAACTTCGTGATGTGCCGCAGGGGGACGGGTGGTCATTCTTGGACCGACGTACTGTCTGGGACGTATTCGAACAACTCACCTACCGGAACGCTGAAATAGCCGCACAAGGTGTTGATCGCATCCAGATCAACACGTGTGGCTGTCTCTTGGTAGAGCAGCGTGATCGTGTTCCTATGGAGACCAGTGTCCCGCGCAAGGTCGCTGATTTTGAGCTTTCGTTCTCCCATAAGCCTGGACAGGTGGCACTTGATCAAGACATTCTCCGTGTAGAAATATCGCTCAGAATGACAAAAAAGCATTGACAAGGGCGATTTCACGCTCATAATGCCATTCAGGATGACAAAAAAACGCAGTGCGTGACTTTTTTGAATCCTGATTGTCCACCATCGCAAGGAGAGAGAAATGACATCGTGTACCTACCTGACTACTGACGAGTTGTCTGACCGCATCAAGTACGACGCCAGGACCATCCGGGACAGGCTCAAGGACAGCGTCCTACTTGAGGGTCGGCATTACATCCGCCCTTTCGGTGGACGCAAAACTCTCTATATCTGGGAGCACATCGAAACAGACATGACTCAGTATTCGGCCGTATGTGCAGAGGGCATACCGCTGGCCAATGGAGGTGTGATTCATGGGTAGTATCCGCCGCCTGGAAAGTAAAGGGACGCTGTTCCTGGACTTCCGATATGCGGGGCAGCGGCTGCGGGAATACACCACGTTGACCGACACCTCCGCCAACCGCAAGCGCTTGCAAAAGGTCCTGGAGCGCATCGAAGGAGAAATCGCCCTGGGCGCCTTCGACTACCAAAAAACCTTCGGCAAACCCTTGCCTGCCGCAGAGATCGACCCCCCTCAGGAGCCCATGCTTGCCGGGCCCGCACCAGGCGCGTTGAAGCAGCCCCCCAGCACCACCCCGCTATTTCGCGACTTCGCCGAGGTGTGGTTCGCAGAGGCCGAGGTGACATGGCGGCGCAGCTACAGCATCACGCAACGCGGTGCACTGGACAAATACCTGATCCCCTTTTTCGGGGACAAGGAGGTCGGCCAGATCACCAAGGCAGACGTACTGGCTTTTCGGGCATCACTCGCCAAAGTTCCCGCCCGAAAGTCCAGCAGCACCCTATCCAACCGACGCATCAACTCCATCATGAAGCCTTTGCGACAGATCCTTAACGAAGCGGCCGACCGGCTCGAGTTTACGTCCGCCTTTCGCAACATCAAACCTCTCAAGATGAAACGTAGCGACGTCATGCCCTTCACGCTGGAGGACGTGCAGCGCATTCTGACCACCGCAAGGGCGGACTATCGCAACTACTTCACCGTGCGCTTTTTCACCGGCATGCGAACCGGGGAGGTGCATGGCCTCAAATGGAAGTACATCGATTTCGAGCGCCGTCTCATCCTGGTGCGTGAATCCATCGTTCTCAACGAGGAAGACGAGCTCAAGACGGATGGCAGCATGCGCGACATCCAGATGAACGAGATGGTCTTCGAGGCCCTGCAGGCGCAGTTCAAGATACGGCACCCGGAATCGGAGTACGTGTTCAGCTTGCGCAGTGGCAAGTCCATCGACAACCAGAACTTTCTCAACCGGGTCTGGGCACCGCTGCTGCGCCACCTGGGGCTGGAGCACCGCCGGGCCTATCAGATGCGGCATACGGCAGCCACGCTGTGGCTCGCTGCCGGGGAAGCACCGGAATGGATTGCGCGCCAGCTGGGCCACACCAGCACCGAAATGCTGTTCCGTGTGTACAGCCGCTACGTACCCAACCTGACGCGCCGCGACGGCTCTGCCATGGAGCGCCTGCTCAAGCAGCACATCTCGTTGGCGCCCGTCACGGGGAACGTGACCCCCGTGATCCTGGCGCTTGAGGCCTCGCCTGCAGTGGAAACCACGACCTGACCACCACGCTTTTTTGAACCCACGCCAAACGCCCAAAGCGCAGGGCAGGGCGCAGCCTTGCCTGCGCCCACCCTGCAAACCCGATTTCCCGAATCTGCACTTCGAGTGCCAAGGAGTTCCCTATGAACGCGTCATTTCACTTGCACCAGAACCGTACCTCCCTCTACCGCCACACGCTCCGGTCCGAGCGCGGGCAGCCACATGCCGTTGACGTAATCACGCAATGTCGCAACGAGATCTACGAGCGCATGCCCCATGCCGCACAGGGCGTGTTGAACGCATTCATCCGCAATCTGTTCAGCGACGATGACCTGGTGCATGCCTATCTTCATCCCGTGACAACGCCTGTGGGACAGCCTGCGACCATGCCTCTGGACCTGTGCGAGCGCGCCGCAAACCAGGCTCGCCGGTACCCGGGATTGCTGCATCGCCACGAAAGAGAGCTGGCCGCAGTCGCCGCCTTTGTGCAGTCCTGTGGCTACTACTGGTGTGCCTACCAACAAGCCCTGGGGCGGCCTGCTTTACAGAACGCCGAAACCATGCGCTCCTATCGCAGCCGCATCGCCTCGGCGCACAAAGCGTTCCTGGAGGAGCCCCTCCGGCAATTGCGACGCTGCCACGCGGATCTGGGCAGCACACTGGCTCAAGTGCTGGGGATGGATCAGGACGACGCGGCGGACCCGCAGCAGGTAGCGCGTATTCAGGCTGCGCTCGGCAGTGTGATGATGCAGATGCCGTAGCAATCAATGAAGGAGTGGAAATGAGAGTTCATGAATTGAAGTCGACACCGTTTGTCGCGAAACTCATTTGCGATCGCTGTGGAACGCAGGCGCGACACGATGAGGGCGACGGCCTGAACAACTTCCTGCAGCTTGGGTTCGATGCAGGCTGGGGTTCAGCCCTGGGCGATGGAACGCGGGTGGATATCGACCTGTGCCACAGCTGCCTGAAGGAAACGCTGGGCACCTGGCTGCGCCTGTCGACGTCTGCCTGGGCCTCCGCCCCCGAGGCTTGACAACGGCATCAGATCACAACAATAGAGAGTCAAACCACGGGGCGTGCTGCGCTTGCGCTCCCATCCAAACCGGAGAGCATGGGTGGAATGGTTCTGCAGGAGATCCGCTTGACAGTTCTTAATAAGATGAAAGGCAATGCACTATGGGAGGTTTGATCACCTTGTTCCTGATCGGTAGTGTGATTACCGGGTTTGCCATGTACGTCGCCACGCGCGAAACGCAACCCAGCCTCAGTGCTGCCAACTACACGCTGGAGTGCACACGGGACGATGACGGACGGTTTCTGGCCGAGATGGTCCCGGAGGTGCCGGGCGCACGGGCCTGGGGAGCCACGGCCGAGGAGGCCATGGCGAAAGCACAGGCCATAGCCCTCAGAATTCTGGCGCAGCGGCTGGAGCAAGGCGAGGTCAAGGCGCGCAGCATCCGCATCGAACTGCGAGCGCTTGCAAAAGCGGCGAATGCCCCAGCCGAAGAAATCCGCCGCTAGTGACCTGCAAGCAGTTGGGCGGATATCGTTATGAAATTCTGTGCGGAGGTCGTGCTATGGGTATGAGCTTGCTGGACGTTCTGTCCATTGCTGTGCTTGTCGGATTCGTTGTTCTTTGTCTTCTTCACTATCGGCTTGATAGCAAGAGAGCAAAAACCGATAAACGCTGAGAGGGTTCAATCCCTCCTTGAATATGGCATGTCTTGTGAACTGCACAGCTTCATAAAAGGCGCATCTTGGGATCCACCGGCTTCGTCTCCGCGCGTTGCGTTTTTGCTGGTCGTCCATTTAACTTCGCTCTCGCTGCAGGCGGGAAAGAGGGTGTCGATACGGCTATTTCTCTGCTTCAGGATGAGATCGGTCGCACTATGGCGCACATCGGCATTGCGCATCCATACGAAATCTCGAATGGACGAATCAGAAAGCGGTCTGTGTAACGAGTCTCACGCGCTCAATGCAGGTGAGGCTGGCTAAAGAGTGAAGTGATACTGGGAAGGATGGCTTGAGGAATGACCATCACAAAGCTCGGGCAGCTTGCAAGCTGTTTTCGGCCTACAACAGCGCCAGTTGCGACTTCGGAGGCTCTGCCTCTTCGGATGTGAATTGATCGACAGGCATTTCAACGAGCAAAGGTGCTGCACTTTCGGATGTAGCCGAGAGCCAGGCAGCCCATCTCGAATGTGGAATGACAACGAGACTTCGCCGCTCATCCCCAGGCCGGTGAAACCGCCCCATGATCGGATGCCCATCCGCATTGATGGTCAGCATCGAAAACGACACCACGATCTCGCCAGTTGCCCGGTCATTCCAACGGTCCCAGATACCAGCCACCGTGAACGGCTCCCCATCTTGGCGGTGGATGCTCCATGGCACTGCTTTGCCGGTCTCCCAGCATGGTTCAAAGAATCGCCCCAATGGCACAAGGCAAAACTGCCGCTGGTGCCATGCGGTCCGGTAACTGGGCTTTTCTGCCACCGTCTCGGTTCGGGCGTTATAGGTGTGTCGGCTGTTGCCGCCGACCGAAAATTGACAGCCTGAAAGGGATAGTGCCGATCCAAAATTGACAGGGGTGTTCCACTGCTCTGCTGAATTTTTCAGCAGGGATGTAAGAGGTGATCACCATGGACATGATTGGCAAGGTCAGGCGCATGAAGTGGCGCGACCAACTCTCTGATGGAGAGATTTGCAGACGAACGGGACTGGCCAGAAACACTGTCAAGAAGTGGCTCAAGGCTCCCGGCGACATAACCCCGAAATACGAGCGCAAGAAGGCCGATGGCAAGCTCACGCCATTTGTGCCGGTGCTCGAGCAAGCCCTGCGCACGGATGCTCACCGGGCCAAGAGCGCAAGGCGCAGTGGCAAGGCACTGTTTGCACAGATTCAGGCTCAGGGATACCGCGGCGGCTACAGCGCCGTGACCGACTTCATTCGCGCTTGGCGAGTGGAGAGCGCCAAGGATCCCGTCAGGGCCTTTGTGCCCCTGAGTTTCGAGCTGGGTGAGGCCTTCCAGTTCGACTGGAGCGAGGAGGGATTGCTGGTTGGCGGCGTGTTCTACAAACTGCAAGTGGCCCATCTGAAGCTGTGCGCCAGTCGTGCCTTCTGGCTGGTGGCCTACCCTGGGCAGGGCCATGAGATGCTGTTCGATGCCCATACCCGCTCCTTCCAGGCATTGGGTGGCGTTGCCAGGCGCGGCATCTACGACAACATGAAGACGGCGGTGGACAAGGTCAAGAAGGGCAAGGGGCGCATCGTCAACGCACGCTTCTCGGCCATGTGCAGCCACTACCTGTTTGATCCGGACTTCTGCAACGTCGCCTCGGGCTGGGAGAAGGGCGTGGTGGAGAAGAACGTGCAGGACAGTCGCAGGCGGATCTGGATCGAGGCCGCCAGCAGGCGCTTCGGATCGTTTGCCGAACTCAATGTCTGGTTGGGCGAGCGTTGCCGCTCAGTGTGGGCAGACACCGTGCATCCAATCCACAAGCAGTTCACGGTGGCAGAGATGCTGGACTTGGAGCGCCCCCACCTTATGTCCATGCCTGTGCTCTTTGATGGCTACGTGGAGAAGCCCGCAAGGGTGAGCAGCACCTGTCTGGTGGCGGTGGCGCGCAACCGCTACTCCGTTCCTTGCGAATGGGCAGGGCACCTGGTCAGCACGCGTCTGTACCCCAACCGGGTGGACATTGCCTGCGCGCAAACCATCATTGCCAGCCATGCCCGCACGCCGGGCAGTGGCCAAGTCACCTATGACTGGCAGCACTACATTGATTTGGTGCAGCGCAAGCCCGGGGCACTGCGCAACGGCGCACCGTTCCTGGATTTGCCTGAGCCCTTGCAGCGCTTGCGCAAATCTCTTCTGAGGCACCCCGGCGGGGACCGCACCATGGCACAGGTGCTGGCCAGCGTGCCGCAGGCGGGCCTGGATGCCGTGTTGGTGGCGGTTGATCTGGTGCTCGAAGGGGCCACGCCCAACGGCAGTGTCAGTGCCGAGCATGTACGCAATGTACTGGCACGGCTCAATGCGCCGCCCTTG
>NZ_AUEX01000032.1:0-45276 GCF_000426205.1 Acidovorax sp. JHL-9
GGGTAACCATCCCCCGGCAAAGCCGGGGGCATTCGGGATGTGAGCCGCTCAAAGCGGCTGTAAGGGGTCGCTAACGCGGCCCCTCATTCTTGGGGCCACCTATCGGTGGCTACTCACCTCCATAGACCGAGTTGGTCCAACCTCTCGTCTTCCTTCTCCTGGTTTCGGATGTACTCCCGTATCACCGCTTCGTCGCGTCCCACCGTCGAGACGAAGTACCCTCGCGCCCAGAAGTGCTGACCCACGAAGTTGCGCTTTCGCTCTCCGTACACCCGCGCAAGGTGGATTGCGCTCTTGCCTTTGATAAAGCCCACCACCTGCGACACCGAGTACTTCGGTGGGATCGACAGCATCATGTGCACGTGATCGGGCATCAGATGCCCCTCTTCAACCCTGCATTCCTTTTGCGCGGCCAACTTTCTGAATACCTCACCCAGGTGTTCGCGTAGCTGCTTGTACAGCGTTCGCCTTCGACACTTGGGGATGAAGACCACGTGATATTTGCAATCCCAGGCCGTGTGACTCAAACTTTCATACTTGTCCATCGTGTTTCTTCCTTTCGTTTGCTTGGCGGCTCACGATTGAAAGTCTCTACGGTGGACAACCTCCTGAAAAGTCAAACTTCTACTGCCTCCCCGGCAGAGCCGGGGGGCCTCCTTTTGGTAGCTAGGCCGGCAATCGTGCGCTCCGCGATCAACTCGCGCTCGAACTCGGCCAGGGCGGCGAAGATGCCAAAGACCAGCTTGCCGGCGGCGGTCGTGGTGTCGATGGCCGCGCCGTGCCCGGTTAATACCTTCAAGCCGATGCCGCGCCCAGTCAGGTCGTGCACGGTGTTGATGAGATGTCGCAGGTCGCGTCCGAGCCGATCCAGTTTCCACACGACCAGTGTGTCGCCAGTTCGCAACGCCTTCAGGCAGCTCGTCAAGCCGGGCCGATCCTCGCGCATGCCGGATGCCTGGTCCTCGTAAAGATGTACTGGATCGACCCCGGCGGCAATCAGCGCGTCGCGCTGCAAATCGGTAGCCTGGGAGCCGTCCGCCTTCGATACCCGCATGTAGCCTATCAGCATGTCGTACCTGTCACATATACGTTCGATTATGTGACAGTGTGAGCCAGAAAGTTCTCGCCGTCAAAAACTGTCACTTAACCCGTCATTTAGTCTAAGACCTGCAAACGGCCATTCAGGCTCGTAATGTGACAAAAACTCCGGCGGGATGCCCTCCTTGGTGAACGTGGCGCGCAAACGTTCCAGGGATTCGGGGTCGCGTCGCCCGTAGGACGCCAGTGTGAACAGCAAGCGGGCCGTCTCCGGGTTGTGTCGCGCTTCAATGATGGCCTCATCGATGGCCTGGGCTGCTCGTTGCCAGTGGTTGATGGGTTCCGGCTTCGGCACCTTCGCCGGCAGGCCGTTGGTGAAACCAGTGTGCGGCTCCGTCTGAAACAGCGCGGCCTGTTCCCCGCGCGGGATCAGCGCCTTTGACTCGATCAGCGTGATGGCGGTGGCCGCCGCCTCCAGCATCTGCCACTGCACCGCCGGGGCCAGAATCTCGTAGGGACGCCACAGACTCTGCCCGGCGCGCAGCGGATGGCCGCAGCGCTCCCAGACATGGCGGATGCTCGCCGAGCAACTGCCGCAGTGCGAGAGCGGCGTGTTCAGCTCATCAAGCAGGGTGCGCAGCAGCCGGAACCACAAGCCGGCGTGGACACGCCGACGCGGCAGCTCCACAAAACCCGTCGTCAGCGCCTGCCAGGTGCGCCGGTCCATGCAGGCGATTGCGTCATCGGCAGGGCGCGGCGCAGCATCGGCGATTTCCCACTGAAGATACCGGCCGGGCATGCCCCAGTAGGACTCCAGCCAGCAGCCATGCTGCGGGCAGCTCAGCATCAAGGGGAGCTGCCAGACGAGTAGCACAGCTTGATTCGTTGGATCGTTCAGACACTGCGGACACGCCCGGCGAATCGTCTGGCTCGGTAGCCAGGCACGCCAGCGAGTGATGGACCGCACCTTGCGGGTGCGCTTGGGCAGGAGCACCGCGCATTGGAATGTATAGGTTTCCAAGGCTGCTGGTACCGAATCGTCGAGACTGTCGAGCAGCCACGGCACCCAGCCTGCAAGACTCATGCTGCGCAACCGCTCCAGCTCGACGCCACTGCGCTGGCAGAGCGCCGTCAGCAACGACAAGGATGGTGCGGTATCCAGGTCATCAAGTTGGCTGTGACCAAGATCGTGGGCCAGCAGCTCGTGCACGTCCATCTGGTAGCAGGCGGCGACCCGGTTGAGCCATGAGGACAGGGCTTCGCCTTCCTTGGGTGCCGGATGCAGCGGCCAGCGCGGCGCGGACTTCACATCAGTTCCCGCTCGAACTGTCGCCGCCGCTCACTGGGGCCGATGTAGTCGGCCATGCTGAGCGTGCGGTGGTTGATCGCTTCCTCGCCACTCTCCACGGCGGCGACGGCCGCCGCCACCAGCAGATGTGCAAGCTCGCCGATGGTGCCTTCGCTCCGGGTGAGCAGGTAGCGGGCCATGTCCAGCGTGGCAATCGGGGATGGCCGCCGTAGCGGGAGTGACGCCGCGAAGCTGGCCAGCAGCGAGCAGCAGTCCTCATTGGCCTCCCACGGCGGCAGCAGCATCGGCTCGAAGCGGTTTTCCAACTGATCGTCCGAACGGATGGCCAGGTACGCCTCGCGCGTGCCGACCCCGACCAGGGGGATACGCAGCTCGTTGCCGAGGAAGCGCAGCAGGTTGAGGAACTCGCGCCGGTTAACGCTGTTGCCAGCCAGTACATTGTGCAGTTCGTCGATCACCAGCATGCGCACGCCGACCTTGCGCAGCAGGGCCAGCGCCAGTTGCTCCATTTCCGGCAGCCGTGGGCGCGGGCGCAGCGGCGCGCCCATCGCAGCCAGCAGCGCGACATAGAAGCGGATCACCGATGGCTCTGACGGCATCTGCACGACCAGCACCGGGATATGTTCTTGGTCAGCGTCGGTGCCGACCGGGTGCGCCCGCCGGAATTTCTCGACGATCATCGACTTGCCGTTGTTGGTGGGGCCGACCAGCAGCAGGTTTGGCATGCGTTGCTTGTTCGGCCACGCATACAGAGTTTCCAGCCGGTTCAGCGCCTCGACCGCGCGCGGGTAGCCGATCCAGCGGTCGGCGCGAATGCGCTGGATGCGCTCGTCTGCCGGCAGCCTGGCCAAACCCTGTGCCGCTGGCAGCAGGTGGGACAGGTCAATGACGGGATATTCGTCCACGGCTACCACTCCTCGATCTGATCGAACGGTTTGGCCGGCGGCAGGTTGTCTGCCTGCGGGTCAGCCATGTCCACATCCGGCGGTATGGGCTTGGCCGGTGGCTCCGACGTCTTGAGGTGCTGGCGGCGATCAGCGTCGCGCCGCGCCTTGCGCGTGGCCTTCTGGGCGGTGGTCACGATCTCGCGCATCTGCCCGATCATGCGGAACAGCGCCGACTCGTCCACCTGCTCGCGCCCGAGCTGACGCAATTTGGCCAGCGCCTGGCGTTGTTCCCAGAGGGTGACGGCCGGATGGGACAAGGTGCGGTAGTGGATCTCCAGATAGTGCTGACCTTCCGGTTCCAGTACCCAGATGCGGCTGATGTCGCGCGGATCGCGCCGGATCAGGAAGGCGGGCAAGCGCTCGCGCCGGGCAATCCACGGCTTGAGGGCGTCGGCGTAGTAGTGGATGTGGTCGATGACAAAGCCGGTGCGGGTCAGGGTGCGGCGGATCACCGGCAGGAAATCGACCAAAAACGCGGTGGGGCGGGTAACGACGGCCGGGACGCCAACGCGCTCCACGGCCTCGGCCCAGCGCGCGGCCGGCGGCTGGAGCAGGCCGTTGTGCACGGAGCCGTGATAGGTGCCTACCGCCAACGCGAGCCAGCGCTCCAGCTCGCGCAGCGTCAGGGTGGCCATCTTCTCGGAATCGTACTCGCCGCGCTGGCCGGGATTGGAGAAGGTCGTCCCCGGTAATTCGTCGTGGATCATCTGCATCGCCGTGCCGATGATCCGTTCCACGATGCCGCCGTAGTGCGGCTGGCCTGGTGGGCGATAGTCCAGCCGGATGCCATGCTGTTCGCAGCCACGGCGCAGCGCTTCGCTTTTGAACTCGGCCGCGTTGTCCAGATAGAGCAGCCTGGGCTTGCCGCTCATCGGCCAGTCCATTTCCACATTCAGCCCTTCCAGCCAGGGCCGCTTGTCGCAGGCGGCATGCGCGAGGCATAGGCCGACCGAGACGGCGGACGGCGCTTCCAGCGTGACCACCATGCCGAGTACGCAGCGCGTGAACACGTCGATGGCGAGGGTCAAATATGGGCGGCCAATCGGTTGCCGGTCGCGCTCGTCGACCACGATCAGGTCGATGACGGTGTGGTCGATCTGCACCTGTTCCAGCGGCATGGTGACTTCGGGCGGAATGCCACCCGCGCCTTGCAAGGGACGGGCAGCGTCCTGCCCGCCCCGGCTGCGGGCTATTTTCGCCGGGTGTAGTCCGGCAATCCGCTGGGCCACGGTGTTGCGCGCCGGCACCGGCAGCTTCTGGGTTTTGCACGCCTGCGCGACTTCGCGGTGGAACGCCGCCAGGCTGCGTTTCTGCTTGGTCAGGAAGCGCTTTTGCAGCAGCTCGCGGATGATGCGCTCGACCGGTTCCGGCAAGCGCCCCTTGCCTTTGCCGCCGCCGGATCGGCCGGGCGTCAGGTCTGTTACCAGGCCAGTACCCTGCCGGGCGCGACGGATCAGGACATATACCTGTCGCCGGGACAGGCCCAGCGCTTGGGCTGCCTCATCGGCGGCTTCATGCCCGACCACCTCAAGCGCTGCCAGTGGCCCGATGATTTCCGTCCGGTGCCGGGCTTGCGCCCATGCCTCGTCGGGCAGGGTGGCCACGCCTTGCGCGGCAATCGGTGGAGTGTCTGATGTCATGCCCAAACCTCGCTTTGGTGCACACGAGTATTGAGCATAGTCGAGATTGGTGCAGACGACTCCTGATATTGGGCTGTCAGGAGCCGTATGCACACCAGGCGTTACATCCAGTCAGATGGTGCGGTCGTCTTCTGAAAACGACACCGCGCCGGTTGCCTTGGCGGGCTTGTCACAAACCTACGTTTTCAAGAAGAAGGAAACCGCATGCCCCGCCGTTCGATCCTCTCCGCCGCCGAGCGCGAAAGCCTGCTGGCGTTGCCGGACACCAAGGATGAGTTGATCCGTCACTACACGTTCAGCGAAAGCGACCTCTCCATCATCCGGCAGCGGCGCGGCCCGGCCAATCGGCTGGGCTTCGCGGTGCAGCTCTGCTACCTGCGCTTTCCCGGCGTCATCCTTGGCGCTGATGAGCCACCGTTCCCGCCATTGCTGAGACTGGTCGCCAACCAGCTCAAGGTCGGCATCGAAAGCTGGGACGAGTACGGGCAGCGTGAGCAGACCCGACGCGAGCACCTGGTCGAGCTGCAAACGGTGTTCGGCTTCCAGCCGTTCACGATTGGCCACTACCGGCAGGCTGTCCAGTTGCTGACCGAGCTGGCCATGCAAACCGACAAGGGCATCGTGCTGGCCAGAGCCTTGATCGAGCACCTGCGGCGGCAGTCGGTCATTGTGCCCGCCCTCAACGCCGTCGAGCGGGCGAGCGCCGAAGCGATTACCCGCGCCAACCGGCGTCTCTACGACGCCTTGGCTGAGCCGCTGACGGACGTGCATCGCCGTCGCCTCGACGATCTGCTCAAGCGCCGCGACAACGGCAAGACGACGTGGCTGGCCTGGCTGCGGCAATCCCCGGTCAAACCGAACTCGCGGCACATGCTGGAACACATCGAACGCCTCAAGGCGTGGCAGGCGCTCGACCTGCCCTCCGGCATCGAGCGGCTGGTTCACCAGAACCGGCTGCTCAAGATCGCCCGCGAGGGCGGCCAGATGACGCCCGCCGACCTGGCGAAGTTCGAGCCGCAGCGGCGTTACGCGACCCTGGTGGCGCTCGCCATCGAGGGCATGGCCACCGTCACCGACGAAATCATCGACCTGCATGACCGCATCCTGGGCAAGCTGTTCAATGCCGCCAAGAACAAGCATCAGCAGCAGTTCCAGGCATCCGGCAAGGCGATCAATGCCAAGGTGCGGCTGTTCGGGCGCATCGGCCAGGCGCTGATCGAGGCCAAGCAAGCGGGCCGCGATCCGTTCGCCGCCATCGAGGCCGTCATGTCCTGGGATGCTTTCGCCGAGAGCGTCACCGAAGCGCAGCGGCTCGCGCAACCCGAGGACTTCGATTTCCTGCACCGCATCGGCGAGAGCTACGCCACGCTGCGCCGCTACGCGCCGGAATTTCTCGACGTGCTCAAGTTGCGGGCCGCGCCCGCCGCCAAGGACGTACTCGACGCCATCGAGGTGCTGCGCAGCATGAACAGCGACAACGCCCGCAAGGTGCCCACCGACGCGCCGACCGAGTTCATCAAGCCGCGCTGGCAGAAGCTGGTGATGACCGACACCGGCATCGACCGGCGCTACTACGAACTGTGCGCGCTGTCGGAGCTGAAGAACGCGCTGCGCTCCGGCGACATCTGGGTGCAAGGCTCGCGCCAGTTCAAGGACTTCGAGGACTACCTGGTGCCGCCCGCGAAATTCGCCAGCCTCAAGCAGGCCAGCGAATTGCCGCTGGCCGTGGCCACCGATTGCGACCAGTACCTGCATGACCGGCTGACGCTGCTGGAAACGCAGCTCGCCACCGTCAACCGCATGGCGCTGGCCAACGAGCTGCCGGACGCCATCATCACGGAGTCGGGCCTGAAGATCACGCCGCTCGATGCGGCGGTGCCCGATACCGCACAGGCCCTGATCGACCAGACGGCGATGATCCTAC
The DNA here is from genome assembly GCF_000426205.1 of Acidovorax sp. JHL-9. Classification (NCBI taxonomy): domain Bacteria; kingdom Pseudomonadati; phylum Pseudomonadota; class Betaproteobacteria; order Burkholderiales; family Comamonadaceae; genus Acidovorax; species Acidovorax sp. JHL-9. The sequence continues at coordinate 6,859 of NZ_AUEX01000032.1, forward strand.
CGCACGTCAAGATCACCGAATTGCTGCTGGAGGTAGACGAATGGACGGGCTTCACCCGGCACTTCGCCCACCTGAAGTCAGGCGACCTGGCCAAGGACAAAAACCTGTTGCTGACCACGATCCTCGCCGACGCGATCAACCTGGGCCTGACCAAGATGGCGGAATCGTGCCCCGGCACGACCTACGCCAAGCTGGCCTGGCTGCAAGCCTGGCACATCCGCGACGAAACCTACGGGGCGGCACTGGCCGAGCTGGTCAACGCGCAGTTCCGACATCCCTTCGCCGAGCATTGGGGCGACGGCACCACGTCATCGTCGGACGGCCAGAACTTCCGCACCGGCAGCAAGGCCGAGAGCACCGGCCACATCAATCCGAAATACGGCAGCAGCCCAGGGCGGACGTTCTACACCCATATCTCCGACCAGTACGCGCCGTTCCACACCAAGGTCGTGAACGTCGGCGTGCGCGACTCGACCTACGTGCTCGACGGCCTGCTGTATCACGAATCCGACCTGCGGATCGAGGAGCACTACACCGACACGGCAGGGTTCACGGACCACGTCTTCGCGTTGATGCACCTGCTGGGCTTCCGCTTCGCCCCGCGCATTCGTGACCTGGGCGACACCAAGCTCTACATCCCGAAGGGCGATGCCACCTACGAGGCGTTGAAACCGATGATCGGCGGCACGCTCAACATCAAGCACGTCCGCGCCCATTGGGATGAAATCCTGCGGATGGCCACCTCGATCAAGCAGGGCACGGCGACGGCCTCGCTGATGCTCAGGAAGCTTGGCAGCTACCCGCGCCAGAACGGCCTGGCCGTCGCCCTGCGTGAGCTGGGACGCATCGAGCGCACACTGTTCATCCTGGACTGGCTGCAAAGCGTCGAGCTGCGCCGCCGCGTGCATGCCGGGCTGAACAAAGGCGAGGCGCGCAACGCGCTGGCCCGCGCCGTGTTCTTCAACCGCCTGGGGGAAATCCGCGACCGCAGCTTCGAGCAGCAGCGCTACCGGGCCAGCGGCCTCAACCTGGTGACGGCGGCCATCGTGCTATGGAACACGGTCTATCTGGAGCGGGCCGCGAACGCCTTGCGTGGCCACGGTCAAGCCGTCGATGACGGCCTGTTGCAGTACCTGTCGCCGCTCGGCTGGGAGCACATCAACCTGACCGGCGATTACCTCTGGCGCAGCAGCGCCAAGATCGGCGCGGGCAAGTTCAGGCCGCTACGGCCGCTGCAACCGGCTTAGCGTGCTTTATTTTCCGTTTTCTGAGACGACCCCAAGGTGGTCAGGGGATGGGGAAGAAAGCGGCAGCTCTGGAAGCGGGGGCTCCAGCGCATCCGCGAGGCGATAGCCCACGCCGTCGAAGCCAAGGACGCGGGCAATGCTCTCGATGCGGCGGCGCCGGCCACGGCCGGCGATGTGGATGACGACGTTGACGGCCTCGGCGACGAGCGCCCGCGGCGGGTTCACAGCCACTTCGAGAATCAGTTGCTCCAGGCGCAGCAGCGCGCCCAGCGCGGAGCCGGCATGGATGGTGGCGATGCCGCCGGGATGACCTGTGCCCCACACCTTGATGAGATCCAACGCCTCGCCGCCGCGCACTTCGCCGACGATCACGCGATCGGGGCGCAGCCGCATCGTGGCGCGTACCAGTTCGGTCATCGACACGACGCCGGCACGCGTGCGCAGCGGCACGTGGTCGCGCGCCATGCATTGCAGTTCGATGGTGTCTTCGAGCACCAACACGCGGTCGCCGGTGGCGGCGATCTCCGCGAGCAAGGCATTGGCGAGCGTGGTTTTGCCGGTGCTGGTGCCACCGGCGATCAGGATGTTCTGGCGCTCGCGTACCGCGCTGCGCAGGAACTCGGCCTGCTCGACGGTCATCATTCCGTCGGTGACGTAGCGATCCAACGGGATCACGCCGACGGCGCGCTTGCGCAGCGCGAAGGCCGGCCCCGGCGCGGCCGGCGGCAGGATGCCCTCGAAGCGCTCGCCGGTTTCCGGCAATTCGGCGCTCAAGAGCGGCTGACCGCGATGGACTTCCGCGCCGACATGCGCGGCGACCAAACGAATGATGCGTTCGCCGTCTTCCTCGGACAGTTCTGCGCCCAGCGGCGCGCGGCCCGAGGACAGGCGATCGACCCAGAGTGTGCGGTCGGGGTTGAGCATGATCTCCACCACGTCCGGGTCTTCCAGCGCGGCGGCGATCAGCGGCCCCATCGCGGTTCGCAACATGCGGATGCGCCGGTCGAGCGAGGTGGTGGCGAAGGACTGCCCGACAGTCGAGGGAATGGCACTCATGAGGCACGCTCCTGGGCTTCGGCCAGTGCCGCCGTATCGTCCAGGTGAGCGGTGTCGGGATGCAGCTCTTCAACTACGTCGCGCACCAAGCTGCGCCCGCGCATCAGATGGCGGCCGAGTTGTTCGACGAACTGCTCGAAGCGTGCCTTGCCCTGCGCGCGGGCGGCTTCCTGATGGGCTTCGGGAACCGGCGTGCTAACCGTCAAGAAGTAGCGGACGAACAGCGCCAGCGTTTCTATCTCGATGTTCTGGTCGCGCTCCAGCCTCTCGAACTGGCGCGACAGTCGATCCAGCCGCTTTGCAATGGCCGCCTCACGCTGGTCGCCCGCATCCGGCGACAGCCAGGACGCCAGCGCCGCCGCGACGATGGACGACTTGGACACGCCTTTTTTGGCGGCCAGCTCGTCCAAGCGCTTGGCGTGCTCGTGCGGAATGAACAGGTTGAGGCGGTATTGGCTCATAGCTCGATTCCGTCGTGTTGGTCGAGGGACGCCAGCCGGGCCGTGCGCTGCATGGCCGGGTCAAGCTGACGAGGAAGGGGTAACGGCAAGTCGTCGTCATCGAGCAGCGCCAGGTCGTTGATCGCTGGCTCTTGGTCGGGGAGGTATTCGGTGACCTCGGATAGCTCTGGCTGCCGACGCGGCCCGCCGTCGTCGGTAGCGGCTGTGCTGTCGTTCAAGTCCGCCGATGCGGCAGGTACGACAGGGATAGCCAAGCCGCTCCAGTCGTCAGGACGGAGCGGCGGCGCATCGGCGTAGCGCCCGGCTGCGAGCGTGGGCGGCGGCAGCACACGGCGCTTGAAATTGGTGTCGGCGTAGTAGCGCAGCTTCTTCGCCTTGATCGGCGCCAAGCTGGACACCATCACCACGGCATCGTCCGGCGGAAGTTGCATCACTTCGCCGGGAGTCAGCAGCGGGCGCGCCGTTTCCTGCCGCGACACCATCAGGTGCCCCAGCCAGGGCGCCAGCCGATGGCCGGCGTAGTTGCGCTGTGCGCGCAGCTCGGTGGCCGTGCCGAGCGTTTCGGAGATGCGCTTGGCGGTGCGTTCGTCGTTGGTGGCGAACGTCACGCGCACATGGCAGTTGTCGAGGATCGAATGGTTCTGGCCGTAGGCCTTGTCGATCTGGTTGAGCGACTGAGCGATGAGGAAGCTGCGGATACCGTAGCCGGCCATGAACGCCAGCGCGGTCTCGAAGAAGTCGAGCCGGCCCAACGCAGGAAACTCGTCGAGCATCAGCAGCAGCTTGTGGCGACGGGCGATGCCGTCGCTGCCATCAAGTGATTCGGTCAGTCGGCGACCGATCTGGTTGAGGATCAGGCGCACCAGCGGCTTCGTGCGGCTGATGTCCGAAGGCGGCACCACCAGATACAGCGACACAGGTGATTCGGACGCGATCAGATCGGCGATGCGCCAGTCGCAGCGCGACGTGACTTCGGCCACTGTGGGATCGCGGTACAGGCCGAGAAACGACATGGCCGTGGACAGCACACCCGACCGCTCGTTGTCCGACTTGTTCAAAACCTCGCGCGCAGCCGATGCGACGACGGGATGCGGGGCATCGCCCAGATGCTTTGTCGTCATCATCCGGTGCAGCGTCAGCTCGAACGGACACGCCGGATCGGACAGGAAGTTGGCGACGCCGCGCAGTGTCTTGTCGGTTCCCGCATAGAGCACGTGCAGAATGGCGCCGACTAGAAGTGCGTGCGAAGTTTTCTCCCAGTGGTTGCGGCGCTCCAGCGCGCCTTCGGGATCAACCAGGATGTCGGCGATGTTCTGTACATCGCGTACTTCATGCGCGCCGCGCCGGACTTCCAGCAGAGGGTTGTAGGCCGCTGACTTCGGATCGGTGGGATTGAACAGCAGGCAGTGCGAGAAGCGCGAGCGCCAGCCGGCGGTGATCTGCCAGTTCTCGCCCTTGATGTCGTGAATGACGGCGGACGCTGGCCAGCTCAACAGTGTAGGAACCACCAGGCCGACGCCCTTGCCGGATCGCGTAGGTGCGAAGGTCAGGACGTGCTCCGGACCTTCGTGCCGCAGGTATTGGTCGTCATGCCGACCAAGGAAGACGCCTGCAGACTGTGTTAGTCCCGCCTTGCGAATATCAACGGCGTCGGCCCAGCGCGCCGAGCCGTAAGTCGTCACCAGTTTCGATTGCCGCGAGCGCCACACGGACATGGCGATGGCGACTACGACAGCCACCAGGCCGCTGCCGCCCGCAATCGCGCCGCCGATATCGAAGACCCGGGGCGCATAGGCATCGAAGACGAACCACCACTCGAACAACCGCCAGGGGTGATAGACCGGCGTACCGAAGAAATCGAACCAGGGCGAGCCTAGGCGTAGCTGATAACCCAGTGCAGCGGCTGTCCACTGTGTGGCGATCCACACACCGGCGATAACGATGCCAAAGACGACACCGACCTGCCCGAACAACACGCCTTGACCTTGCATCCTGGCCTCCGATTTCTCCTGAACGACATGCGGCACAAAAACGTGCCGTAGCCGTGAGATTCGGGCTAGGTCAAGAGGCGGTCAAAGACCGTTATCGGAAGAACTATCGAGAAAAAAGCAAGATTTCGCGCCGTAGCGAATTGAGGAAAAATGCCGCAAGTAATGGCGCGTTGCGGCGTATCTAGTTAGGAATCCGAAGTTTTGTGCGAATGGGCAACGATCAGAACTTCGGTGTTTCTTTCGGCGGGTTGTAGGGCGTCTTACCATCCCCAAGGAAGCGCCGATTCGTCGCCTCGGCCACACGATTGCAGAGTTCGTCGCCCAGCTTGGCGCGATCTGTTTTGCACTGCTCGCGCAGCTCCTTCAGCCGCTCGGGATTGGCCGCCAGCGACTCCACCGTTTCGGTCGGCCCAGACTTTCCGCAGGCAGTTAGCGCGGCAACGAGAAGAAACAGCATGGTCCTGTTCATGGTTCGCGTTCCTCAGAAGAATCGAGAGCGGACACTGCGGTAGATGTCTTCGCCGCAGGGGGTTTGAGGGAACTTGTCCTCTCGATGAAACGAGCCAGTACATCCGAAGGCTCGATGTCCCGGCGCAGCAGATAAGTCGTGAGCATTGATGTGCGGCCAGCCAGGGGCCGCGCGACCACGCCCTGCTCGCGGCTGTTGACGATCTGCGAACCACCGGCCAGACCCAAGGCGAGGCCAGCCGCCACCACTGACATCATCAGATCACAAGATGCTACTCGTTCGGCAATCAGCGGCTCTTGATCGATTCGCCGCAGCACCCGTTCAATCTGCCGCGCATAGCCTTCGCACGCTTGAGGATCCACAAGTACCAGCGGATGGCGCAGCACTTCCTCTAGTGGGACGCGCTTGTATGCCAACAGAGGATGTCGAGCAGGCACTGCCACCATGAACGGATCTTCCAGGACGGCCTCGGCAATGAGGCCATCGCCAACATCATTCGATCGAGCAAAACCCAAGTCGTACAGGTCGTCGCGCAGCCCTTTGATCTGCTGCGCCAACGGAATCTCGAATAGACGTATTTCGATATTCGGCTCTTCTTCGCGGCACAATGCCAAGAAGGTCGAGAAGCGCGATGGCGGTATGCCGTCGGAAAGGGCAACCCGCAACTGGCTGTGAAAGCCGTTAGCGGCAGCCTTCACGCTGTCGCGTGCCTGCTGCAACGCGGTGAAGACACGCGGAACGTGATCCATAAACAGCTGTCCGGCGCGAGTCAACCGGGTACTGCGGGTAGTTCGCACGAAAAGCTGAACGCCCAGTTCTTCTTCCAGTTCTTTGATTGCCCTTGACAGAGGCGACTGTTCAATGTGTAGCCGTTCAGCCGCGCGAGCAAAATGGAGTTCTTCGGCAACGGCTATAAAACATCGTAGGTGTCGAAGTTCCATGGAAGACTCTTTGTCCATTCGCACAACCGCAGCAAGACCATCATCACTCTAGATGCCTGCCATCAAGTCTTGTTCCGCGGGCGATTGCTATCTACTCCATCGCGGCAACCGCCGATTCGTGCCCGCCCACCGCAGGCGCGGTGTCTGCTCTACGCACGAGTACATACGTCAAAATTCCGGCCGTCGCCGCAGTAATTGCAGCTAGGGCGCTCGCTGCGGCAAAGCCGCTAACGAACGACTTGGTGGCAGCCGCTTGCACCGGCTCATGCAGTGACGTCGGGAGTTGAATCATCAAGCTACCAAAGTCGCCTGCCGCAACGCGCTTTGCGAAGGAGGCCGCGAGATTTGGGTCCAATCCCAACGACAAGCTCGAAGCAATGAAGTGACGAGAGACCTCCTTCGATAGCAGAGCCCCTAGACTCACAACGCCCAATAGAAGGCCAACGAATCGAACCGTAGCAGTCAGGCCGGACCCCATTCCTGCGCGCTGCGCCGGCACTGCTCCTTGCATCACCTTTGCGGTCTCGCCATTGAGCAAACCAGCACCTGCTCCGGCGACGAGCATGCCGATAACGAGAAAGGCGTAGGATGCTTCGGACGCTGCCAATGTCGACAGGAGAACGTCGCCGAATACGCTCACGACCAAACCTAAAGTTAGCAGCGTTCGCCCGGAATAGCGCCCTGCGAGGCGAGCTCCAAGCAGCGGCGTGAGGAACATGGGCAGCGCAAACGGCAACATTGCAAAGCCGGCGGACGAGGGGGCCAGTCCGTAGGCAATCTGAAGGAATAGCGGTAGGAAGAAGACCAGCACCTGCGCACCGGCGGCATATCCCAGCATCGCAAAGGTCGCCCCCAGGAATGTCCGGTTTCGGAAGAGAGAAAAGTCAACCATAGGCCGCTTTTGCCGAACTTCGACGACCGCAAACGCTATGAAGAGCAAGGCGGCGCCCACCAGGCGCCAGATGATTACAGTCGTTGCCCAGCCAACGTTGTTGCCATCGATGAGCGCCCAAATCAGTAGAAAGAGCGCGCAACTGAAAGTGAGAATTCCTGCAATATCGAGGCTCTTCGCATCTGGATCACGAGATTCATCGATTATTTTGGCGGCGGCAATGAACAGGATGAAACCGACCGGAAGATTGATAAGAAACGCCCACCTCCATCCTAACCAGTCCGTGATGACGCCTCCCACGATGGGACCGCTTGTGATGGCGATTCCAAGGCACGTTCCCCAGAACGCGTAGGCTTTGGCACGATCCACACCGACGAAGGCGTGATTGATAACGGCGAGGGCAGAGGTCAAGAGCAAACTTCCTCCGATGCCTTGCAGCGCGCGGGCCCAGTTTAAGACGTGCGCTGATGTAGCAAAGCCGCATAACGCAGAGGCAATGATGAATATCCCCAAGCCAATCAACATTGCCCGCTTTCTGCCGTGACGATCTGCGTAAGAGCCTGCGGCGAGCAATAGCGCGGCAAAGGTCAGGATATATGCGCTGACCACCCATTCGATGTCAGTGAAGGTCGCATTGAGTGATCGAGCGATCGTTGGGAGTGCTACGGCCACGATGTTCGAGTCGAGCATGATCAATGACGAAATCAGAGACGCAGTCAACAGGAGCAGCGTCTTGGATTTGCTCCCATGGTGGATTCCTGTCCTAGGCATGACGGTTTAGTCCTCTCAGACTAATGATGTTGATTGACATCTTTTTATGATGTCGTATAACATCTAAACCGTCAAGTAGAAAAGCGACCACACATGCTCGGTGAACGTCTTGCCCCCATTGACCTGTACGGCGCTCGAACAGGGAACTGCCTACGTGTAGCTATAGCTCTTGAGGAGGCGGGATTACCCTATCGCCCTGTCCGACTGGACCTGCGGCGAGGAGAGCATCGGACAGCTGAGTTCCTGGCGCTCAACCCAGATGGCAAAGTGCCGGTGATTGTCGACCGCGTTGATGGCGACGAAGTCCTTGTACTTACGCAGTCCAACGCCATCCTGTTCTATGTCGCCGAGGCTGCTTCAGAAACCTTGTTTCCTGTCGGTGGCACGCGTCGACGTGTCGTCGCTTATGAGCGGTTCTTTTATTTTCTGACGGATGTGATCGCCCCCAGCCACGCCGCATTCCAACTCCGGGCAAGTGGCGTGAAGGACAGTTCGCCGCAAGCACTCGACCTCCGTGCGATGAAAGCCCTCTCCGTTGCAGAGCGATTCGTAAAGACATCCGAGTTTATCGCTGGGGAGACATTTACGTTGGCCGACATTGCAGCGATCACCATCGCCTTCGCTGTTGAGCGCCACATCGATTGGAGCGAGCTTCCGCAATTGCGGCGGTGGTATCAAGCCGTCATGGCACGGCCCTCCGTCATTCGAGGATTCGCTGCCTTCGGAACGCGATAACAAAAAGGAAGTCAGTTATGCAGAATTCACACCCCCTCGACGACTTCATCTGGAAGTCACTGACCAGCTGCCATCAGCATCTAGCCGCGGGGGACGCGCTCGCGCTACGTTACCCAGCGCCGATAGGCCCCTTCGCCGTGCTTGGCGGCAACTCTCCCGCGAATTGGAAAGCGCTTGCAGATCTAGTGCTGGCAGGTGATCACGCCGCGCTCGTCACGCTTCAGGAACTTGAGCCCCCATCCGGATTGAATGTAATTCAACGTGGTCTTATCAATCAGATGGTGCTATCGACAGCACCTTCCGACAGCTCAGTGGCGAAAGCATCGCGCCTCGGTGTCGCCGATGTGCCCGACATGCTCGAGTTGGTAGCAATGACGCGTCCCGGCCCGTTCGGAACTCGTACCCATGAGATGGGCGAGTACTACGGCATTCGTGTTGGCGGCAAACTGGTTGCCATGGCGGGCGAACGAATGCGTCTGCCCGACTACACCGAAGTCAGCGCTGTGTGTGTGCATCCTGACTATCGTGGTCATCGGTATGCGGAAACATTAGTGAACCTCGTCGGGAAGAGAGTAGTTGCTCGTGGCGAGACGCCGTTCCTTCATGTCTTCAGCGACAACACGGGTGCCATTAAGCTCTATGAGAAGCTCGGATACGTTCTGCGGCGGCAATTTCATCTCGTCGTGTTAGCTCGCGCTGGCGATGGGGATGCGGTGAGTTAGAAAGCTATCAATACCCTGAAGGCCGGTAGTCCGCATTTCAAATCGCAATTCCAGCCTTTCGGCAGCCAAACGCGCCTTTTTCTCCAGCACGGGATCAGGAATCTGAGCGAGATACAGTGCCCGGGTGAAGTTCCCGAAGTAGTCGGGGAGTAATTCTGGATACAGATCCAGGCCCAGATTGCGGATAATGAACTGATCAAAATGACGCACCAGGAAATCAGTCAGATAGAAGGTTCCACCTTCTGCCTCGTGCAATGCTTTGAACTGCTCAACACCAGCGAAGAACGCATAACAGTGGTCGCCTTCAATACGTGCGACCCCTTCCTCCTCAAGAACTTCGTCCAGTTTCCCACCCGTTCCGCAGTCTCCATACAGACATAGGATTTCGTCATAGGAAGATCGGTTCTCTTTGATCTTCTGCCTCATACCTTCCGGTATTTTTTGCGGGGTCATATGCCACGACGCCGGGAGACAGGTGACATCGATATCCGTCAATTGATTCATGCGTGTCACTTCCAGCAGCTCTCGGGCTACGGCTCCGCATGCAATGACAAGCGTCTTCTTCTTGCGTGGTTTGCGGCCTCGCTCTGGAGGATTCGAGGATTCGGCGTGGGCGGTGTTATGTGTGTGCATTCTTGGAGACTCCTGCCACGTTGTCTTCGCGAGCTTTGGCCCCAAGGTATCCCCCGTGATGACGAAGCCCATAGTCGTGGCGAGAGAAGCCTTTTCTCTCCATGAGAATGAGTGCGATCGCATCCCCGATCGCGGACATCACTGCGATGCTTGCGGTCGGTGTGAGGCCCAATAGGCAAGGCTCTTCAATGAGTCCCATATCGATGACGTTATCGCTCAGGCGGCGCATTTCGGACTCGGGATGGGATGTGATGCCAATGATCGGACCACAATCCAGGTGGCGGGCAAGCTCGATCAACTCCAGAACTTCCCGCGTCTTGCCGCTAGTCGAGAAGGCCACGATGCAGTCGTTCGGAGAGATTAGGCCTAGATCGCCATGCGCAGCCTCGCCTGGATGAAGGTAGGTCGCCGGCGTGCCGGTGGAACAAAGCGTAGCGGCAAATTTCTTGGCCACGAACCCGGCTTTCCCCATTCCAGTCGTGACGATCTTTCCCTGACATTCGAACAGGGTGTCAATGGAATTATCGAAAGAAACATTTAGATTGACGGCTGTTATGGCCGCCGCTTCCGCGGCTAGGATGGCCTTCGCCCTGGTTATCCATTGAGACATTGTTTTCCTTAGCTCAGCTTCCGCAGAAGAATGGACGCATTCACGCCACCGAATCCGAAGCCATTAGATATGGCGTACTCGGACGCAATGGGGTGAGCGGAACCACCAATGATGTCGAGCCCTTCGGCTGCGATGTCCCGGTTTTCCAGATTAAGTGTGGGCGGAGCGATCTGATCTCGTAAGGCCAATGCCGTGAAGATCGCTTCCGTCGCGCCGGCTGCTCCGAGAAGATGGCCCGTGGACGATTTCGTTGCGCTGATCGCGGTGCGGTAATGATCGCCAAAGACTGCCTTAATGGCCGAGATCTCGCCCCTATCACCAACCTGAGTTGAAGTCGCATGAGCGTTGAGATGGCGAACTTCGTCTGGCGGTATGTTGGCTTGTTCTAGGGCGATCTCCATCGCTCGTCTCGCCCCACGACCATCCTCAGGCCCGGATGTTATGTGATAGGCATCGGAGGTCGTCCCATAGCCGACGACCTCCGCGATTGGGCGGGCGCCCCGTGCACGCGCGTGATCCAGATCCTCGATCACGAGCATGCCAGCTCCTTCGCTCATGACGAATCCATCCCGTGCGGAGTCAAACGGCCTTGAGGACTTCGACGGTTGATCATAGTTAGCGGTAGATAAAGCTCGCGCGGCCGCGAATCCGCCTAGGCTGACCTCATTGATACAGGCTTCCGCGCCGCCGCAAAGCGCAATGTCGGCCTCGTTGGCGCGGATGAGCCTGGCGGCGTCACCGATAGCCTGGACGCTGGCCGCGCATGCTGTGACCGGGGCCCCTGACGGTCCGGTAAAGCCGTACTTGATTGAGACTTGGCCCGCCGCCAGGTTGATCAGAAACGAGGGAATGGTGAAAGGAGAGAGTTTCCCCGGGCCCCGCTGGCGAACCGTATCCACAGCGCTCGTAATCGCATGAAACCCTCCGATTGCGGAGGCGACGATAGTGGCGGTTCGAGCGCGGTCGCGCTCTGAGGTGGGACGCCACCCGGCTTGGCCAATAGCCTCTTCCGCCGCGGCTAACGCGAACACGATGAAACGGTCCATTCTGCGCAAATCCCGTTCCATAACGAAAAGTACAGGGTCGAACCCAGCCGCCGGGTCGTCATCAACACCCGGTACTTGTCCGGCTACCTTGACTGATAGGTTATTGGACAGAGCTGTAGGCAGCCAACTCAATCCTGACTTTGCCGCGAGGAGGCGAGTCCAGACGGATTCCAATCCAACCCCCAAAGGCGTAACCAAGCCCATCCCTGTGATCACAACTCTACGCATATGAAGTGCTCTCAAGATCGGCGCCATTGACGGCGCCCTATGAATCCACAGCTCATCAGTGAGCATGGCTTCCTGCAAAATTAGATGTTACTCAACATCTTTACACGTGCAATGATGCCATGTAACATCTAAGAGCGCAAACTATTCCATGCGAGAGGCGCTACGCATGCTGTGACGTTCGCGCAGCAGCGGGGCTGTCACAACCCGTCTTCTAGTGCGGGCGAACCTTGCTATGGGCAGGCAGGAGCGGCATGAACGGATTCGATCCTGTTGAACACTGTTTACCTTGAGGGCATTGCTGCACGATGAGAAAGTCGAGAGAAGAAACTGTTGCTACCCGCGCACGGATCGTTGAAGCCGCTTCCAGTGAATTTCGCCGCAATGGCATTGATGGAACCGGACTAGACGATCTGATGGCTGCAGCGGGGTTGACCCGGGGCGGCTTCTATCGGCATTTCGAGTCGAAGAACCAACTCGTCGCCGAAGCGTGTTCGGTCGCTGCGCAGCGGCAAATTGACGGCATCTCGCTGGCACTGCGAGGAAAGCGCCGCTCATCTGGCCTGCGTAGTGTCGCCAACTTCTACCTGGATCAATCTCGCCGAGATGATCCGACCATCAGTTGCCCGCTCGCGATGCTTGGGAGCGAGCTTGCTAGATGTGATAGCGCGACACGCTCTTCTGCAACAGATAGTTTTTCCAAGCTGGTAGATATCATTTTCTCCCAGATCGATTCGGAGGACTCCGAAAAGGCACGCAGTAAAGCTGTCGTCATCGCCACCACACTTATCGGCGCTCTTACGGTCGCTCACTTCATCAACGACTCGTCCCTCTCGGATCAAGTCCTTGAAACAGTCAAGCAAGCCTGTGCCTCCGCGTAATGTCTGCTTTCAGTTGACGCTGACAGTTGGCTTGCCGCCGCCGGGCACAAAGCAGGCGCCGCGTCACGTGTGCTAATGCGCACTGACGCTAGGGCTAAGAGCCTAGCACTGGAGCGCTAGGGTTCACCGGTTGTTGTCATGCCCTCGTTGTCGTCCGATGTCCCAAGACGCTCCTCCGCCGCGGACCGTCGCGGCGAGCTGTTGTCCCAACCGCTGTTCGATCACTGGCTTCCAGGGCACCAGCGAGAACCCCATGCCGTCATCGAGCATCGCATAGCGCCCGCTGGCAAGCATGACGCTACGCCGGTAGATGCCGGCCACGCGCTGGCCATCAGCCACTGGCCGATGCTCCAGCCCGGTTTCGTCGGCAATGTCCTTCGCGGCCTGTGCCAGCTCTCGACCGCGCAGCGTTGCCAGCAGGTTGCGCGCGAGGACGACGCGCTGCCCGCGATGCTCGGCCAACCCCTGTTCGGCCAGAAAATCGGCGCGCTCGCGTAGGGCGTCCTTGACCTCTGCCCCAAAGCCCAGGTCGCCCAGTCCCTTGCCGCCACCGATCAACTGCTGGTCGAGCCAGGTGGCGCCGATCATGCGGGCCTGCCGCTCGATCGGCAGATGCGATTTCAGTTCCACCGCTACGCCACCTCCCAGGCGCTGCGCGTCGTATTGGCGACCACGCTCGGTCAAGTCATCGGGGACGCGCCAGACGCCTTCGGCCTCCCGCTCCACGATGCCGGCGCGGCGCAGGGCTTCGAGCCGGCGCACGTGTGCAGCGACCACTTCGCGCGGGTCGCGGTCGGGCGTTGCCTGACCTTGGGCGACGGCCAAGTGATGATCGGTGCGATACACGCCATCGACGGCCAACGCGGCGATGTTGCGGTCGGCGGGGCGCATGTCGGCCGAGCCTTTCACTTCCACCACGGCGCCAGTCGGGTACTGCTCCAGCTCCGACCGAGGCGGCAGCGCGACGTAGTGCGCCTTGCCGTCCATGCCGTCGACAATCAGATAGCCCTTGTCGTATAGCTCGTCGGCCAGCCCCTTACCGGCGACGCGGCCGACAATTGCGCGGCCATCCTCGCCGGGTTGGAACACGGCAAGCTCGCGCAGCTTGCCGCTCATGGCCCGCTGCATCGTGCGGATGATGTCGCCGCGCTCGCCCATCGCCCGCAACGTCGGCTCGGCTTCGGCATGGACAGCCCACGCGCCGGGCTGCTGCTCGGTCGTCAACCCCATGCGCTGCAAGCGTTGCAGCCGGCCCATCAGCATTTGCCGCTGCCGTTGCAGCCGGGGTTCGGCGAAGCGTTCGGTGCGCACCAGGCCATCATTGCCGGCCTCGCGCTGCAAGGTGCGATCCAGACCTGTCCATCGCTCCTGATCGACTTCGCGCAGCATGGCGCGCTGCATTTCTAACTCGGTGCGCGGCCCCAGCCATTCGGTCGCCAGTTCCGATGCCCGATGACGCATTCCCTCGGCGATGTAGTCGCGGGAAATGATGAGGTCCTTGCCGGTGTCGTCCTTGCCGCGCAGGACGACGTGCGTATGCGGGTTGTCCGTGTTCCAGTGATCGACTGCTACCCACTCCAGGCGCGTGCCCAGATCGGCCTCAATGCGCGCCATCAGATGCCGGGTGTAGGTGCGCAGGTCTTCAAGCTGTTCGGCATCCTCCGGCGAGACGATGAAACGGAACTGGTGCCGATCCTCTCGCCCGCGTTCCTCGAAGGCGGCGGTATCTGCCGCGTCGGTCGTCGGGCCGTAGGCGTGGCCCGGCCCGCCCTGGCGATCGACGCCTTCGCGCTCAATGTAGCGCAGGTGCGAAGCGGTCGAGCGCGGCCCGGCCTTCGCCAGATTCACCAGCCGAGCTTTGATCGTCACGCGCCGCGCGTTGGCCGTCAGCGAACGCCCAGCAAAGCGGGCCGCGACATGGCCGCGCCCTAAGCGGGAACCGGGCCGTTGACCGACCTTGCCAGCCGCCTTGCCGAGCCTCACCCCGGCCTTGCTGGTTTGGCGCAGCACCTTGTTGATGAAGGCGTCGCCGCGCTGCTTCGGCGCACCAGGGCGGACGCGGAAACGGTCATCGTCGCGACTGCTCATGGGGCGTCCCCATCCAAGACCATCGCAGTCGGGCGTGCGAAGCACGCGCTTTCGCCAATGCCGATGCGGCATTGCGCACCTTCGCGGCACGCTGCCGCTCCTTGGCGCGTGCCGCGCCACCCCCACGTGCAGACAGGGTTTTCAAGCGGCCCAGTGCCGCGACCTTTTATCTTGCCTTCCGCCTTTGCCCTTCGCTTTCGCTCTGGGCCTCGGCGTCCCGGCGGCGCTGCGCTGCCTGCAGCCAGCCCGCCGGCGAACGCGGCCACAGCCACAAGCCGGGCGCGTTCGAGGCAAGACGCCTGCACATGGGAAGGTGGCGCCGGATGTTGCGCGAAGTGCGGCGCGAATGCGCACGCACTGCACGCGCGACGACACCGTGACGACCAGCGGAACGACATACCGGATGGCACGATGAGATGCACGGGAACGTGCAGCGAATCGACGGCCATCATGGGCGTGTCTCCAGCCAGACCGGATGCGCAAGACCGATCACCGTAGAAGCCGCAATCGGCCCAAAGTAGCGGCTGTCGAACGACGCCGGATTGGTCACGCTCAACAGGAACAGTTCGCCAGATGCAAGACGGCGGCACTGCTGCCAGGATGGCAGCGGTCGGCCCAGTCGGTCGGCCGGCAGCACGGCGGCCGCAGGCACGCCGTCGATGCGAACGATACCGCCAGCGATGCATACCTCCTGCGGTGATACGGCGCCCACTCGCTTGAGCAGCGGAACGCGCGTCGGTAGATAGCCGCGCTGCGCAGCGAGTGCGGCGGCTTCGGTCGGCAGTGGTACAAGGACGATGCTGTCCACGGACAACGGACGTGGCAGCGAGGCGGCCCGATGGCTGAACGGTTCGATGCGATACCAGCCGACCGCCACACTGTCGGACGGGTTGTAGGTCAGGCGCGGCAGCGGCGACACGAATGCGGCCCAGGCCAGCGCAGCGATGCCGGCAGCGGCGAAGCCCGTCAGCGCGATGCGAGCTCGCAGGCGCGAACGAGGGTGCGGTGCGATGCTGGATGTGGAAAGCGTCGTCATGGCAATGTCCTCCCGGCCAGCCAAGCCGCATGTCGCTCGGCGGTGTATTCGGGTAGTGGCAAGCGCGCAGCGAGCCGGTTGCCGAGCGTGCGCCAGTACGCGGGTGACACGTCGGCTGGCGCAATGCTCAGTGCCTCGATGGCGTCGAGCTGCGCAAACACAGCGCGGACGGCAGGTTCGCCTTCGGCGTGCAGCAGCAACCGCGCGCCGGGCAGCACGCCGGGGATGCGCTGCGCCGCATCCAGCGACGTGCAAGCCTGCATCACCATGAGTTCCCAACGGATCGTGCCGTAGTCATTGGCCTGCCACCGGATGCGGCAAAACACGGCCCCCGACAGGAACACCGCGACACGGCGCCAGTGGTCAAGCCGGACGATGCGTGACGGTTCGCCGAAGCGCAGATAGAGGTCGATGCGCCGTTCGACGTAGGCGAGCGACACGCGGGTCAACGGCACGGTGCCGGCCCGTCTGGCGAGCATCGCGAGCGAAGACGGATTTGTGTTGGTCGTGGCGGCCGTGACCGTCGAAGGTTGTACGTTCATTGGGAGTTCTCCGGAAACTCGCGTTCCAGCAGTGCGCGCAGCAGTTCGGCCACCGTCACGCCACGCGTGAAGGCGGACACCTTGATGCGCGCCCGCATGGCGGGCGTGATGTCGAGGGTCAGGCGCGCGGTGTAGAGGTCGCCCTTTTGCAAAGCGTCGGCGTCGCCCTGGCGAATCCACGCCTCAGCGTGGGGATTCGCTGGCGGACGTGCGCCGATGCCGATGCGTTTGCCGCGCGTATTCTTCATGTCGGCCACCGCAGCAGTTCGTCGGTGAGTGCGGCGATCTCACGCGCAGCGGCGCTCTCGGGCGCCGTCTCGCGTGCGAGCCGTCCGGCAGCCACGCTATCGGCGAAGACGATGCGTTGATGCACTTCCGAGCGCAGTGCTGGCAGCGGTTGTTCGGCCAGCGACTGCCGCGCCTCCCGGCCGATGATGGTGGTGCTGACGCGCCGGTTGATGACGAAGGCCGCGCGCAGCGCAGGTCGGAACACTTGCGCTTCGCGTATCAACGCCACCATCTCGGCGCTGGCCCACAGGTCGTAGGGACTGGGCTGCACCGGGATCAGCACGCGCTCGGCCGCCAGCAGCGCGGAGCGCGCCAAGGCGGCGATACGAGGTGGTCCGTCAATGATGACGTGATCGGCCCGCCTGGCGAGTTCTGGGGCCTCCTGGTGCAGCGTTTCGCGTGCCAGGCCCACGGCGCTAAACAGCCTGGGCAGACCTTGCTGACTTCTGCGCTGTGTCCAGTCCAGCGATGAGCCCTGCGGATCGGCATCTAGCAGGATGACCGATTGCCCGCGCATCGCCAGTTCGCCCGCGATGTGCGTGGCGAGCGTGGTCTTGCCCACGCCGCCTTTCTGATTGAGCAAGGCAACGATCATGGCGCGGCCCTCCGATCTGGAAAGCCAGCCTGTTTTTGCCCTGAAAACCGGGGTTGTTTTTGCTTTCGGAGTTGCTTTGGTTTTTGCGTTTCGGCAGTTGTCCACCGAAACGGCGCGCTTCTACTAAAAGTTAGAGAATTTAAGTTAGGTAAGTTAAGGGGCATCGAAACCCGCGCCGTTATTGGCTTTGCGGGCGATTCGTACTCCTGATAGCACGATAGCCGTACTCCCGATAGCACGATACCCGTTACTCCTGATAGCACGAGCCCGTCCACAAGTTGTCCCGCAGTTATCCCCGTGCCGTGAACGGCACGGGTCGGAAGGTCAATAACTCCGTCCGGTCGCCCGGCATTCGTTCGATGCCCAGGACGTAGCCTGGCAGTGATTGCCGCCCCACCAAAACGCGCAGGTCGTAGGCGAAATCCGAAAACCGCGAGCTGCTGCCAGACTTGCGATACAGATGTTGGAAGTCGAACTGCCAGCCAGCCTCCTGTCGACCGCCATGCTTGCGCACCAGCCGATACAGCCATCGCTCGATGCCGCCCGTGAGTCGGAAGTACGCCGGGTCGATGGTGAGCACCAGCGCCGCGTCGAGCACGCCCGCATAGAACCAGTCCGGCAGAATCAGCTCGATGCCCAGCGGCGTGCCGCGGGCGTCGGTCAACTCTTTCCACTCGTTGATCCAAGAAAAGCGGTGCAGCCGTCGTCCGGTTGTCTCTCGGATGGACGTGGCCACAGTGGTCGACTGCAAGCGATCCAGCGCAGCCTTGAGGCGTTGGTAGTCGTGCAGCGACGTTCCGCGCCCAATGAAGCGCAGGATCTCGTAGGGCGTTGCTTGCATCAGGCGCGACGGGCGAATGCCCGCATCGCGCGCTTCCACGATTTGCGATGCTGCCCAGATCAGGATGTCCGCATCCCAGATGGTGGCGATGCCGTGCTCCATTGTCCCTTCCACGCGGATCGTGACGTTGCCGCTGCGGAAGTCGATCGGCGCGGTGCGCCGCGATTTCGCCAGCGAGAAAAACGGAAAGGCCATCAGGTCCTGGCTGTCGCGCGGCGCCATGTCGCCCGGCAAGGCGCGGAACAGATCGAGCTGTTCCCGCTCCCGCGATGGGTTGGACAGGGTGATGGCCACCGGCGAGCCACCGATCAGCGCCCACGGCTGTCGGCCGAGTGGTGCTCGGCGTATTCCGGGTCGGACGTGGTTTCATAGCTGCGCTGGTCGGCCCAGGCATCGAGGTCGGCCACCGCGTACATGACGCGCCGGCCGAACTTGCGGAACTTCGGCCCGTTGCCGATCACGCGCTGTTTTTCCAGCGTGCGCGGCGAGAGACGCAGGTAGTCGGCAGCCTCGTCGTTAGTGAGATAGCGCTGGGGCTGCGCGGGCGTGGCGACGGCAGCGGCGGCAGGTCGTAAGGGAGCGGGTCGCATGGTGAGAACCTCCATCGGTCAGAAACGCCCGGCCACACAACGCGACCGGATGGAGGCAGTCTCAAGAAAGAGGTGCGGAGCGCAGAGGGTCGTTTTGCCGTGAAGGCAAAGCGACCCTCCCCAGGTCATTCGACCTGTGCCAGACGGCGGTAGCCGCCGCGCATCAGCGATTGACCGCGCTGAACCAGGCGGCGCACGCGCGAGCGCAGACCGCCATCGGCGTACCAACTACCGGCCACGGCTTCGGCGCCGAACAGCCCAGCGGCTGTTTCGCGCAAGGACGCGCCCGCCAAGGTCGCGTCGAGTGCCTGGAGCGTGTGCAACTCCAGCAGCGCGGCGGGCGTGGGCCGGGAGCGGGCCGCTGCCGCAGGCGCGGTTTCCGCGACTGCGGCCAGGGTGTCCAGTTCGGCCGCCATCGTGCGGTAGCGCCCGCAGGGCGCAGCGCACGCGCGGACGGCATACAGATAGGCCATGCCATCGGTCAGGCCCGGTGCCAGTGCGAGCCGCACGCAGCAGCCGGGCCATCGTGCCACTAGCACCAAGCGCCTGCCGTCGTGGATCAGATGCTTGTGGCCCGGGATGCGCCAGAACTCGAACGCGTCGGCATCGGGTGGCGGGTCGGCGTCCGGGTAGAGCTGGAGCACAGCGTCATGGTCGGGGAACCAGGCTGGATGCGCGTCGCGCGCGTCTAGCGCCGGGTCTTCCAGCAGGCGCAACCCCCAGGCGTGCGCCGCTTCGGGCCGATGGCGACGGCGCAGCCAGTCGCGCCGGTAGTCAGGATGGCGGCGCAGATACTCCCAGGCCAGCGCGAGCCCGTCCAAGTGCAGCACGTAGAGATACGCGGCGGTTGGATACCAGAAATCGGCGCTTCGATCAGCCATGACGCGACCTCCTGTTCGACAGGAACGTCGCCACGACCTCGGGCGCGAATAGCTACGGCATCAAGACATCAAAGCGCCATCAGGATGGCGTAACTTAAGCTGTAGAGAGAGTGTCAAGACCGATTAGCTCCGAAACCTTGCTCGGGTCGTCCGAGTGCGACGACCGCGCATCCCGGAAATGGGGCGCGGCACTGACACCGTGCCGCAACCCGCGACACACATCATGTCTTTCTAGGTCAGGCTGCACCCTCTTGGTGCAAGAGTGCCGATTCAGACCCCAGCCGTCTTGAGTCAGACTGAGAAAGACACAATGCGCTGCAACGGCCTGTCTCTGGATGGCCCGCCGCAGGGAACCGGTGGTTCGTCAGTCGGGGATCGAACCATCGCGCTGCGCCAACCAGGCGTATTCCGATAACGGCCGCGAGGCGCGGAAATACAGGTCACGCAGGATGGGTCGCTGCTGCGGCCCGACGATGCCCGTCAGGTCGGACAGCCTGACCGTCCCCAGTGCGGGCATACCGATGCCGAGGTCGATCAGTCCCCAGGCGGTATCGCCATCGGCTGGATCGAGCGCGGCCAGCAGCCAGGTCGCATGCGCATCGGGCGTGAACAGTCGAACCACCGGCATCGGGTCGATGCTCTGGCCGGCGGCGCGCGCCGCACCGTTGGCGAGCAGTCGTGCGCGTTCGTCGGCGGTGGTGAGCGGCTGGGTCATGGGCGGGAATCCCACGTATCTGCGAATGCACGAACACGCCTTTCCTGCGAAGCACGGAACCACCAAGCCGGATATGTGCTTTCGTGCGCAAGCACGGATGCGCAAGCTCTCGAATCTGTACATGCACAGAAACGCAAACGCGGAATTGTGGATGTCAGGAAAGGCACGAATGCGGCTCCCCGGCTCTGGCGAAATCCTCAGATGCGGATTTCCTTAAAAGCACAAATACGGAAAACAACAACACCAATTGAACACTATAGATTGTAGCCCTATAGGGCGCAATAGGTTGTCATCTTGGTTTTATAGGGAAAACCATTGGTGGCGGCTAAAAACTCATTGGCAACGGCAATAAGGACGGTCAGAAAAGCGCGTGGCTTGAGCCAGGAAGCGTTTTCTGACGTGTCGAGCCGTACCTATATGAGTTCACTGGAACGCGACCTGAAAAGTCCGACTCTGCACAAACTGACCGAGCTGTGCGAGGTCATGGAAGTGCATCCGCTCACGCTGCTGACGCTGGCCTATGCCGGCGACAGCCCGCACAAGGCCGATCAGCTTCTGGCGCAGGTGCGCCAAGAGCTGGAGGCAATCTTGAAGAAGCGCGACGCGCCGTAGGCGCGCGGTGCTGCGATCAGCAGCACTGCGCCCCGCCGCAACGGGCGGGGCGCTAGGGGCCGTCAGGCCGCTTGAGGCTTGCTGCGCGACCAGATCAGGTCGTGCGTGCCGTCCTCGCCTTCGATCAGGCGAGCATAGACCGTTGCCGGGAACGAAGGATCGTCCAGGGTCACGGACAAGTAATCCCGCCCGGCTTCGCTGGTCTTCTTCCACGCCGCGCCGATGTCGTGGCTTGCCGCCTGCAGGCGGAAGTCGGGGGCGTTCTCGTTGTTGCCCTTGTCGTTGGGAACCAGCTTGACCTTGACGTTGAGCGTCAGGGTGCGGAGTGTGCCGGTGAAACCGTCTTTGTCTGCGGTGAAGGTGCCGATGTTAGCCATGATGATTTTCCTTTCGGGTTGAACAAGATCGCGCCAGTGCGTCCTTGTTGTGATCCGGTCGGCGTGGGATGGGCGGGCCGCACCGCGCAGCGGTCGCAACACCGTGGAGAACCTGGAAGCGCAAACAATTTGTCTCGCGAGGAAGCCGCGCAGCGGCGGGGAAATTGCTTGCGCTGCAAGGTTGCGGCCATGAAGCCCAAGGCGCAGCCGTGCCCTCGCCAGGATTCACAACAGACCAAGGACGTACAGGCCGACCGCTCCCGAAAGGAGACATGGCCGACTCGACATCCCCGCGTGATGGTTTCACCGGCTTGTGCCCTGATGCGGCAAGGCCAACACCCCAGCGACAAGGCGGGAGCGCCCCTGCCGCAGCTTGCGGCACCCAGCTTGAGGCGTGGCGTGGAAGTTCCATGAGCAAGGCCGGGCGCGTGTCGGTGAACCGTCCTTCGTGACGTACAGGCGATGTACCGCCAGCGTCGAGGACAGCACGCTTTTGCACAACCTGCCGCAGCAAGCCGGGGCGTAGCCCCACATGCCCCGCTCATTGTGGCGGGACGTCATCGAAACTTTGCCCGCATCGGCGGGCATCGATCGCCGTACTGCGCGCAAGGCACTTGTGCGCTCGCCACGTCGCCGCCTGGTCGAAGGCGGCGACGTGGCGATTTTGCTTTGGACGTTGAAACCGAGTGCGGCGGGCCTCCGCCGCGCCCGGTTTTTTAACCACCGGCCCCAAGCCGGAACGGCTTGGGGCCGGTGCTGATCGTTATTCCTTCGTTTCGATAATCCACCACACGGCGCGCGGCAAGGCGCGGCCTGTGATGGGATGTAGGTTGGTCAGGTCGGCGCGGGCCATCCAGCCACTAGGCGGACGGTAGCCGCGCACGTCGCCATCGCCATGCCAGCGGCGAGCGCGTAGCGTGCCGGGGGCATAGACCGCCGCCATACGGGGGCGGCTCGTGGTGTTGCGGCTCATGGGAAATCCTCGGAATGAAGCGCCCCGGTCGGAACCGGGACGCTTATCGGCGGTGCAGGGTCACGCGCCCAGTGCCTCGACCTGCGGTTGCTCATCCGCCACGGTGGCGGCATCCTTCGGCGCTTCGGCTTCGGCCGCTCCGTCCTGCGCGATCTGCTGCGGACCTTCGGGACGGAAGATGGCGGGCATCCAGCCGGTGCCATCGGCCAGCCGTTCGGCCTCGCAGGCAATGTCGCCTTTCTTCAACTTCGCCAGTCGGGTGACGTGGGCCGGGGCGAACTCGCCCACGGCTTCCAGAATCACGACCTTGGAGACGTGGCGGAAATAACCCTCGGCGGTCGGCTTCCACCATGCCGCCATGTCCAGCCCCACGGCCTGCGCCAGTTCCGCGCCGGGCTGGCGCTGTGTGGCGCGGGGCGTCACCACGTCCACCGTAGCAGCGACGCATACCGCCAGCAGCCGCACCAGTTCGTCTTGCGGTGTCGCCAGCAGCACGGCGAACAGTTCGGCGCTGTCCTGTGGCAATGCCTCGCCCGCCACCTGCTGCAACTCGCGCAGCGCCACGGCGGCAGGTGATTCCGGCCAGTCCGGGGCCATGCCTTCCAGCCGGTCTTGCACGGTCAGGCGCACGCCAAGCGGCAGGTCGTGGCCGTAATGATTTTCCAGCAAGACGGTCTGCACCATGCGATGCACCAGCGCAGCCAGTGCCACCTGCGGGTGCCGGGCCACTTCGATTTGCAGCGCGGCAGTGCGGTGCGCGCTCAACCGTTGCGCCAGTCGGTCGGACAGGCTGACCGCGACCGTCACCGGCTCGGCGTCCTCGCCTTCGCTGTCGTCCGCGCCTTCGGTTCCGGCGAAGCCTTGCCGCAGCCGTTCCAGCGTGCGCAGTGCCTTCGCCTCGGCCTCACGCAACAGGCCGCGATGAATCACGGCCTCGCCGCTGCGGTCGGTGGTAACGATGGCACCGGCGACGGCGCGCACGTCCGGGGCGTAACCCTGTAAGGCATCCTCCACGGCTTGCAGTTCCCCGGCCACCTGTTCGCGGCGCGATTCCAGCGCTTCCGTCTTGCCGCCGTCTTCGGCGTCGTAGGCTTCTTCCAGTTCGGCGTCGATCTTGTCTAGGCGGTTTTGCAGCGAGGCGATGCGGCGGGCTTCGCGGGCGGTCGGTTCGCGGCGCTGGCGCGGCGCGTTCTGGAACGCCTGCCGTTCGGCATAGCTCAAGTGCGGCACGGCTTCCACCCACGCCCAGCCTTCGGCGCGGATGCCTTCGGCCAGTTCGTCCAACTTGCCGCGCACCAGCGTTTCCAGCAGCGCGGCGTCGGTCAGATAGGTGCCGCTATCGTCGTCGGCGAACAGGTCGCGGCGGATGCCGCCCCCCACCGCCGTGTAGGCATCCATTCCGATGAAATGCACCAGCGGGTGCGATGCGTCGATTTCGCGTTCCGTCAGACGCTCGCGCAGTGCAGATGCGCTACGCTGCCATTCGGGCGCGGCGTAGAACGCGGCTTGCTGCGCGGCGTGGTCGTCGGTGATGGTCAGGGCCATCAACTGTTCCAGCGTCACGCCACCAGCCCGATAGTCGGCCATCAGGCGCGGCGAGACGTTGGCCAACTTCAAGCGGCGTTGCACCACCAGCGGGGACACGCCGAAGTCTGCGGCAATGTCTTCGATGGGGCGGCCTTCCTTGACCAGCGCGGCGAACGCCTCGAACTGGTCGGCGGGGTGCATCTGCTCGCGCAGCAGGTTTTCGGCAAGGCTCACGGTGCGCGCCGAGGCATCGGGCACCAGCAGGCACGGCACCTCGTAGTCGGCGGCGATGCGCTTCTTCTTCGCCAGCAGCTTCAATGCGGTAAGACGGCGATCACCGGCCACCACTTCATACTGCTCGCCATCGGCGGCGAGGATGACGACGAGGTTTTGCAGCAGGCCGATGCGAGCGATGCTCGCGGCCAGTTCAGGGATGGACAGGCGCGGGGTCTTGCGTGCGTTGCGCTTGGAGCGGCGCGGCAGCAACTGCGAGAGTGGAACCAGAATCAGGTTCTTGGTCGGATCGGCCACTTCCAGCGGCGCGGCGGCTTCGATGGCGCGGGTTTCGGTTTGAGTAACGGCGTTCATGGTGATAACTCCTTGCGGTTAGGGATGCAGCAGCGAAAGAAGCGGCAAGGGCTGCTGCCTGCCCCTGCCGCGTGGGGATTCAGGCCTTCAACTGGCGCATGCCATCGGCCAGCAGCCAAAGCGCGCGATTCAGTCGGATGTTTTGGTCAATGCCCTGCACCGGACGGGTCTGCTGGCGGCGTCCGTTGGCGCTGCGCCCGCGCAAGCCGCCTTGGGTCAGGTTTTCTTGCGTGCGGTTGAACACGCTCCACAAGTCCGGGCGGCGGTCGTCGAAGCGGCGCGGCATCAGGATTTGCGATTCCGTGATGGGCGCGGGCTTGTCGGCGTCGTCGTACCTGAGGGCCAGCGCGGCACGGGCGAACACTTCGGATTCGCCATCGTTCAAGGTGATGGCGTGCATGGCATCGCGGGATTCCTTCACCCGGTCGAAGCCGCGCAAGACTTCGTAGGCGCCTTCGATGACGTGTCCGGCCACGTCGCCTTTATGCGGCACGCGCACGTCCGCCACCGTATCGCCGCAGACAAGGCCATTGCTGCACACGAACCGGAACATCCCGGCCAGCATCTGATAGCTGCTCGTGCCGTCATGGGAGTTCAGAAGCACAATTTCGTTGGCTTCCGCGCCGTTGATCTGGCTGGCATGGCGCAGACGCAGCATGTGTTTGGTGTAGTCGCGGCGGTCGTCGTGCCGCACGCGGGTTTGCGCTGCCATGAAGGGTTCAAACCCTTCCTTGCGCAGTTCCGCCAGCACGGCGGCAGTGGGGATGTAGGCGTACCGTTCGGAACGGCTTTCATGCGGGGCGTCCGCGAAGATGGACGGGGCCACGCGGCGGATTTGATCGTCGGACAGCGGGGAATCGCTGCGCAGCGTCGGGGAATGGGAAGCGAAACGGGATGCGAGTTGCATGGTCTTTCTCCAAGAGTTGCTGCTGTGGTTTCAAAGCTGACCGGATTCCAAGATTCGGAGCCCGTTGTGGCTTTGGTTGGTTCGGCGCAGAGACCTGGGCCGGTCCCTGTTTGCCGCCGTCTTTCCTGAGTTCATCGCCCGCGAAAAACCGGGCCAGCGAGGGACTGGCCGTCAAGGAAGAAGCGCAGGGTTGGTGCGGCCCGCAGCGCAGCGAGGACTCGGCCCTGCGCGCCTTGACGGCCAGGCACCGCGGGCTACGGTCGCGGGAAAAGCGATGAACTTGGGGAAGACGAACAGCGGCCGATGGGCCAAGGGGATGCGCTGAACCCAACGCCGCGCGGCGAGCGCCCCTGCGTGCCAGGGCACGCCTAGCTGGATTGGCCGATCAGGTGCAACCTGTTCGGCTGCATTCGAGGGGCGCCAAGCAAGGCGCGGCGGGGATGGGCTGTCCAGCCGATCCCCTGGAGGGCAAGCGTCGCGCGCAGGCCGGGAGCGTAGCGACGGCCGGAGGCATCAGGGATCAAAGCCGCATGGCCGCGACTCGCTACGAGGCGCGGGGCAACGCCCGCGAGCCCGACGGCGGCACGCCGGGATGCAATGCCACTCGTGACAAAAAGTAAATGACTTAAAAGCCCAGATGAGCCACAATGTAGCTACAACCACCTGTGAGCATATGAAATGGCTAGCACTGACGTCGTTCGTGCCCGGATAGACGGGCATATCAAAGAAGAAGCGAGCAGCGTTCTGGCCGAGATGGGACTGTCTGTTTCGGATGCCATCCGTATGCTGCTAACCCGCATCGCAGCGGACAAA
Source organism: Acidovorax sp. JHL-9 (assembly GCF_000426205.1). Classification (NCBI taxonomy): domain Bacteria; kingdom Pseudomonadati; phylum Pseudomonadota; class Betaproteobacteria; order Burkholderiales; family Comamonadaceae; genus Acidovorax; species Acidovorax sp. JHL-9. Next base: position 32,912 of record NZ_AUEX01000032.1, read on the forward strand.
GCGCTGCCATTTGACGTCAATCGCGTCCTTCCCCATTCGGATCGGAAGACGCCATGAGGTTGTGCCTGAAAACACTTAACCAGTCATGGCCCTGAACCGCATGGATCGCATACAACAGCTCGGCTACGAAAAAGATTTCCGCATCATCTTCCTTGAAGCCAAGGGGGACGGATTTCAGCGCCTGTTCGAAAAACTGATGGCGAAGGCCCACCCGAACGATTTCATGGCCTGCCGTCCATGGGGCAATGTTGGCGACCGGAAAAATGACGGATACCTGCCCTCGGCCCGGACCTTATTTCAGAGCTATGCGCCCAATGAGTTGAGTGCCGCCGAAGCCATCAAAAAGATCAACGAGGATTTCGGGGGCGCAAAAGAGCATTGGGAAAAATATTTTGGTGAGTGGACTTTTGTTCATAACGCACCCGATGGGCGCCTTGGCCCCCACATCATCGAAGCGCTGGCCAAGCTCTCGCAAGAAAACCCGAAGATCAAGATTGGCCACTGCGGTTGGGATGAAATGCTGTCGAAGTTTCGCCAGCTCAGCCTGCAGGATCTCGAATCCTGGTTCGGCCCCTCGCTGACCATGGAAGCAAACGTCAATCTGGGCTATAGCGATTTGATGGCCGTACTTACGCACATCAACGTTGCTCCCGCGCCAGAGACGAGTGAAGTCAAAGATGTCTCGCGGGGGAAAATCGAGGCAAATCTTCTATCTGCGGTGGTCGCCGATTTTTTGAAAATCGGGATGCAGAAGTCACCGTTGGTGACGCAGTTCTTCGATAACTGGAAGAACCCCGTGTACGGCGAACAAATTGCCTCGGCATTCAAGGGTAAATACGTGTCTCTGAGGGATGCGATCCCCTCGCTTCATCCCGATGAAATCTTTGGACAGCTTGAAACCTGGGCAGGGGGAGTCGTGAACACGACACCCACACATAAGGCGGCGGTGCTGGCGGTCATGGCCTATCTGTTCGACAAGTGCGAGATATTCGAAGATGCCCAAGCGGTGAGGTCAACATGATCCTACCGTCCAAGCATCTTCCGCAAGATCGCGCGCTACTCACCGTGGGCGGTCATGTCCTAACTTTTCTCGCGCGTCCCAAAACGGTTTCCGCGTTGTGGGAGGAATTGAACCGACAGGACCAAGGGATGGTTGCCATTCGGCCTCGGCGAATAACCTACGACTGGTTCGTGCTTGCGCTGGACCTGCTGTATTCCCTTGGCACTATCGAACTTGAAAATGGCCTTGTGGCACGGAGGGAAGCTTGATCCACCATCTTTTCAGCACGCTGCCCACCTTCAAGAATCTCGGCGATTTGAAGCCAGGTCTGAACGTGCTGCTTGCCCAAAAAACCGAAGGTGCCAGTACCAAGCAAACGCGCAACCGCGCAGGCAAAACGAGTTTCATTGAAACAGTGCATTTTCTGACCGGCTCGGAAGCCGGTCCTGATTCCATTTTCCGCACGCCGGAGTTGGCCGAATACACCTTCGGCATGGACTTCGATTTGAAGGATGCGCGGACCGTCGTCGAGCGCAGCGGGAGCGCCAAAGCCAAGATCTACATAACAACGCCACCGGAGACCAAGCGCAAGCTATCGGCAACCGATTGGGTCACGTTCCTCGGTGAGGAGATGTTCGGCCTGAGCAGCCTGGAGGCCGCAGGCAGCAAGCCCCCTTCGTTCCGGTCACTGTTCGCCTACTTTGTGCGGCGCCAGATGAGTGGTGCATTCACCACGCCAGAGAAGCAGGCCACCATGCAGGGAACGGGCGACATGCAAATGGCGCTGATGTTTCTCCTTGGGCTGGACTGGCAGATCGCGCGCGATTGGCAAGCCGTTCGTGATCGTGAAAAGACCTTGGAAGAATTGAAGAAGGCGGCGGGTACGGGGGCGTTCGGTTCAATCATCGGCAAGGCCGCTGATTTGCGCACGCAGTTAACCCTGCAGGAATCTCGCCTCAAGAAGCTCTATTCGGAAATCGAAACCTTCCAAGTATTGCCTGAGTACCGGGAACTGGAAGTCGAAAGCGCCAAGCTGACGCGTCAGCTCAATGAACTGGCCAACGCCAACACCATAGACTTCTCGGCCATCCGTGACCTCGAAGGCGCGCTGGCCTCCGAGATTCCACCTGACCTGGAAGACCTGCAAGCGATCTATCAGGAAGCCGGCGTTGCACTTCCAGGCCTCGTAAAGCGCCGTTACGAGGACGTGAAAAGCTTCCATCAATCGGTTGTGCGCAATCGCAAGGACTATTTGTCCAGCGAACTCGAAGCGGCACAGCTACGCATCGAGTTGCGCGACAGCCAGAAAGCGCAACTCGATCAGCGACGTGCGGAGATCATGGGCATCCTCAGGAGTCATGGCGCACTGGATCAGTTCCTCAAGTTGCAGGGGGAATTAGGTCGCCTGGAATCGGAGGTGGAATCCCTACGGCAGCGTTTCGAAGCGGCCGAGCAGCTCGAAGGCACGAAAAACGAGTTGGAGATCGAGCGCAACCGGCTCACGATCCGGCTGCGTCGCGATTTTGCCGAGCAGAAGGATCGGCTGGCCGAAGCCATCGTCGCTTTCGAGGAAACGTCGCAACGCCTCTACGAGTCGGCCGGCAGCATGACCGTCGACGAAACCTCCAACGGCCCGATGTTCAAGTTTCCGATGCAGGGTCAACGCAGCAAGGGCATCAAGAACATGCAGATCTTCTGCTTCGACATGATGCTTATGCGCTTGTGCCACAAGCGGCAAATAGGACCCGGCTTCTTGATCCATGACAGCCACCTGTTCGACGGTGTTGACGGCCGGCAGGTGATCAGCGCCTTGCGCTTGGGTTCGGAGATTTCGCAGGAACTTGGTTTTCAGTACATCGTGACGATGAATGAAGACGACGCCTTTAAAGAAACCATCGATGGCTTCGATCTCAATGACCATGTGCTTCCAACGCGTTTGACCGATGCCACGGAAGATGGTGGGCTGTTCGGAATTCGGTTTGGATAGAGGTGTATTTAAAAAATTGAAGGCCTGAGTGTGAACGCGTTGCCGGGGCCTAACGAAAAAAATTAAGGGACCTAAAAATCATGACAAAACCCCCAAGCGCAAGCACTGCCCCAGTTGCCGCACCTGTTGTCGCCGCCGCACCGACGTCTGCACTTCCATTCCCAGCGCTCCACGACGCAGCGCAGCAAGCAAGAAATCTGCGGCAGGTGCTCCAAGATGACAAGCAGCGTATCGGCTGTTTCCTTGGTGCGGGTTGCCCGCTTGGAATCTACGATGCGGCCGGCAAAGACAGCGTCGTGCTAATCCCGGCCATCGTCGAACTGACGAAGCGGGTCGCTGCCGGGCTGGAGGCAAGCGACAGCGCTTCCGGAGCCACATCAAAGTTCAAGGCGCATTGGGATGCATTGTGTGTGGAATGCAAACCATCCGATGACAAGGACCCGACCGTTGAAGACGTATTGACAGAGTTGCGCACTCTGGCCAATCGACGCGGGACTGCCGAGATTTTGGGAATGTCGAAGGAGAACTTAAGTGACCTGGATAACAAAGTCTGCGCACTGATTGCAACTGAGATGCGTAAGCCGCTCCCCGCCTATCGCAGTTCATACAATCGCTTTGCATCGTGGGTCGGTGGCGTTCAACGTGATGCTCCAGCGGAAATATTTACGCCTAACTATGACCTGCTTTTTGAACAGGCGCTTGAACAGCATCCGCTACCGCACTTCGATGGTTTTGTTGGCTCACGAGAACCATGGTTCGATTTGGCGTCGATCGAGCACGACGTAATTCCCGCGAGGTGGACGAGGCTGTGGAAGCTACACGGCTCCATCAATTGGGAGAAGAGCGAGGAAATCGTGAATGGGGCGAAGATTACGCGCGTTGTTCGCGTCACACGTGAGGCCGCAGCAGGCAAGGTAATGATCTTCCCTTCGCACCTCAAGTACGACCAAAGCCGTCGCATGCCATATCTCGCAATGCTTGATCGACTAAGGGCATTTTTCCACGGGAAGGATGCTCCCAGGCTTGTTGTGTGCGGATATTCCTTTCTCGACGACCACCTCAATGAAGTTTTGCTAGATGGATTGCGGGGCAACCGGAACGCTCAATGCTTTGCGCTGATGTATTCAGGTCTCGGACAACATTCGAGAGTTGTCGACTACGCAGTAAAACAGAGCAACCTCACCGTTCTGGCTTGGGACGGAGCAGTCGTAGGAACGCGCGTGGGGCTTTACCGTCCCGGAACCATTGGAGGCCACGAGCACACGCCGTGGCTGATGGAAGAAGCGGCCGCCGGTGGCGATCCCAAAGAACTTCAGCCACGTAGCCGTCTCGGAGACTTCCACTATTTTGGTCTTTTTCTCGAACAACTTTGTGGTGGGAGCAATCATGATGCGCAGCCCATCGTCTAATCTCGACCCTTCACGGCTTGGTACTGTTGAGGATGTGAACGGCTCAAGCGTGAGTGTGAAACTTGCGGAGAGCACACCGGGCGGACTCTTATTTGTCAATGGTGAGGCATATCGCGTCGGACAAGTCGGGGGATTTGTCCGTATTCCATCTGGATATGTAGACCTCTATGGTGTGATCTCACAAGTTGGAGCTGGCGCCGCCCCTGGTCCACCGGAACTCGCGCCTCAATTCGGCAATCGATGGCTTAGGATTGAACTCGTCGGCCAAGGACGCCGGGGAACAAAGTTTGAACGCGGCATCGCACAGTACCCCTCCATCGGCGACTCTGCCCATGTCGTCACCGAATCGGACTTGAAAACGGTCTATGCGCCTGGAGACGAAGATGGCTATGTCGCCGTTGGGCGCGTCGCCAGCGCCGAGTCGATCCGCGCATACATCGACATGAATCGCTTGATCAGCCGTCATTCTGCAGTGGTGGGAAGCACTGGCTCTGGGAAGTCGAATGCCGTGGCGAATCTACTTGGTGCTATTTCCGATCAAACTCGGTTCAAGTCTGCTCGCGTCGTATTGTTTGACCTTCACGGTGAGTATGCGAAGGCATTTGGCGATCAGGCCCGTGTATTTAGGGTTGGGGCGGATACCGCCGCAGGGGAGCGGGAACTCCATGTTCCATTTTGGGCGCTCACAGCGGAGGAATTTACTTCGTTGGCGATGGGTCCGGTATCAGGAACGCCCCTCGCGTTACTGCAAGAAAGGTTGTTGACCAGCAAAAGGGCATCGAAGCCGGGTGGCATCCCCCATGCCTTGCCTGATCTCAGCGTCACCGTCGATACACCGCTTCCGTTCTCTGTCTACCAGCTCTGGCACGACCTGTATTCATTGCATTGCGCGACTCATAGCGTTAGCAAGAACCAAAACCAGACTGAGGCCACGCGAGTCTATATCGAAGACGGTGCTCCTCCCCAAAAGGCCACCGGCGATGGCGACCAGCTCGTGCGTCCTCGATTCCGTCCGATCACAACAGAGGCAGGTGCCGACAAGGTTTATGGCGGGCTCTACATTGATGCGCCGCGACCGCACCTGGATGTGTTGGAAAGCAAGCTTCGCGATCCACGCATGCAATTCCTCTTCAACCCTGGTGAATGGGCTGTCGCGAAAGACGGCACTACAACGTCAGATCTCGATGCTCTGCTCTCAGCGTGGATAGGGGCCGACACTCCAATTTCAGTATTCGATCTGTCGGGAATTCCAACTTCCGTTGTAGATGATTTGGTTGGGGCCGTTTTAAGAATTCTTTATGACGCGGTGTTTTGGGGAAGGACGAAACCAGAGGGAGGTCGAGAAAGGCCGTTACTTGTCGTCATGGAAGAAGCGCACGTGTATCTCAGTGCTCAGTCAAAGAGCCGGGCAGCTACTGCCGCGCGGCGCATCGCGAAAGAGGGGCGAAAATATGGAGTTGGGTTAATGCTGGTCAGCCAGCGTCCTTCCGAAATAGACACTACGATCCTTTCGCAGTGTGGCACGGTCATCGCCCTACGTCTGACAAATGACTCAGATCGTGCTCAAGTTACCTCATGTGCATCGGATAATCTTAAGGGTCTCTTTTCGATGCTACCTGTTCTCCGCACCGGCGAGGCGTTGATTGTGGGAGAGGCTGTCAACATGCCGATACGGGCAATCATCGACCGTCCGCCAGAAGGCCGACGACCTGATAGCGACGATCCTGTGGTAGTTGTTCCCAAGGGTGCTGACGGGAACCGTATTCGGAGTGGCGGCTGGACTGAGCCGGTACAGAATGAAAATTACAAGCCCCTAGTGGAGGCCTGGCGTAAGCAAGATCCAAATGCTGGTGAGAAATAACCCCCGTAAGCCAAAAGTTTTATTACACCCAATGGAGATGACGCACTATGGAACGTACACCAGTAACCTCAACCGACATCTGTGCAATCGGCTATGACGCAGATACTCAAACCCTTGAAATTGAGTTCAATACTGGATCTGTATACGACTATTCGGACGTACCTCAAGGTGAATATGACGCGTTCATCGGCTCAGACTCAAAGGGGAAATATTTCCACGCCAATATCAAAAATCGATACTCGTTTGTAAAGCTCTAATAGAACGACACTTACCGCTTTCCCTTGCCAGCGCCAAGCTGCTCGATCTGCAGTCGAGCACGGGCTGTAGCTTGCTGCAGTCGCTCGGCCAGCAATTCGCGCGGCGGCAGCGTTGTCAGGTATTCGGCGACGTGGATGCCCGACTTGTCCAACTCCAAAAGTTCGATTTGCTCGGACTTCTTGCCGGTGCAGAGGATGATGCCGAGCGGCAAGGCTTCCTCCGGCTCCCGTTCATGTTTGTCAAGCCAGCGCAGGTAAAGCTCCATCTGCCCCTTGTACGCCGCCTTGAACTCCCCGACCTTCAATTCCACCGCCACCAGTCGGCGCAGCTTGCGGTTGTAGAACAGCAGGTCAAGGTGAAAATCGTCGTTGTCGATCTGGATGCGTTTTTGTCGAGCCACGAACGTGAAGCCCACGCCCAGCTCCAGCAGGAAGGATTCCATCTCGCGGATGATCGCCGCCTCCAAGTCGCCCTCCTGCCAGGTGTCGCGCAGGCCCAGGAAGTCGAGGATGTACGGGTCACGCATGACCAGGCTGGGCGAGATGCGCTGCGCGTCGCGCATGGTCGCCAGTTCCTGCGCAATCATCGTGTCCGGCTTCTTGGACAGCGCTGTGCGTTCGTACAGCATCGAGTCGGTGCGCTCGCGCAGTGTCCGAACGCTCCACCGTTCGACGCCGGCCATCTGCGCGTAGTAGTCCCGCTGCATCGGCTCCTTGAGCGCCAGCAGCAGGACGAAATGCGACCAGCTCAATTGTCGCGACAGTGTCGCGACAATTGGTTCGTCAGGGAACGTGGCGGCGAACTTGACCATCCGGCGCAGGTTCTTCTCCCCGAAACCCCGCCCGTAGTCACGGGCAAGCTGCTCGGCCAGGGTTGGCAGGATTTCCTCGCCGTACCCGGCCCGCTGCCCGGCCAGCACTTCCGTATGGATGCGCTGACCGATGCGCCAGAACAGCAAGGTCAGCTCGGCATTGACCGCTGAAGCGGCGCGCTGGTGCGACGCCTCGATCAGTGCCCGGATGTCGCCCAGCAGCGCCACCGGCGCTGCTGGCGACGTGACAGACGCCTTGTGCCGGGTCATGCCGCCACCTCTTTGGCTCGTTGCATCCCGGTGATCGTCTTGCGACGATTCGCCACCAGTTCGGCCGCGTCTCGCACCGGCTTGTCCTCGGTGTGGACGTAGCGCATGAACATCACGACGGTCTTGTGCGCCGTCAGCGCCATGCCGACCTTGACCGGGATGCCCGAATTAGCAATGTCGGTCGCCGAACGGTGGCGGATGCCGTGCGTGCCCACGTGCGTGGCGCCAGCCGCCTTGAGCGCACGGCTCCAGCCACCGTAATACTCGCCCGTGGTCAGATGTTTGCCGGCGTGGCTCGGAGAAGGCAGCACGTAGCGGCAGCCCTCCTGCCGGGGTGCCGTCGAGAGTAGCCGATAGGCTTCCTCGCTCATGGGCTTGGACATGCCGCCGGTCTTGCTATCAGGCCAGACGACCCGCCGGTTCTGCAGGTCAACCCAGTCCCATTCCAGCGCAATGATTTCCGAGCGACGGCCAGCGAACTCGAATTGCAGGCGGATGCCCAAAGGGATGACGTAGTTCTCTAGTCCCTCCGACTCGATCTTGTCGAGCTGCCGGAACAAGTCGCCCATTTCTTCATCGCTGATGAGGTGGGTTGATTTGCCGGCAGGGAACATTGGGACGTGACGGCATGGGTTGGTGCCGTCGGGCCGATAGCCCCATACCTCGGCCATGTTGAACATCTTGCGCAAGACGCTGAAGACCTTGTTCGCCTCGGTCTGCTTATACGAGAGCTTCTCCATCAGCCCTGCGATGTCAGGACGCTTCACGTCCTGAACTTTCTTGCGGCCTAGCAGCGGGATGATGTTGCGATTGATGACGGCCTGATAGCCGGCCTGGGTACTGAGCTTGTTGCGCTTCTTGGAGTAGTCCTCCATGAACTTCGTGCATAGCTCTTTGACCGTGGGGGCCTGGCGCGCCTCTGCCTTCTCCGCGGCGGGATCGCCGCCTCGGCGAACCTGGGCGAGCCATTCCTGCGCCAGCGACCGCGCCTGTTCGACGGTCAGCTCCCCGTACAGCCCTAGCGAGGGTTTGCGGCGCTCGCCAGCGTTCGTCCGATACTGGAGCATGAACACCTTGCGACCCGCCGGGGTAATCTTGCACAGGAAGCCGGGGACCAGCGTATCCCTGAGTTCGACGGCCTCTGCCTGGGGTTGCGCTGCGTCGACAGCGGACTTAGTGAGTTTGATCTTAGCCATGATGACTCCTTGGGAAGACCCGGATTCCAAGAGCCGGATAGGAGTCAGGCGGTCGGAAGTCAGGTCAGGTTTCGGAAAGCACCGGCATATGTTGAACTCGCCTAAGTTATTGATAAACCTGCTGTATGGGCTTCCCCCAGTTTCCCGGACGGTTTGCTTAGCCCATTAAGCCTTGCTCAAAGTCGACTGGGCTGAGGAAGTCTAGCTTTGAGTGTTTGCGCACCGGGTTGTAGAAGCGCTCGATGTAGTCGAACACGTCGGACCTGGCTTCTTCCCTTGTCCGGTACACCTTGCGGCTGAGCCTCTCGGTCTTCATGGATGAGAAGAAGCTCTCCATCGCGGCGTTGTCCCAGCATTCACCACGACGGCTCATGCTGCAGGTGATGCCCTGTGCCTTGAGCAGCTGCTGGAAGTCGTCGCTGGTGTACTGACTGCCCTGGTCCGAGTGATGCATCAGCGAGCTGGGTTTGCCGCGCCGCCAAAGGGCCATCAACAAAGCGTCGCTCACCATCTTGGCCTGCATGGTGTCGCTCATCGACCACCCCACGATGCGGCGTGAGTACAGGTCCATCACCGCTGCCGCATACAGCCAGCCCTCGGCCGTCCAGATGTAGGTGAAGTCGGCCACCCACTTCTGGTTCGGACCACTGGCCTCAAAGTCGCGCTGCAGATGGTTGGGCGCGATGTGGCTCTCAAGCCTGCTGCCTGTATCTCCTGGTAGCCTGCGTCGCTTGTGGCGAGCTTGCAGCTTGGCCAGGTGCATCAGCCGGATGACCCGGTTCATCCCGCAACTCTCGCCCAGCGCTCGAAGGTCGTGCCAGACGCGTGGACTGCCGTAGGTGCGGTCGCTGAGCTCGAAGCTCTCTCGGATGAGGCGGGTGAGCCTCGCGTCGTCCTGGCTGCGCTGGCTTGGCGCTCTGCCCATCCATTCATAGAAGCCGCTGTGGGAGACCGCCAGAACCCGGCACATGGTGCGGGTGGGCCAGACACTACGATGCCGCGCGATGAAGCCGTACTTCACTGCGGGTCCTTTGCAAAGTAGCCGAGCGCTTTTTTTAGGATGTCGCGCTCCGTGGTCACACGGCGCAGTTCGCGTTGCAACCGCTCCACCTCCGTTGCAGCCTCACTTCGAAGCGGTCGGTTTGGTCTGAGGTCCAACACTCCGCCACGCTCCTGCGTGACCCACCGCCTGAGCACGCTCGTCTGAATACCCAGGTCCCGCGCAATGTGCGTGGCGGTTGCTCCTGGCTGCTTGCACAGCTTCACCGCCTCACGTTTGAACTCGTCCGTGAAGCTCCTTCGGGTTCTTGTCATGCCTATCTCCTGAACACATCATGTCATTGGATGTGTCCGGGAAACTGGGGGAAGCCCAGTCTATGCTGTTGGACGTCAAGCGAAGCCTTCTGCACGGGCCTTGACTGAGTTCATTATTTCGGAAATCGCGCGTGACCCTCCGGATGTGCCGCCCAGTTCAAAGTAGCCCTACATCGCGCCCTTGTCCTCGTAATTTCAGCCGCTTGTCCGCTGCGCAAGATTGACAGGCCCTACATTGGTGCGCACTCGCGCTGACGTGCAAGAATGCAGACAAAACTCAGTACGCTTTCTTCTTGCGGTTTTCGCACTTTTGATCGCGGCTGGCCCAGCCCTAAATGTCTTTGCAGCAGAAGCTTGACGCGTTGCGTACCCACTTGGAGGTGGGGACACGCTCGAATGCGTTAGTTGCGATGCTCAGAGTGATGGAAGACGCCGTCTCCAGCGACCGCGCTACCAGAGCATTGCAGGCACCTAGCCGCGCACCAGCTTTTTCCCTCCCGGACGCGACAAGTCAAACTGTCTCCCTCTCAGAAATGCTTCGCGATGGGCCCGTGGTGGTGGTTTTTTATCGCGGCGAATGGAGTCCTTGGTGCCGGAAGGAATTGAATGCCTTGCAGGGGGTTACCGGGCGGTTCAAGCTGCTTGGTGCATCGGTGCTTGCCGTTTCTCCTCAGTTACCAGTATTCAGCCGCGGGCACATCCGAAGGCGCAGGCTAGATTTCCCGATACTGCATGATTCTGGTGGTCACGTGGCGGCTCAGTTCGGTGTGGAATGGCAAGTTCCAGCTGAATTTAGGAAGCTATATCTTGATTTGAACGTGGACCTTGAGAAGTTCAATGGGCAAGGTGGGTGGGTGCTGCCGATACCCGCGCGCTTCCTCATTGATCGGCAGCAGACAATCGTGTACGCCGAAATCAATGCTGGTGAAACTCATAGGATGGATCTGAGTGGCCTTCTCACCGCCTTGGAAGGGTTGCAGCGAAAGGCATCTGGGCCCTAAGCTTCATTGTCCTCGGGGATGTCCGATATAGACGGGGCATCGCTTTCTGACCAGTTCGTTGTCACCAGGGCAGTTCCTAGGCGACTGGGATGCACTTACGACGGATGAAGTTGTTCAGCTCATCACACCGCCTGAATCTGTTGGACGTTTGCGTGCTGGTCACGGTGAGCGCCATCAGTGCAGTGCTTGTCATGAAATGAGTTTTCGTGCCTCGAAGCCACAGGCACGTGCTCGGGCATCAGATCCACTACCCAGTCGATGAAGGCTCGCAGTTTCGCACTCACATGGCGGTTGGACGGGAACGCCACATACATCGGCATCGCATCGAAGCTCCAACCGTCGAACAGCGGCAGCAGTTCGCCCCGTGCCGCATGGTCGTTCGCCATGTACTGCGGCAGCCACAGAACGCCCATGCCAGCGACGCCAGCCGCGAGGTAGGCGTTGCCGTCGTCCATCGCCACCACATGGCGCCCCTGCACCTCCATGCGTTCGCCATCGCGGTGCATGCCGATGGGCGCCACCGTGCCGCTGCGGGCGCGCAGATAACCCACCGTGCGGTGGTGCGTATCGTCCAGTTCAGCCGGGTGCAGCGGCGTGCCAACGCGCTCCAGATAGCTGGGTGCCGCGTACACACCGATCTGCAGATCGCCCACGTGACGGGCGATCAACGAAGGGTCGGTGATCTCACCGCCGCGCAGCACGCAGTCCACGTTGTCACCGATGAGGTCCACCATGCGGTCGCTCACACCCATGTACAGCTGGATCTCCGGGTAGCGTGCATGAAACGCCGGCAGTGCCGGCATCAGGATCATGCGAGCCAGCGGGCTGGGCACATCCACGCGCAAGCGCCCACGGGGCGAGGCCACAGCGCTGGAGAGGCTGGTGTCCGCGTCTTCCAGGTCGGCCAGCAGGCGCACCACGCGCTCGTAGTACGCGGTGCGTATTTCGGCGAATGTGACCGGTCATTTCGGCGCATCGTGACCGGTGGGCTGAGCGATGTTCTCAGCGCCGTTTCGGTAACGTGACCGCCCGTTTCGGCGATCGTGACCGCCGTGATGCTGGCGGTGCTGCGTAGGGGGTTGAGTTTACGGTTTTGGAGAGGCTGTCAGGTCTTCATGGGGGTCCTTGATGGTCGTTTTTGAAACGGTTGCAGTGCGCGCCGTGCGGCCCGTTCGTCGCGACTCGCCGTCCAGGCTGAAGCGCCGGCAACTCTGCAGCAACCGGTCCAGAATGGCGTCGGCAACGGTGGGGTCGCCCA
>NZ_AUEX01000033.1:0-43858 GCF_000426205.1 Acidovorax sp. JHL-9
CGGCAGCGTCTTGCGTGTTCTGGCCATCACCCTCATCCATTGAAGCTTCGATGGATGAGGATTATGGCTTTAAAAATACTATCTGAACAGTATTGGGGCAAGGAGTCGATCGCGTTGGAGATACGCACGCCGGCCGGGCGCGCGGTGCTGGAGCGGCTGATTTCAAAAGCCCAGGTGCTGGTGCACAATTTTCGCCCCGACTTTGCCGAGGCCCATGCGCTGAACTACGACGCGGTGCGGCGCATCAACCCGACGCTGGTGTATTACATGGTCAGCGCCTTCGGTGAGCAGAGCGACTACCGGCTCAGGCCCTCGGTCGACAGCGTGGTGCAGGGCATGACGGGGGCCTTTTATGCCAGTGGCGAGGCCGGGGACCCACCGGTCCGCATCGGCTTGCCGATCATCGATGTGGCGTCCGGCATGTGCGGCGCTTTGGGCGTGCTGGCCGCGGTGATGCACCGGCAGCAGACCGGCCTGGGGCAGCGCGTGGAGCTGTCGCTGGTGGACACCATGTTCAATTTCATGGCGAGCAAGGTGGGTGAATATGCGATTGAGCAGCGCGAGCCGATTCGCTCGGTGAACCTGCCGATTGCCGTGCCGAGCCGGCACTTTCGCGGCACCGACGGTGCCTGGTTCAGCGTGTCGGTGGTCAATGAAGCGGCGTTCAAGCGGTTTTGTGGCGTCATCGAGCGGCCCGAGTGGCTCACCGATCCGCGTTACCAGCGCAACGCCGCGCGCATTGCCAACCGGCCGGCGCTGCTGGCCGAACTGGAGTCGATTTTCATCACCCGTCCGGCGGCCACCTGGTTGGCCGCCTTCGCGACGGCCGACGTTCCCTGTGGCCCGGTGAACACGGTGTCCCAGGCCATGGCCGACCCGGTGCTGGCCGCCCGCTTTGTCGAGCATCCGGCGCTGCCGGGCCTGCCGCTGATCCCCTTTCCAGCGCAGCTCGCCGCGGGCATGCGCCGACCCGACGCCATGGCGCCACCGCCCAAGCTGGGCGAGCACAGCCGGAACATTCTCGGCGAGCTGGGTTACAGCCCGGCCGAGGTGGATCAATTCGTGAAAGACGGCGTGGTGGCACCCGAATTGAACCATCGTCATCAGTAGATCCCCCAACTTTTACAGGAGCGCCAGGCATGTCGGACCAGGAAGTCATTTACGAAGTCAAGAACTTCGTCGCCACCATCACCATCAACCGGCCCAAGACGCTCAATGCCTTCACCGGTGACACGATCAAGGACATGGAGCGGCTGCTGGCCCAGGCCGGCAACGACCCGAAGGTCGGCGTGATCGTGCTGACCGGCACCGGCGAGCGCGCCTTTTGCGTCGGCGGCGATGTCAACTGGGAAAAGGGCGAAGGCGGCAAGAGCGGCCTGCAGGACCTGGAGTTCAACTTCAACCGCCAGATCGCCGAATGCCCCAAGCCGGTGATCGCGCGGGTCAACGGCTATGCCATTGGCGCCGGCCACCACATCGCCTACTTTTGTGACTTCACGATTGCCGCCGAGCACGCGATCTTCGGTCAGAACGGGCCCCGCGTCGGCTCGCCGGCGGGTGGCTACATCGTCGCGCACGCGGCCAACGTGCTGGGCCACAAGCGGGCGCGCGAGCTGTGGATGCTGTGCCGCCGCTACAGCGCGCAGCAAGCCTTTGACTGGGGTCTGGCCAACGCGGTGGTGCCGATGGCTCAGCTCGACGCGGAGGTGCGGAAGTATTGCGACGAACTGCTGTCGCTCTCCCCCACCTGCCTGAAGATTGTCAAGCGTTCGTTCTACCACCACATGGCCCCGATCATGGGCCGGGACATGAACGACCTGATCCAGGAAGTGGCGCCCAACTATTTCAACACCGGCGAGCAACAGGAAGGGGCCAGCGCTTTTCTGGAAAAACGCAAGCCCGATTTCAGCAAATTCCGTTGAAGGATATGCGCACTCCAGCCGGCGCTGCCCGGCTGGATCTCTAGAGATTGAACATGACGAACCAAGAACGCCATCCCGAGTTGCGCCAGGCACTGCGCGATCTCTTCAAACGCTTCCCCGATGAGTATTTTCGCAAGATAGACGACGCCCGTGCCTACCCCGAGGCGTGTGTCGACGCGCTGACCCGGGCCGGCTGGCTGGCGGTGATGATTCCGCAGGAATACGGCGGCGCCGGCCTGGGTCTGGCCGAAGCCTCGGTGGTGATGGAAGAGGTCAACCGCTGCGGCGGCAACGCCGGCGCCTGCCACGGCCAGATGTACAACATGGGCACCTTGCTGCGCCACGGCTCGGAAGCACAAAAGCGCCTCTACCTGCCCAGAATCGCCAGCGGCGATCTGCGGCTGCAGTCCATGGGCGTGACCGAGCCGACCACGGGCACCGACACCACCAAGATCAAGACCACCGCCGTCAAGCGGGGCGACCGCTATGTGGTCAATGGCCAGAAAGTCTGGATCTCGCGCATCCAGCACTCCGACCTGATGATTTTGCTGGCGCGCACCACCCCGCTGGCCGAGGTCAAGCGCAAATCCGAAGGCATGTCGATCTTCATCGTTGACCTGCACCAGGCGATTGGCAAAGGCATGACGGTGAACCCAATCCGCAATATGGTCAACCACGAGACCAATGAGCTGTTTTTCGACAACCTCGAAATCCCGGCCGAGAACCTGATCGGCGAGGAGGGCAAAGGTTTCAAGTACATCCTGGACGGCCTCAACGCCGAGCGCACCCTGATCGCCGCCGAGTGCATCGGCGACGCCCGCTGGTTCGTCGAGCGCAGTGCCCGCTATGCCCGCGAGCGCCGCGTGTTTGACCGCCCGATCGGGCAGAACCAGGGCGTGCAGTTCCCGCTGGCCGAAGCCCACATCGAGACCGAAGCCGCCGACCTGATGCGCTGGCGTGCCTGCGAACTGTTCGACGCCCACCAACCCTGCGGGGCCGAGGCCAATATGGCCAAGTACCTGGCAGCCAAAGCCTCCTGGGAGGCGGCCAACACCGCCATTCAGACACACGGCGGTTTTGGCTTTGCCTGCGAATTTGACGTCGAGCGCAAGTTCCGCGAAACCCGGCTGTACCAGGTGGCGCCGATCTCCACCAACCTGATCCTGAGCTACGTGGCCGAGCACGTGCTCGGGCTGCCACGTTCATTCTGAAAGCCATGACCATGCGCCCATTGGAAGGAATGTTGATCGTCACGCTGGAGCACGCGATTGCCGCGCCGTTCTGCACCCGTCAGCTCGCGGACCTCGGCGCGCGGGTCATCAAGGTCGAGCGCCCGGGTGAAGGCGACTTCGCCCGCGCCTACGACACCCGGGCCCACGGCCTGGCCTCGCACTTCGTCTGGTGCAACCGCTCCAAGGAAAGCCTGACACTCGACCTCAAGCATCCCGGCGCCCGTGCCGTGTTGCAAAAGCTGGTCGAGCGGGCCGACGTGCTGGTGCAGAACCTGGCGCCCGGCGCCGCCACGCGCATGGGACTGGACCACGCCAGCCTGGCGCCGGTCCATCCGCGCATCGTGGTGTGCGACATTTCGGGCTACGGCGACGGCGGGCCCTACACCGAGAAAAAAGCCTACGACCTGCTGATCCAGAGCGAAGCCGGTTTCGTGTCGGTGACCGGCACGCCGGAGCAGCCGTCCAAGGCCGGCCTGTCGATTGCCGACATCGCCGCCGGCATGTACGCCTACAGCAGTGTTCTGGCCGCCCTGCTGGAGCGCGGCCGCACCGGTCGTGGCCAACGGCTCGAAATCTCCATGCTCGAAGCCATGTCCGAATGGATGGGCTTCCCGCTCTACTACACGCTGGACGGCCAGCCGCCGCCGCCGCGCGCTGGCGCCTCGCACGCCGCCATTTACCCCTACGGCCCCTTTACCTGCGGCGACGGCAAGCAGGTGGTGCTGGCGGTGCAGCACGACCGCGAATGGGCCACTTTCTGCAACCAGGTGCTGCAACTGCCCGATCTGGCCACCCGGTACCTGGGCAACGCCAAGCGACTGGCCCAACGCGAGACATTGCGCGGCATCATCGAAGGCGTGTGCACCACCTTGACGGCGGCGCAATTGGTCGAACGGCTCGATGCGGCGCAAATCGCCAATGGCCAGCTCAATGAGCTGGCTGACCTGTGGAAGCACCCGCAATTGGCGGCGCGCGGGCGCTGGACCGGGATTGACTCGCCCGGCGGCCCATTGCCGGCGCTGTACCCGCCACACCATCTCAGCCACGGCGAGCCACCGCCCATGGGGCCGGTGCCCGCCCTGGGAGAACACACCGAAGCCATCCTCACCGAACTCGGCTACGGCGCGCCCGACATCGCCCGGCTGCGAGCGGACAAGGCCATCTGAGAAGAGGTGTGAACGAATCATGACCCAAGACAAAACCCCGAGCGCGACGCTGGCCGCCTTTGCCGCCGGTCTGCAATTTGACGCGATCCCGACGCCGGTGCTGCGCCGCGCCGAAGACCTGTTCCTCGACTGGTACGCCTCGGCACTGGCCGGCAAGGGCGCGCGGCCGGTCGAGGCCATCGAGGCTTACGCCCGCGCCATGGGACCGGACTCGGGCCGCGCCGAAGTGTTGATCTCGCGCCGCGCCACCTCGCCCCATTTCGCCGCGATGGTCAACGCGGCCGCCTCGCACTTCGCCGAGCAGGACGACGTGCACAACGGCTCGGTGTTCCATCCCGCGGCCGTCGTGTTCCCGGCGGCGCTGGCCATGGCGCAAGACATCGGCGCGAGTGGCCGTGAGTTTCTGGCCGCCGTGGTGGCGGGCTATGAGGTCGGCATCCGCGTGGGCGAGTTCCTCGGCCGCTCGCACTACCGCATCTTTCACACCACCGCCACCGCAGGCACCCTGGCCGCCGCTGCGGCCGCCGGGCGGCTGCTCAGGCTGGACGCGCCGACCATGCTGCATGCCTTCGGCAGCGCCGGCACACAAGCCGCCGGCCTGTGGGAGTTCCTGCGCGACGCGGCCGACTCCAAGCCACTGCACACCGCGCATGCGGCGTCCAGCGGTTTGGCCTGCGCCTGCCTGGCACGAAGTGGCTTGACCGGCGCGCGCCAGATTCTGGAAGGGCCGCAAGGCATGGCCGCGGGCATGTCCAGCGATGCCGATCCGGCGCGGCTCACCGACCGGCTGGGGCAGCGCTGGGCCACGGCGGATACCTCGTTCAAGTACCACGCCTCGTGCCGTCATACCCACCCCAGCGCCGACGCGCTGCTCGCGCTGATGCAAACGCATGGGCTCAAGGCCGACGATATCGCCGCGGTGACCACCCATGTGCATCAGGGCGCCATCGACGTGCTGGGCCGCGTCACCGTGCCCGCCACCGTGCACCAGGCCAAGTTTTCGATGGGCACGGTGCTTGCGCTGGCGGTCGAGTACGGCCACGCCGGGCTGAACGAATTCGAGCAGCATTTCCTCGCGCCGCGCGTGGCGGCCCTGCGCGATAGGGTCACGATGCAGCTGGACGCCGAGGTGGACCGGGCCTATCCGCAGCGCTGGATTGGCAAGGTGAGCGTGGCGACGCGCGATGGCCGCACGCTGAGCGCGCGCGTCGACGAGCCCAAGGGCGATCCCGGCAACACCCTGACACGCGGCGAACTGGAAGACAAGGCACAGCGCCTGGCGGCCTACGGCAAGGGCGCCACGCCGCAAGAAATGGAGGCGCTGATCGCGCGCGTCTGGACCGTGGCCGAGGCGCCGCGCATGGGCCGCTGGCTGGAAGCGCGCGCATGACAGCCAACACCGCCGCCCCGCGCGCCGTGCCACGCGCCTACCTCTTCGTGCCCGCCGATCGACCCGAGCGCCATGCCAAAGCCCGTGCCAGCGGAGCGGACGTGGTCATCGTCGATCTGGAAGACGCCGTGCCCCCCGAGGCCAAGGTGCGCGCGCGCGAGGCGCTGGCGGCGCAACTGGACGAAGCCACGCCGCTGGTGGTTCGCATCAATGCCGCTGGCACCCCCTGGTTTGAGGACGACCTCGAACTGTGTCGTCATCCTGGCGTGGCGGCGGTGATGCTGCCCAAGGCCGAGGGCATCGACGCCGCCTGCACCGTGGTCGAGGCCACCTACAAGGACGTGTTGCCGATCATCGAGTCGGCGCGCGGTCTGCAGGACATGCACAGCATTGCGCGCGTGCCGGGCGTGATTCGCCTGACTTTTGGAAGCGTCGATCTGGCGCTCGATCTGGGCATCGACTGCGCGCCCGATGGCGGGGAGACCGAGCTGCTGGCTTTCCGCTCCCAAATGGTGCTGGCTTCGCGGCTGGCCGGGCTGGCCGCGCCGGTCGATGGCGTCAGCACCGCGATCGACGACCTGCACCGCTTGCAGGCCGACACCGAACGCGCGCGGCGACTCGGCTTTGGCGCCAAGCTGTGCATCCACCCGAAGCAGGTGCTTGCCGTTCAGGCGGTGTTCACGCCCACCCCCGAGCGGCTGGACTGGGCGCGCCGCGTCTGCGAAGCATTTGCATCGGCTGGCGGCGCCGCCGTGGCCGTGGACGGCCAGATGGTGGACCTGCCGGTGGTCCAGCGCGCGCGCGCCGTGCTGCGCAGCGCCGGCTTGAAAGCCTGATTTTCATTGACCCGACTGGAGCCCCTCATGGCCCGCAAAAACAAGCCCATCCGCTCCGACATCGCCTGGAGCACCCCCGACCGCATCGAAGTGCACGGCAAGAGCCTGCCCGACGAGATCCTCGGCCATCTCAACCTGGGTGACATGGCCTTCCTGCAGATCCTCGGGCGCATGCCGACGCCGCAGGAATCAAACGTGTTCAACGCCATTGCGGTGACGCTGGTCGAGCACGGCATCACGCCGAGCGCATTGGCCGCGCGTCTGACCTACGCCGGTGCGCCCGAATCGCTGCAGGCGGCGGTGGCGGCCGGCTTGTGCGGCCTGGGCAGCGTGTTCGTCGGCAGCACCGAAGGCACCGCCAAAATGCTGTACGAGGCACTTCCGCCGGGCACCCAGGGCGCCGATCTGGAACGCATCGCCCGCGACACCGTGGCCGCCTTTCGTGCCCGCGGCCAGATCATTCCCGGGCTCGGCCATCCCTTGCACAAGCCGGTCGATCCGCGTGCCCCGCGCCTGTTCCAGATCGCCGCCGACAACGGCTTTTCTGGGGACTACATCCGGCTCGAACAACTGATCTGCGCCGAGGCCGAACGCGTCGCTGGCAAGTCGCTTCCCGTCAATGCGACCGGCGCCATCGGCGCCATCAGCTGCGAACTCGGGCTGCCATGGAAAATCGTGCGCGGCATCGGCGTCTTCGCGCGCGCCATCGGGCTGGTGGGCCATATCCTCGAAGAGAGCCACAACCCGATCGCGGTCGAGATCTGGCAACGTGTCGAAGACGAGGCCACCCAGCACATCAGGCCACAAGGCGCCTGAAGCGCCGCGGCTAGCGGCCGCGCTTGCCCTGCGTGGGGCGTACCACTGCATGCCACGGTCCAGCAAGATGGTCAGTGACTCTCGGGATTTGAATGCGGCGTTGTACTCGCTCCAGTTGGTGGTCTTGTCGTGGGGCTGGACTCGATTGGGCTGAAGTGACACTCAACCACAGATCAAGCGGATTCAACGTGGACGGTGTACCTGCCTTGGGCTGGGGATTTGTTCAACAAAACCCTTTCACAAAAAAAAGTTAGATCCCGGCCCGAACAGCGCGGCGATTCTGTCTCTGAACCAACGATGACGGGGGTCCTTGTCATAGCGACGGTGCCAATGTTGCTGGATCGGAAATTGAGGGATGTCGTAGGGCGGAGGGACGAGTTCAACCTGACCAAGCTTTGCAAAGTGTGCGCCGACTGCGGTCGGGACTGTCGCGACAAGATCCGTGGCGGCAACAATTGCTGGAAGTGTGAGATAGTGCGTGGTGCGCATGCGAATTCTCCGGACAACGCCGCGACGATCCAGAAAATTGTCCACGAGTTCCTGACTCCTGATCGGTGTATCGACCAGCACGTGGTCGAGTTCCGAGTACCTGGACTTGCTCATTTGTTGAGCCGCAGGATGTCCTTTGCGCAGCATGCATGAGAAGCCGTGCATCCTCAGCCGCTGCTTGAAAAAGCGGTTGCTTTTGAGGTCAGGAAAATAGCCGAGCGCAATGTCCACCTGCCCCGACTCCATAGCCTGTTCCAGACTTTGCGGATCGTACGAAGAGGTGCGCATTGAGGCATGAGGTGTTAGCTGCTGCAAGGCTTGGATGAGCCCTGGCGCAAAGATCATTTCGGCCACGTCTGGCATCGCTAGGCAAAACTCCGTGGTCGTCTCGGCCGGCGTGAATCGCGGGGCGTCCAGTACGTTCTCATAGACGCGCTGCAGGATGTGGCGAGCCTCCTTTGCTGCTGCCACACCGCGTGGAGTCGGCTGCATACCTTCCGGAGTGCGAACGAACATCGGGTCGTCGAAGTGCTTACGAAGGCGCCCGAGCGCCGTACTGAGGCCCGGCTGACTCATGCCTAAACGCAGCGCGGCGCGGGTAACGCTGCGGCAGTCGTCCAAAGCGACCAAAAGAGACAGCAGATTCAAGTCGAAGGTCTTGGTCATAAGCCCAGCAAAAGCATCCTCATCTGTAGAAACAATACTTGAAATTCTTCGTATTGTATTGGCGGATAAAGCAACGAATCCTACACTGCTTCCAATCAGCATGCGACAGACGCTGCAGATGCCAGGAGACTACGATGAGTACAACTGAAATGATGGCCAGACCCACTGCGCCCGGTAGCAGGTTCGACCTATTCAACCTGCCGGACGCGTATTACCGCGACCCGGCCCCGTTCTATAAAGCCTTGCGTGATAACGAACCGCTTCTCTGGAACAGCGATGGCTCGGTATTGCTGACGCGCTACGACGACGTCAAGGCGGTGTGGCGCGACCTGAGCGGTCGGGTGAACCGCGCCGAAGCCTATGCGAAGAAGTTCGGCGAGGGGCCGCTTCTTGAGCATCACACCTCGTCGATGCTGTTCCGCGACCCGCCCGATCACGACCGGTTGCGCGACATCGTCAATCCGTTCTTCACGCCGTCATCGATAGAGCGGCTGCGCACGGCGGTTCGAGAGATCGTCGAACGGCTCATCGAGGAGGTGCGCGAGAAGCGCGAGATCGACTTCGTCGCCGAGTTCTCGTCACGTATCCCGATCCAAGTGATCTGCGACATCTTCGGTGTGCCGCGCAGCGACGGCCCATTGATCCGGGACCTCGGCGCGCAGGTACTGTTTCCCCTCAATCCAGCCGTCAGCGCCGAAGCGATCGCCGCCGGCCACGAAGCGACTCGCAAGTTCAAAGACTACCTGTCCGAGCACTTTAACTATTGGCGCCGACAGCCAGTGGAAGACATGCCGACGAACATTATCAGTGCACTGGTCGCCGCCGAGAAGCGCGGCAACCCGCCAATCAGTGAAGTGGAAATGGCACACATGTGCATCCTCGTTCTCAATGGAGGGCACGAGACCACGACCAACCTGATCGGGCTTTCTACTCTGGCATTGATGAAGCATCCCGACCAAATGGCCCTGCTGGCCAAGGAGCCGTCCGTCATTGGCCCGGGGGTGGAGGAGTGCCTGCGCTACACCACGCCGCTGCAGTTGCAGGGGCGGCGCACGACGCAAGAGGTACAGGTGCCTTCTGGGACGATCCCTGCCGACACTGAAGTCATCTTCGCGCAAGTGTCCGCCAATCGCGACGAGCGTGTGTTCGCCGATCCGGACCGCCTGCAACTCACGCGGCAACCCAACGCCCACTTGGCCTTCGGTGCGGGTATCCATGTGTGCCTCGGCCGACCGCTCGCCCGCATGGAGGCGGCCGAGGCATTGCCGGCGCTCGCACGGCACTTCCCGAGCATGCAGCTCATCGATGAGCCCGTCTTCGCCCGAAGCGCGCGGTTCCGCGGCATCCAGTCGATGCGCGTGCGACTCTATTGACTGCGCCATGAGTGCCGGGATAGTGGTGGTGGGCGCAGGGCAGGCAGCCTGCCAGTTGATCGCATCGCTGCGGCAGCTGGGCCATGCCGAGCCGCTGACCCTCGTGGGGGCCGAGCCTTATTTGCCGTACCAGCGGCCGCCTTTGAGCAAGGACTGTTTGCGCCGCGGAGCGACCTTGGCGGATCTGTTGCTGCGGCCCACGTCCTTCTACGATTCGCAGCGGTGCCGGCAGATTCTCGGCCGCCGCGCTATCGAACTGGACCGCGCCGCGCGCGTTCTGCGACTCGACGATGGTCAGGCTATCGAATATGAGCACTTGGTGCTGGCGACGGGTGCGCGCGCGCGTCGCTGGCCGGGCTTGGCCGACGTTTCGCCACACGTGTTCACACTGAGGAGTTGGGACGATGCGCAGGCCCTCGGCGAGCGGCTCACGAACGTGCGGCGACTTGCCGTGCTCGGTGCGGGTTATGTTGGACTGGAGGTGGCGGCATCAGCGGCGCAGCGGGGCATTGAGGTAGCTGTCTTCGAAGCCGCTCCACGCGTGCTCCAGCGGTCGGTCGGGACAGCCATGTCTGTGGCCGTGCAGCGGCTGCACGCGCAGCATGGCGTGCGGCTGTGCCTGGGGGCCACCGTGCGGGCCGTCGAGGTCTCCGCTGCGACCAATGCCAGGAACCCTGTCCGTTTGACGACCACCGACGAAAGCTTCACCGCCGATGCGCTCGTGGTGGGTATAGGCGCCGCGCCGCGCATTGAACTGGCGCAGCAGGCAGGAATTGCATGTGGGCAAGGAATACGCATCGACGCTGCGTGCCGTACGAGTGATCCGCATGTCTGGGCCATCGGTGACTGCACCGAGCAGGTTCTTGGTGATGGCGAGCCTCCGATAAGGCTGGAATCCGTGCAAAACGCGACGGATCAGGCCAAGTGCGCTGCCGCTGTATTGGCCGGCAAGCCGATTCCCCCAGCCCCGGTGCCATGGTTCTGGTCGGATCAGTTCGGCTGCCGGATCCAAGTAGCAGGCCGCTCGGCTGCCGGCGACGAGATCATTCTTCGATCCGTCGCAGAAAAGCGGTTGGCGTTTGCGGCTTGGCACCTTCGGGATGGGCGCGTCACCGCGGTCGAGACACTTGACGCGCCGGAAGACTTCATGGCCGCTCGACAGCTCATCCGCAGCGGCCGTTTCATCGAACGCGCGACCCTGTGCGACGACCGTGTGTCGCTGCGCGAGCTCGTTACTCAAACTTGACAAGGATCATCCACTCACATGACGACTCTTTACTTTCAAACGGCCGAGGGCGAGACCATTGAGTTGCAGGCCAAGGACGGCGCTTCGGTGATGGAGGCTGCCGTAGCCGCGAATGTGCCGGGCATCGACGCCGAGTGCGGCGGCGCCTGCGCCTGCGCCACCTGCCATGTCTACGTTGACGAAGCGTGGACCGAACGTCTGCCGGCCAAAACAGAACTTGAAATCAAGATGCTTGATTTCGCGGTCATGGTCAAGCCCACCAGCCGTCTGAGCTGTCGTCTCATCGTTGGCCCCGAGATCGACGGCCTTTCGATGTCTATTCCTGAATCGCAACATTGACACACATCCCATGAAGATTTGCCGCTTCGATAACGACCGCCTGGGCTTGGTAGACGGGGACACAGTGCGCGACGTCACTGCCGCGCTCGACGTTCTGCCAAATCACCGCTATCCGCTGCCCATTTTCGATCCCCTGATCGCGCACCTGCCCGAGGTACTCCAAGCAATTCGCCGAATCGCCCCGTCGTCGCCCACGCTGCCGCTCGCGGGGCGCCGGCTGCTGGCTCCGGTTGCGAATCCCGGGAAAGTCATCGCGGCGCCCGTCAACTACAAAAAGCATCTCGAAGAAGCCCGCGAGCAGGCCGAGATCCACCACAACGGCCAGGTCGCCGAAATCCAGAAGATCGGACTCTTCCTCAAGGCGACAAGCTCCGTTGTGGGGCCGGGTCACGGCATCGAGATCCAGCATCCTGACCGCCGAAACGACCACGAGGCCGAACTCGTCGCTGTCATTGGCAAGGCCGGACGCAACATTCCGCGCGAGCACGCGTTCGATCACATTGCGGCCTACATGATCGGCCTGGACATGACAGTTCGCGGCCCGCAGGAGCGCAGTCTGCGCAAGTCCATCGACACGTATTCCGTGGTGGGGCCCTGGCTCGTCACTGCTGACGAGATTGACGACCCGCAGGCGCTCGATTTCTGGCTCACTGTCCAAGGCGAGCCGCGCCAAAAGGCCAACACGCGCGATCTCGTGCTGGACATCCCAGCGTTGATCGAAATGGCCTCGTCCTATTACACGTTGCAACCAGGTGATCTGCTGTTCACCGGCACGCCCGAAGGCGTTGGGCCGGTGGTGCACGGTGACGTGATCACGGTCGATATCGAAGGCATCGGTCGCATGACGGTCGACGTCCGCAACGCCAGGAGAGACACGTGAACACACTAAACCTCCCGACGTCTGCTTATGCAGGCGGCGCAGCAACAGCCGACGTCGCTACCCAGCGCGAGGCCTTCTACGAACGCATCGGACGGGCCCATTGCACGCCGCTGTGGGAAGTTCTGCATGACATCGTCACCAAGGAGCCGATCACGCCGTGCTTGCCCCACCTGTGGCAATGGAAGCAAGTTTGGCCGTGGCTGCAGGAAAGCGGCCAGTTGATTTCAGCCCTGGAAGCGGAACGCCGCGTACTCGTGCTGGAAAACCCAGGCCTTCGCGGAAAAACGCGCATCACGCACAGCCTCTATGCCGGTCTGCAGTTCATCCTACCGGGCGAGATCGCACCGTCGCACCGTCACTCGCAATCGGCCCTGCGTTTTATCATGCACGGCGCGGGTGCCTACACGTCCGTGGATGGCGAGCGCGTCACGATGAACGTAGGCGATTTTGTGATCACGCCATCGTGGACATTCCACGAGCACGGCAACGACAGTGGCGAGCCGATGGTATGGATGGATGGACTCGATCTGCCTATTGTAGAGTTGCTTGATGCCCAGTTCCGTGAGGACGGCCCGCGCACCACCGTGCAGGCGGTTGACCGCGAGGCGGGCCTCACGCTGTCCCGCTTCGGCAACACGATGAAGCCTGTAGGCTATAAGAGCCGGACACGCACGTCACCGCTGTTCTGGTATCCCTACGAACGCACGCGAGGGGCGTTGGAGACGCTGCGCCGCAGCGAAGCACCGCACCCGTGCTGGGGTCACAAGTTGCAATACACCAACCCGGTGACGGGCGACTGGGCGATGCCCACCATTGGCACCTTTATGCAGCTGCTGCCCGCAGGCTTCGTGGGCGAATCCTATCGCGCCACGGACGCCACGGTCTATACCGTAGTGGAGGGCTCTGGCCGCTGTGTGGCCGGTGACAAGGTGCTGACGTTCGGACCGAAGGACGTGTTCGTCTGCCCCTCCTGGCTGCCTTACCGGCTGGAGGCATCGGCCGATACCGTGCTCTTTAGTTTCTCGGATCGTCCCGTCCAGGAGGCGCTGGACCTCTGGCGCGAGCGGTTTTGATTCTTGATCGAACCACCAACACAAACACACCAGGAGACACCAAATGACTTTCACGATGACTTCGGTCAAGACCGTGCTGCTATGCGCCAGCCTGGCCGTCGGCCCCTCCCTGCAAGCACAAACTCCCATCAAGATCGGCTTCCTGGCCGAACTGTCGGGCCCACAAAGTGCGCTGGGGCAAGACCAATATGAC
Source organism: Acidovorax sp. JHL-9 (assembly GCF_000426205.1). Classification (NCBI taxonomy): domain Bacteria; kingdom Pseudomonadati; phylum Pseudomonadota; class Betaproteobacteria; order Burkholderiales; family Comamonadaceae; genus Acidovorax; species Acidovorax sp. JHL-9. The sequence continues at coordinate 13,622 of NZ_AUEX01000033.1, forward strand.
GGATTCATGATGGTCGTGCAGCGCAACGGCGGGAAGCTTGGCGGCGTGCCGGTGGAGTTGTTCAAGGAGGATTCGCAACTCAAACCCGACGTGGCGGTGCAGGCCACGCGCAAGCTGATCGATAAAGACAAGGTGTCGATCATCACCGGCATCACCTTCTCGAACATCATGATGGCCGTCCACAAACCCATCACCGAAAAGGGCGTCTTCTTGGTCGGCTCCAATGCGGGACCAGCGCCCATCGCTGGCGCGCAGTGTTCGCCCTATCAATTCATAGTCTCGTGGCAGAACGATATGTTGTCGGAGGTGGTGGGCAAATATGCCGCCGACAAGGGCTACAAGCGGGTCGTCGCGCTGGCACCTAACTACCAGGCCGGCAAGGACTACATCGCCGGCTTCAAGCGCTTTTACAAATCTGAACTTGCCGACGAAGTCTATACGCCGCTGAACCAGCTGGACTTCTCGGCCGAACTCACGAAGCTTGAAGCTATTCGGCCCGATGCCGTGTTCGTGTTCTACCCAGGCGGACTCGGCGTCAACTTCGTACGCCAGTACCAACAGGCGGGCCTCATGGGCAAGATACCTTTGCTGTCCACGGGCACCACCGACGGGGCAACTCTGCCAGCGCTGCGCGACACTGCGCTCGGCGCGATCTCCGGCTCGTTCTGGGGGCCCGATTTCGACAACGCCGAAAGCCGGCGCTTTGTCGAGGAGTTCGAGGCCAGCTACAAGCGCATCCCATCGCAGTACGCGGCGCAAAGCTACGACGCCGCCATGCTGCTCGACGCGGCAATCGCCAAGGTGCGAGGCGACGTAGCCGATAAACCGGCATTCATGGCGGCCCTCAAGAACGCGGATTTCAAATCAGTACGAGGAGCGTTTCGGTTCAACAACAACAACTTCCCGATCCAGGACATACCCGTTTTCGAGATCGCGAAGGATGCAAAAGGCCGCGTCAGCATGCGGACGCTGACGTTTCCCTTGCGCAATCACAAGGATGCGTACCACCAGCAGTGCCCACTGAAGTAGGAGTGATGCGATGAGTGTAAACCTGCTGCTCGCGCAGTTGCTCAATGGGTTGCAGTACGGCGTCCTGCTCTTCCTGCTGGCTGCCGGACTCACGCTCGTGTTCGGAATCATGAGTTTCGTTAATTTGGCCCACGGTTCGCTTTACATGTTGGGCGCCTACTTCTCTGCGACCGTATACAACGCGACGGGCTCGTTCGCGCTGGGTCTGATCGCAGGGTTGGCCGGCACACTTCTCCTGGGCCTTGTGCTCGAGTGGGTGGCCGTCTCGCGGCTCTATCTGCGTGACCACCTAGACCATGTTCTGGCCACCTTCGGCCTGGTACTCTTCTTCAACGAAATCGTGCAGATCATCTGGGGCGCACAACCCTATTTCACGCAGGTCCCCGAAACACTCGACCGTACGATCAACCTGTTCGGTTTTTCCTATCCGGCCTATCGCTTCGCAATCATTGTGGTTGGCGTTTCGGTTGCGGTCGGCGCCTACCTTCTGATCCACAAGACGCGAATCGGCATGTTGATCCGCGCCGGCACAGTGAACCCCAAAATGGTCGCGGCGCTCGGCGTGAACATCAAGCTGCTCAACGCCATGCTGTTCGGACTCGGCGCCATGCTCGCGGGTCTAGCGGGTGTGATGGCCGGCCCGATCCTGTCCGTGCAGTCCGGCATGGGCGAGCCGGTGCTGATAACGACACTTGTCGTGATCGTCATCGGGGGGATTGGATCGGTCGGCGGCGCATTCTATTCGGCACTCATCGTGGGCACAGTCGACACACTCGGGCGCGCGTTCCTGCCAAGCGTTTTGCGCCTCGTGACCGAGCGCTCTTTCGCTGACGCCGCAGGGCCAGCACTTGCATCGATGCTCATTTACGTGCTCATGGCCGCAGTGCTCGCCTGGCGCCCGCAAGGCCTCTTCCCTTCCAAGGGGGGCTGACCATGTTGCAACATCCTCTGGCTCGACCGAGCGCACTGGTGCCGCTCGTCCTTTTCGCAGTGCTGGCCCTGGTGCCCTTCATCGCGCAGGCGATCGGCGAGCCCTTCTATATTGCGCTGTTCGCGCGGATCATCATCTATGCAATCGCGGCAAGCGCGCTGAACCTCGTGCTGGGCTATGGCGGGCTGGTCAGCTTCGGCCATGCGCTCTTCTTTGGCATAGGCGCATACGGCGTCGCGCTGCCGGTCTTTCACGGAATCGACAACGGCTGGGTCCACTTGATCCTCGTGTTTGGAGTATGCGGTGTTGCCGCGGCGGTGACCGGCGCGATAAGCTTGCGCACCTCCGGCATAGCGTTCATCATGATCACGCTTGCCTTTGCTCAGATGGGCTTCTTCCTCTTCGTGAGCCTGAAACGCTACGGCGGTGATGACGGCCTCTCGATAGCCCAAGCCAGTCGATTTGGGCCGCTGAACCTTGGCGACACCGGCGCTGTATACGCTTGCGCCTTCTTGGTGCTGGCACTTGCGACCTGGTGCCTCGCTCAATTGCGCGCAGCACCCTTCGGAATGGTGCTGCGCGCCGCGCGACAAAACCCTCGTCGCGTCGCCACTGTCGGACTCCCGGTCTCGCAGTATCAGCTCACGGCTTACGTGATGTCCGGGATGCTGTGCGGCTTGGCAGGTTTCCTGCTTGCCAACCTGAACGCCTTCGCTTCGCCGAGCACGATGGCATGGACCGTGTCGGGCGAACTCATAGTCATCGTCGTGCTGGGCGGCATGGGCACCGTCTTCGGCCCTTTGCTCGGTGCCTTCGTGCTGCTAGGGCTTGAGGAGATCATCAAGGGGTACACCGACCACTCCATGGTCGTCCTGGGCCCCATGATCCTGTTGATTGCCCTGGCAGGCAAATCCGGCATCATCGGCCTGCTGCAGAAGCTCGACCACGCCGCCGCGCGGCCAGCCCCCGTACCTGCGAAACCCACAAGGGCGACGCACGCAAACGGCGGGGAGGGTTGACATGGCCACCATGCTTCAGACCGAGTCTCTGGTCAAGCGCTACGGCGGCCTGTTGGTGACAGACGCCGTCTCTCTGGACGTCGAGGATGGTGAGATCCACGCGGTGATCGGCCCCAACGGCGCGGGCAAGACCACCCTGATCAACCAACTCTCTGGCGAACTGGCTTCGAACAGCGGACGCATCATGTTTGGTGGCCGCGACATCACCAACCTGCCCTGCCACGAGCGAGCCCGCGCGGGTCTGGTGCGCTCCTATCAGATCACTTCGGTCTTCGAGGAGTTCACCGTGCTCGAGAACACGGTGCTTTCCGCCCTCGGCGCGCGCGAGCACGCGTTCCGGTTGTGGCGACCCATGCTGTCGCGCACCGAGGCGTGCGGCGCTGCGGAAGAAGCGCTCGAATCCGCTGGTCTCGGTGACCGCGCCAATGTCTGTGCAGGCGACCTGGGCTACGGCGAGCGCCGTCAGCTCGAGCTGGCGATGAGCCTCGCAGCCCGTCCAAAGCTGTTGTTGCTCGACGAACCGATGGCGGGCATGAGCCCGCAGGAATCGTCTTCAGTGATTGCGTTGCTGAAGCGGTTCAAGCGACGCTACTCGATTCTTCTCATCGAGCACGACATGGACGCGGTCTTCGTACTCGCGGATCGCATCACCGTGCTCGTCTACGGCAAGGTCATGTTCACTGGGAGCCCTGCCGAGATTCGCTGCCATCCCGAGGTGCGCGCGGTGTATCTCGGCGAGGAAGCGGTTTGACGGCGCGGGACAACGATATGAGCACTTTCTTCTCCGTCCTTGGGCTGCAGGCCTCCTACGGCCACGCCCAAGCCCTCTTTGACATCTCTTTTGACGTACGAAAGGGGCAGGTAGTCACGCTGCTCGGCCGCAACGGCATGGGTCGGTCGACGACAGTCAAGTGCATCTTCGGGCTGTTGCCCGTCTCGGCCGGCACGGTGTCGATTGACGGCATTCGACTCGACCGACTGCCCATCCACCGCGTGGCGCGCAAAGGTCTCGCATTGGTGCCCGAAGGCCGGCAGGTCTTCCCGAACCTCACTGTAGAGGAGAACCTCGTCGCGACAGCCCGAGTCGGTGAGTCGGCGCCCTTGCCACATTGGACGCTCAGCCGCGTCTACGACCTCTTTCCCCGGCTCCGGGAGCGCCGGCGGAACCTTGCCTCGCAGCTATCGGGCGGCGAACAGCAGATGCTCGCGATTGGCCGCGCGCTGATGACCAACCCACGCCTGCTCGTGCTTGACGAGGCCACCGAGGGCCTGGCACCTCTCATCCGCCAAGAGATCTGGCGTGCGCTCGGCGAATTGAAGGCCAATGGACTCTCGCAGATCGTTATCGATAAGAACGTCGGTGCACTGCTTGATCTGGCAGATCACCACTACGTGATTCAAAAAGGTTGCGTTGTTTGGCAGGGCGGGTCCGAGGCACTTCGCCGCACGCCTGATGTCATCCATCAATACCTGGGAGTGAGCTGATGAGTGCGACCATGAAGACTGCGCTCCCCGCTTGCACATCCACGGAGTTTCGACTCGGGATGGGTTCTAAGGAGCAATCATGAATACACACCGTAAAGACAGCGCACGGTCAAACCTTTCGAAGGATGCTGAGCGAACTGACGGTTCGGATGACACAACCATGAAGAAAAAATCGACCTCTCAGGAGAACGATGAGAGCAAACCTACGTCGGATGTAATGCCGCTTGCGGGCGTCAAGGTACTTGAACTCGGCTCGCTGGTAGCGGGGCCTTACGCCAGCGCGCTGCTGGCTCAGTTCGGCGCGGAAGTGATCAAGATCGAGCCGCCGAAGGACGGGGATCCGTTGCGCAAATGGCGCAAGCTCCACGAGGGTACCTCGCTGTGGTGGTACACGCAAAGTCGCAACAAGAAGTCGGTCACGCTCGACCTCAAGCGCGACGAGGCGCGCGAGATCGTACGTCGCCTGGCCGGCGAAGTCGACATCGTGATCGAGAATTTCCGTCCCGGGACGCTGGAGAAGTGGGGGCTGGGCTGGGAGCAATTGTCGGCCCTCAATCCGCAACTTGTCATGGTCCGCATCTCCGGCTACGGGCAATCGGGCCCGTACAGCCAGCGACCGGGCTTTGCGGCCATCGCCGAGTGCATGGGCGGTCTGCGCCACGTGACCGGATTTGCCGATCGTCCGCCCGTACGGGTGGGTGTAAGCTTGGGCGACACGCTGGCCTCGCTGTACGGCACGATTGGTGCCCTGGTGGCGATGCACCATCTCAAGGCCAACGCGGGCAAGGGTCAGTTCATCGATGTCGCGTTGTACGAGTCAGTATTCGCGGTGATGGAAAGCCTGATTCCAGAGTACGCGGAGTTCGGCTTCGTTCGGGAGCGCTCCGGCGCCAGTCTCCCGGGCATTTCACCATCGAATACCTACCGTTGCGGCGATGGCCACTACGTGGTTATCGCAGGCAACGGCGACGCCATCTTTAAGCGGTTGATGCACGCGATCGGGCGCGACGATCTCGGCGCTGACCCCGCGTTGGTGCGTAATGACGGCCGTGTCAGACACAATGATCGGCTGGATGCCGCTATATCCGATTGGACCGGACTGCACCCGCTTGACGAGGTCTTGAAGGTCCTGGAGGCGGCCGAAGTGCCCAGCGGGCGCATCTACACCGCAGCCGACATCGCGGAAGACCCGCACTTCCACGCGCGCGACATGATCGAGCGCCACGCGCTACCCGACAGCACACCAATCGACTTTCCGGGCATCGTGCCCAAGTTGAGCGCGACTCCCGGGCGCACGAAATGGGTCGGCCCCGAGCTCGGCGCGCACACGCAGGAAGTGCTGGCCTCCCTGGGCATTGATGCCGACGAGCTCGCCCGACTGCGCGCCGATGGCGTGGTTTGAGGGGCAACTCATGCAAAAGGCTAACGGCCAGCGGCTGTACATCCAGGAAGTTTCTGTGCGCGACGGATTCCAGATCGAGTCTCGCTTCGTGCCCACCGAACAGAAAATTGACCTGATCAATGGCTTGAGCCGCACAGGACTGGCCAAGATAGAGGTCACATCGTTCACCTCGCCCAAGGCCATCCCGGCGCTGGCGGATGCCGAAGCCGTGATGCGAGGGATCGAACGGATTCCCGGCGTTGAATACGCCGCACTGGTGCCCAACATTCGCGGCGCTGAGCGCGCGCTCGACTGCGGCGTCGACGAACTGAATCTCGTAATGTCTGCGAGTGAGACACACAACGCCGCCAACCTGCGGATGACCCCTGCGCAGTCGTTGGCGCAGTTTGCCGAAATCGTGAGGCTGGTGGACGGCCGTAAGCAGGTCAACGCCTCGTTGTCCACGGCCTTCGGCTGTCCGTTCGAAGGTGACGTGCCGGACGCGGTCCTGCTGGCGCTCGTAGAGCGCATCGCAGGGCTGGGCATCGCGCGCGTGACGCTGTGCGATACGACCGGCATGGCCCATCCGGGGCAGGTGGAGCGCCTCTGCCGGGCGGTGAAGACTGGTTGGCCGCAACTGACCTTGACGGCGCATTTTCATGACACCCGTGCCATGGGACTGGCGAATGCGTTGGCGGCGCTCGAGGCCGGCATCGACCGCTTCGATGCCTCCCTCGGCGGGCTGGGGGGCTGTCCCTTCGCGCCGGGCGCCAGCGGGAACGTCTGCACCGAAGACTTGGTTCACATGTTCGAGGCCATGGGCTATCGCACCGGCGTCAATCTGGAAGCGCTGCTGGCGCAGGCGCGCCGCATGCCTGAGATCGTCGGCCACGATGTGCCCGGGCAGGTCATGAAGGCGGGTCCATCGAGTCGGCGGTATCCCGTACCGGATGGCGTGCACTCACGCGAACCGCAGCAGCGCCTGGCCGGCGTGGGTTGCCTTGCCGGAAGCCCGGCCAGTCCGGTCCTGAGGGGAACGTAATGGCCGCCGCGACACTTTTCGAAAAGCTGTGGCAACGGCATGTGGTGCACGAGCCCGAGGCCGGCCCTCCGCTGCTGTACATGGACCGCCATCTGGTCTACGAGGTCACCAGCCCGCAGGCGTTTGAGGGGTTGCGCATGGGCAAGCGCAGGCTGTGGCGTCCGCAAACGGTACTGGCGACCGCGGACCACAACGTGCCGACGACATCGCGCTCCGTGGGCATCATAGATCCCTTGTCGCGTATCCAGGTCGAACAGCTCAGCCGCAACTGCAAGGAGTTCGGTGTCACCGAGTTCGGACTCTCGGACCCCCGTCAGGGCATCATCCATGTCGTCGGTCCGGAACAGGGCGCAACCTTGCCGGGAATGACCGTTGTCGCCGGCGACTCGCATACCAGCACGCATGGCGCCTTCGCCGCCCTGGCCTTTGGTGTCGGTACTTCCGAGGTCGAGCATGTGCTCGCGACGCAGTGCCTGTCCGTCAACCCGATGAAGCCCATGCTCGTGCGCATTGAGGGAGCACTGGCGCCTGGCGTAACGGCCAAGGACTTGATCTTGGACGTGATCGGCCGCATCGGCACGGCAGGCGGAACCGGCTACGCCATCGAGTTTGGCGGTGGCGCGGTTCGCGCCTTGTCCATGGAAGGCCGAATGACTTTGTGCAACATGGCGATCGAAGCAGGCGCTCGCGTTGGATTGGTCGCGGTCGATCAAAAAACGATCGACTACCTGAAAGGGCGTCCGTACGCGCCGCGCGGCGAGCGATGGGAGCAGGCGGTGGCGTACTGGCGCACACTGGTCAGCGACGAGGGTGCGCACTTCGACAGAACGCTTGAGATCGATGCGGCTCTTGTGCAACCCATGGTGACTTGGGGCACATCGCCCGAAATGGTGCAGCCGATCGGCGGCCAGGTGCCCGATCCTGCGCGTGAACCGGACCCTGTCAAGCGCTCCGGAATGGCCAATGCGCTGGCGTACATGGCAATCGAGCCGGGCATGCCAATCAAGGCCATTCAGCCGGACAAGGTGTTCATCGGATCGTGCACCAATGCCCGCATCGAGGATCTGCGCGCTGCGGCCGCCGTGCTGAAGGGCGGACATATTGCTCCCACGATCAAGCTAGCCCTCGCGGTCCCGGGCTCGGGGTTGGTCAAGGCGCAGGCCGAAGCCGAAGGCCTTGACCGCGTGTTCACCGACGCGGGTTTCGAATGGCGTGAACCGGGCTGTTCGATGTGCTTGGGTATGAACGAAGACCGGCTGGCGCCCGGAGAGCGCTGTGCCTCCACCTCGAACCGCAATTTCGAGGGCCGTCAGGGGGCGGGAGGGCGTAGCCATCTCGTGAGTCCGGCAATGGCGGCGGCGGCCGCAGTTGCGGGCCACTTCGTTGATGTCCGTAAGGAGTTCAGCTGATGGAACCTTTTACGTTTCTCGACGGCATCGTGGTGCCGCTGAATCGCGCCAACGTCGACACGGACGCCATCATCCCGAAGCAGTTCATGAAGTCGATACGACGCACAGGCTTCGGGGGCAATCTGTTCGACGAATGGCGCTATTTGGACAAGGGCGAGCCCGGGCAGGATTGCGCCGCGCGGCCGACGAACCCGGCTTTCGTGCTGAACCAGCCCCGCTACCAAGGTTCCTCCATCCTGTTGGCGCGAGCGAACTTCGGCTGCGGCTCCAGCCGCGAACACGCGCCGTGGGCGCTGCACGACTATGGCATTCGTGCGCTCATCGCCCCCAGCTTTGCCGACATCTTCTACGGCAACTGCTTGAAGAACGGCATGTTGCCCATCGTGCTGCCCGAGGTTGAGGTGCAGTATCTGTTCGAACAGGTAAAGAGCCAGCCTGGTTACCGCCTGCGCATCAACCTCGAGAGACAGTCTATCGAAGCACCGATCGGCCCTGCTCTCGGCTTCGAGTTCGATCCGTTTCGCAAACGCTGTCTGCTCAACGGCATCGACGACATCAGCCTGACGCTGGAGCATGACGCGGAGATTCGCCGCTACGAGGCTAGGCGGCAATTGGCGGAGCCATGGGTATTTGGAGGGGCTTGAAAAAGCTGGCAATTTCATTCATCAAGCCCAAGAGGATCAACCGTGACCATCGTTCTTCAAATTCAGAGCTCGTTCAGAGCTCGTGCGCAATGTGCTGCGGCACCTTACCAGCATAACCGTCTTACTGGCGACAGTCGTCATCACGGTGCCTGCGGACTCGGCAGAACAGTTTCCCACCAAACCGATCAAGATCCTGGTCGGCAGCCCGGCAGGCAACCTTTCTGACGTGCCTGCTCGTTTCATCGTGCAGAAGGTACCCTTTCCACTGAAGGAACACAACCCATGCCCCAATTCACCCTGCGCCAGAAATTCTTGTTCGGCATAGTCGCCGTGCTCACGGTGTCGCTGCTGGTGATGCTGGGGGGGCGATTCCTCGGCAAGGCCGCGCGCTTCCACCACCTGGAGCGAGACCATCTCAACGTGGTCATGCAGATAGAGCTCGCCATGCAGCGGGCGAGTTCGGGTGACACGGCCCCGGCGGTTGGCAAGGACCTGCTGCTCAAGCCGATCGAGCACGGGCAGTGGCTTGCCGCGCAGGTCGATGTGGAGTTGTTCAAGGTCGAACAGGGGCTGTTCCGCCTGCTCGGCTTCAATGACGTCATTGACTTGCCGCGCAAGGGCATTGACGATCTGGAGCGCATGAAGAAAATCATCGAGCTCGAGCCTGGCAGCACCGTGAGCCCGGCGCTGGTCGAGCGGCTGCGGCCCGACATGGCGGTGGTACAGGAAAACGCCGACCGTTTCGCCCCGCTGGTGGCCGAGGCGGTCGGCTTCATCAAGGCGCTTGTCTTCAGCATCAACCTGCTGGGCGGTCTGGTGCTGCTGGCCTCCTTTTGGGCTATCCGCAAAGCGGTGCTCGGGCCGCTGGAGGAGGCGCTGCGGCTGGCGGGCCAGATTGCCCAGGGCGACCTCACGGGGCAGATCGTGACGCGTTCGAACGACGAAGTCGGCCAATTGATAACCGCCCTGGCGGACATGCAGGGCAGCCTGTCCAGCATGGTGGCCCATGTGCGCCAGAACGCCGAGAGCCTGGAGGCGGCCAGTTCCGAGATTGCCCAGGGCAACCACGACCTGTCGGCGCGCACCGAAAGCCAGGCCAGCTCCCTGGAAGAAACCGCCGCCAGCATGGAGGAGTTGGGCTCCACTGTGCGCCAGAACGCCGACAACGCGCGCCATGCGAACCAGCTCGCGCAAAGCGCCAGCACCGTGGCCGTCCAAGGCGGTGAAGCCGTGGCCCAGGTGGTCAACACCATGACAGGCATCAACGAAAGCTCCCGCAAGATCGCCGACATCATCAGCGTCATTGACGGCATCGCCTTCCAGACCAACATTCTGGCCCTGAATGCCGCCGTCGAGGCCGCCCGAGCGGGCGAACACGGTCGCGGCTTTGCCGTGGTGGCCACCGAAGTGCGCAGCCTGGCCCAGCGCAGCGCCGAGGCCGCCAAGGAAATCAAGACCCTGATCAACGACAGCGTGGGCCGGGTCGAGCAAGGCAGCGCCTTGGTGGACCAGGCCGGCACCACTATGAGAGAGGTCGTGGACAGCATTCGGCGCGTGACCGACATCATGGGCGAGATCAGCGCGGCCAGCACCGAGCAGAGCCAGGGAGTAGCGCAGGTGGGCGAGGCCGTCACCAATATGGACCAGGCAACGCAACAGAACGCGGCGCTGGTCGAGCAGATGGCCGCCGCGGCCTCCAGACTGAAGGGTCAGTCCGAAGAGCTGGTGCAGACGGTGGCGGTGTTCAAACTGGCGGACGATGGCAGTTCCGACCCGGCTGCCTACGCACAAGACCAGTCGCATGGGAGAACTGCGCCGCACCGGTTGGCAGACCACCGACATCCTGATCCTCAGCCATGGCCGACCGCGGCAGTCAATATGGGTTTGCTGGAAGCTTATGCTTCAGAGAAAAGCTCGACGAACAACTGACGTAGCCACATGTTGCCCGGATCCCGGTTGTACTTGGCATGCCAAAACAGGTTGATGGCGATGTCGGGCAGCTTGGCCGGGTGCGGGGATGTCGTCAGACCAAAAGGCACTTCGCAGCGAACGGCAAAACGCTGCGGCACGGTCGCGATGAGGTCGGTGCTGTGCAGAATGGGGCCGATCGCAATGAAATGCGGCACCACCAGCCGCATGCGCCTTTTGATGCCTGCGCGTTCGAGCAGGCCATCGACCTCACCGTGTCCGGTGTTGAGTGCGACCACGCCGACATGCTCCAGTTCACTGAACTGTTTCAGGCTCATGGGGGATTTGGCGCTTGGATGGTCCTTGCGGAACATGCATACGTAGCGGTGGCGAAAGAGGCGCCGCTGGAAGAATCCGGTCTGTAGCTCTGGCAGAAGACCCAAGGCGAGATCAACCGCACCGGACTCCATATCCTCCTTCAGATTGCCAGCATTCGGGCGCAGCGTGCTGATCTGGATGTGAGGAGCTCGTTGCGCAAGCGCTTCCATCAGTGGGGGCATGAAGTACATCTCGCCGATGTCGGTCATTGCCAAGTTGAAGGTGCGCGTGCTGGCAAATGGGTCGAAAGAGTCACGGGTCGTCAGTGCCGTCTGCAGCGTGTTGAGCGCATAGATCACGGGCTCCGCAAGATGCAGTGCATACGGTGTCGGCTCCATGCCTTTTGAGGTGCGCAAGAACAAATCGTCCTTTAGCGCCGCACGCAGCCGTTTAAGTGAATTGCTGACGGCAGGCTGCGTCAGCCCCAGTTTTTCGCCGGCCGTCGATACGCTCCGGTCGAGCAGTAGCTGGTTGAAGACCACCAGCAGATTCAAGTCGATGTCGCGCAGATCCATGATGCCTCACCATTATTCATGCTGGTGATTTTAACTATCAGACTTGATCTATAGCGCTATACCGATCGACGCGCCAGAATCGCAGCCATTCGGAGACAACTGAAAAAAGAGCTTGCATGGAACTGGTAGTAGAACCCCTCAATTTGCATCTGAACGCGGAGACCGGCAGCACCCTGCTTGACGTGCTCAGGTCCAACGAGGTCCCCATTTCTTATAGCTGCATGTCGGGCCGCTGCGGCACTTGCCGTTGCCGTGTGATTGCCGGCCATCTTCGCGATAACGGCCCCGAGACAGGGCGCCCGCAGGCAGGAAAGGGGGCCTATGTCCTGGCCTGTCAGGCGGTACTGATCGAAAACTGCACGATCGAGATTCCTGAATCTGACGAGATCGTGGTTCACCCGGCGCGCATCGTCAAGGGGACGGTCACAGCGATAGACGAAGCCACCCATGACATCCGGCGCCTGCGCATCAAACTGGCCAAACCGCTTGAGTTCAGCCCTGGCCAGTACGCAACGGTGCAGTTCACGCCCGAATGCGTCCGCCCCTATTCGATGGCCGGGCTGCCTAGCGATGCGGAAATGGAGTTTCAGATTCGCGCGGTTCCGGGCGGGCATGTCAGCAACTACGTTTTCAATGAACTGTCCGTAGGCGCTTCGGTGCGGATCAGCGGCCCCCTCGGAACGGCCTATCTGCGGCGCACGCACACCGGCCCCATGCTTTGTGTGGGGGGTGGAACAGGTCTGGCGCCCGTCCTTTCGATCGTTCGAGGCGCACTGGAAAGCGGGATGAGCAACCCCATCCATCTGTACTTCGGTGTGCGGAGCGAGCAGGACATCTATGACGAGGAACGCCTTCACGCATTGGCTGCAAGGTTTCCGAATCTCAAGGTGAATGTCGTTGTTGCAACAGGCCCTGCCGGCCCTGGTCGTCGATCCGGCCTGGTCACCGATCTGATCGGCCGTGACTTGCCCAATTTGGCGGGATGGCGCGCCTACCTGTGTGGCGCTCCGGCCATGGTCGAGGCCCTGAACCTGCTCGTTGCTCGCCTAGGCATAGTACCCGGGCACATCCATGCCGATGCGTTCTATCCCAGCGGCGTCTGAGCGAAGGCACCATGCGAACCCAATTCAACCCAAGGATACCAAGCCATGAGTGAACCCCAACGATTAAAACCCGTGTTTCCCCAAGATCCGAAATGGCCGGGCGAAGGTAGCAGCCGCGTTCCCTTCTGGGCCTACACCCGCGAAGACCTGTACAAGCGCGAATTGGAGCGCCTGTTCTATGCAAACCACTGGTGCTATGTAGGCCTGGAAGCCGAGATTCCGAATCCAGGCGACTTCAAGCGAACGGTGATCGGTGAGCGCTCGGTCATCATGGTGCGTGATCCGGATGGCGGCATCAACGTGGTGGAGAACGTCTGCGCCCACCGTGGCATGCGCTTTTGCCGCGAGCGCCACGGCAACGCCAAGGACTTCTTCTGCCCCTACCACCAGTGGAACTACAGCCTCAAGGGTGACCTGCAGGGCGTGCCCTTCCGCCGTGGCGTCAAGCAGGACGGCAAGGTCAACGGCGGCATGCCCAAGGACTTCAAACTCGAAGAACACGGCCTGACCAAGCTCAAGGTGGCCGCCCGAGGCGGTGCAGTGTTTGCCTCTTTTGACCACGATGTCGAGCCCTTCGAGGAGTTCCTGGGCCCAACCATCCTGCATTACTTCGACCGCGTCTTCAACGGCCGCAAGCTCAAGATCCTGGGCTACCGCCGCCAGCGCATCCCGGGCAACTGGAAGCTGATGCAGGAGAACATCAAGGACCCCTACCACCCGGGCCTGCTGCACACCTGGTTCTCGACCTTCGGGCTCTGGCGCGCCGACAACAAGTCGGAACTGAAGATGGACGCCAAGTTCCGCCACGCCGCAATGATCTCCACGCGCGGTCAGGGCGGCAAGAACGAGGAGGTCGTGTCCGGCGTGGACAGCTTCAAGGAACAGATGAAGGTGAACGACCCGCGCCTGCTCGACATCGTGCCCGAGCCCTGGTGGGGCGGTCCGACTGCGGTGATGACCACGATCTTCCCCAGCGTGATCATCCAGCAGCAGGTCAACAGCGTATCGACCCGCCACATCCAGCCCAACGGTCACGGCTCCTTCGATTTCGTCTGGACCCACTTCGGCTTCGAGGACGACAACGAGGAGTGGACCCAGCGCCGCCTGATCCAGGCCAACCTGTTCGGGCCGGCGGGCTTCGTGTCGGCCGATGACGGCGAGGTGATCGAGTGGTCGCAGGAAGGCTTTGAGCAAAAACCGACGCACCGCACCGTGATCGAGATGGGCGGTCACGAAATCGGCGACACGGACCACATGGTCACCGAGACGCTGATCCGCGGCATGTACGACTACTGGCGCAAGGTGATGGGGGAATAAACATGGTCGACTTCAAAACCTATTTCGAACTGCTGAACCTGTACAGCGACTACGCCATGGTGTGCGACTCCGCCAATTGGGAGAAGTGGCCTGATTTCTTCATCGAGACCGGCACCTACCGCCTGCAGCCGCGCGAGAACTTTGAGCAGGGCCTGCCGCTGTGCCTGCTGGCGCTGGAGAGCAAGGCAATGATCCGCGACCGGGTGTACGGCGTCAAGGAAACCATGTACCACGACCCCTACTACCAGCGCCACATCGTGGGCACGCCGCGCGTGCTGTCAGTGGAGCGTGACGCGGATGGCGAGCGCATCACCGCCGAAGCCAGCTATGCCGTGATTCGCACCAAGTACGACGGCGATTCCACGATTTTCAACGCCGGCTATTACCGAGACGTGATCGTGCGCACGCCCGAGGGCCTCAAGCTGAAGTCGCGCCTGTGCGTTTACGACAGCGAAATGATCCCCAACTCTGTGATCTATCCAATCTGAGGCGACGCACATGACTCAGAACTGGATTGATGCAGCTTGTCTTGACGACATCCCTGAAGGCGATGTGGTCGGCGTCAAAGTTAACGGCAAGGAAATTGCGCTCTACGAGGTCGAGGGGGAGATTTATGCCACCGATAACCTGTGCACGCACGGCGCTGCGCGCATGAGCGATGGCTTTCTCGAAGGCCGGGAAATTGAATGCCCTCTGCACCAAGGTCGATTTGATGTCTGCACAGGCAAAGCCTTGTGCACCCCCCTGACAAAGGACATCAAAACCTACCCCGTCAAAATTGAAAACATGCGCGTGATGCTCAAAATGGAGTAAGACTGCTTTCAATCAGGAGGCTGAATTCGGACCAATCAACCAAACCATCCAATCCACCCATTAGCCAAAAAACGGAGACATTAATCATGATTTATGAAAATTTGGTGAGTGAAGCAGGGCTGACGCAAAAGCACCTGATTCATGGCGACAAAGAACTTTTCCAGCACGAATTGAAGACCATCTTCGCGCGAAACTGGCTTTTTCTGACCCATGACAGCTTGATTCCCTCCCCCGGCGACTATGTCACAGCCAAAATGGGTGTCGATGAAGTCATCGTCTCCCGCCAGAACGATGGCTCGGTGCGAGCCTTTTTGAATGTTTGCCGTCACCGGGGCAAGACACTAGTTCACGCTGAAGCCGGAAATGCGAAAGGCTTTGTGTGCAGTTACCACGGCTGGGGCTTTGGCTCCAACGGCGAACTGCAAAGCGTTCCCTTTGAAAAAGAGTTGTACGGCGATACGATCAAAAAGAAGTGCCTGGGCTTGAAAGAAGTCCCCCGCATCGAAAGCTTTCATGGCTTCATTTACGGTTGTTTTGATGCAGAGGCCCCCACGCTTGTCGATTATCTGGGTGATGCAGCCTGGTACTTAGAACCCATCTTCAAGCACTCTGGTGGCCTGGAACTTGTAGGCCCCCCCGGCAAAGTGGTGATCAAGGCCAACTGGAAGGCTCCTGCGGAAAACTTTGTGGGTGACGCGTACCACGTTGGTTGGACGCACGCATCGTCTTTGCGCTCAGGTCAGTCGATATTTACCCCTCTTGCGGGCAACGCTATGCTTCCACCCGAAGGCGCGGGCTTACAAATGACCAGCAAGTATGGCAGTGGAATGGGCGTATTGTGGGACGGCTACTCCGGTGTCCACAGTGCTGACCTGGTTCCCGAAATGATGGCATTCGGCGGCGCAAAACAGGAAAAACTCGCCAAGGAAATCGGCGATGTCCGGGCACGGATTTACCGCAGCCATCTAAACTGCACGGTTTTCCCGAACAACAGCATTTTGACCTGCTCCGGTGTCTTCAAGGTCTGGAACCCGATCGATGAAAACACGACCGAGGTTTGGACGTATGCCATCGTAGAAAAAGACATGCCTGAGGACTTAAAGCGTCGCTTGGCTGACGCGGTTCAGCGCACTTTCGGACCAGCAGGATTCTGGGAAAGCGACGACAACGACAACATGGAGACGGAGTCGCAAAATGCCAAGAAATACCAATCCAGCAACAGTGATCTGATTGCCAATTTGGGTTTCGGCAAGGACGTCTACGGCGACGAATGCTATCCGGGCGTCGTTGCCAAATCGGCAATCGGCGAAACCAGCTATCGCGGATTCTACCGTGCCTACCAGGCTCACATCAGCAGCTCCAATTGGGCCGAGTTCGAAAACACCTCCCGAAATTGGCACACCGAACTCACCAAGACGACTGATCGCTAATCCAGGAGCCAATCATGATGATCAATACCCAGGAAGACAAGCTGGTCTCCGCGCACGACGCCGAAGAATTTCACCGTTTCTTCATCGTACAAGATGATGCACTACTGCAAGAAGTCAACACGCTCCTGACCCGCGAAGCGCACCTGCTGGACATTCAGGCCTACAAAGCCTGGCTTGAACACTGCGTTGCCCCCGAGATCAAATACCAAGTGATCTCGCGAGAACTTCGCTCCACTTCCGAGCGTCGATACCAACTGAATGATGCGGTGAATATCTACAACGAGAACTATCAACAGCTGAAAGTTCGAGTTGCACACCAGATGGATCCTCAGAACTGGGCCAACAGCCCGAAGATCCGCTTCACCCGCTTCGTCACCAATGTCACGGCGGCCAAGGACAAGAGCGCACCGGAAATGCTGCATGTGCGGTCCAACCTCATTCTCCATCGCGCCAGACGAGGAAACCAAGTTGACGTCTTCTATGCAACGCGTGAAGACAAATGGAAACGCATCGAAGGTGGTGGTATCCAACTGGTGGAACGTCTTGTGGACTACCCGGAGCGCATTCTCCAGACCCACAATCTGTTGACCTTCCTGTGAACCCTGGGGATGCCTGCCTTGATGGCGGTCATCCTTGATTGTTTTAAACGGAAATTTATTGACATGAGCACACAGCAAGTTATTGCCATTACTGGAGCCGGCTCGGGCATCGGGCTGGAACTGGTTCGATCCTTCAAAGCAGCTGGCTATTGCGTGTCCGCACTTGTTCGCAATGAGGAACAAGAGGCGGGTCTTCGCAGTGAATTCAAAGATGCCATTGAGATCGTGGCGGGCGATGTCCGTGATCACGCCACTAATGAAAAGCTGGTCAACAAGGCGATCGCCAGGTTCGGACACCTCGACTGCTTCATCGGAAATGCCGGGATATGGGATTACATGTTGGGCGTCGACGAGCCATGGGAGAAATTCTCTGACAGTTTCGACGAGATATTTGACATCAACGTCAAAAGCTATTTCAGCGGCATCAGCGCGGCCTTGCCGGAACTCAAAAAAACGAACGGATCGGTCGTAGTGACGGCTTCCGTTTCTTCCTATGCGGTCGGCGGCGGCGGCTCTTGCTACATGGCCAGCAAGCATGCAGTGCTGGGTATGGTCAAGGCGTTGGCCTACGAATTGGCCCCGCACATCCGGGTCAATGGCGTTGCGCCAGGTGGTACGGTCACTTCTTTGGCGGGGCCGGCAAGCGCCGGTTTCGACAAAACCAAAATGAAAGACATGCCCGGCATCGATGACATGATAAAGGGCCTGACCCCCTTGGGGTTCGCAGCAAGGCCCGAGGACGTGGTAGCACCGTATCTTTTGCTGGCCTCCCGGGAACAAGGGAAGTTCATCACTGGCACCGTAATCGGCATTGATGGCGGCATGGCGCTCGGCCGAAAGTGAATTTTCAATCAAATTAGATTTTTCAACCCCATTCCCAGGAGACAACCCATGAAGACGAAATTGTTTATCAACAACACCTGGAGCGCTTCGAGTGACAAAAAGTCATTTGATCGCAAGCACCCTGTCAGTGGCGAGGTCGTGACCCAATGCGCGAACGCCACGGTGGACGATGCGGTCAATGCGGCTCGAGCCGCTCAAGAGGCGTTCAAATCTTGGAAGGCCGTTGGGCCTTCGGAGCGGCGGCGCCTTCTTTTGAAGGTGGCAGACGTCATGGAGAGCAAAACGCCCGAGTTCATCGAAGTGATGGCCAAGGAAGTGGGAGCCTCCGCGCTGTGGGCGGGGTTCAACGTGCACCTGTCGGCCAATGTATTCCGGGAAGCCGCCTCACTAGCCACCCAAATTCAAGGCGAAACCATTCCGACGGACAAGCCTGACACCCTGTCGATGACGCTGCGTCAGCCGGTTGGCCCCATCTTGAGCATCGTTCCCTGGAACGGCACCGCCGTGCTCGCGGCGCGGGCCATCGCTTATCCGCTGGTCTGCGGCAATACCGTTGTGTTCAAAGGCTCCGAGTTCAGCCCCGGCACGCACGCTTTGATCACCAAGTGCCTGCAGGAGGCCGGCCTGCCTGCTGGCGTGCTCAATTATCTGAACTCCTCCCCGGACCGGTCGCCCGATATTGCAGATGCGCTGATTTCGTCTAAAGAGATTCGTCGCATCAACTTCACGGGCTCCACTCGCGTGGGGCGCATCATCGCCCAGAAATCGGCCCAGCATCTCAAGCGTTGCTTGCTGGAGTTGGGCGGCAAGTCCCCGCTGATCGTTCTGGACGACGCTGACATCGACGCGGCGGTCAAGGCAGCGGTGTTCGGCAGCTTCCTGTTCCAAGGCCAGATCTGCATGTCCACCGAACGCCTGGTGGTCGACGAGAAGATCGCGGACGAATTTGTCGCGAAATTCGCCGCGAAAACCAAGCAGTTGAGCGCAGGCGATCCATGCGTCACCGGGGACTGCATCATCGGCCCGATGGTGTCGCCCAACTCGGGGGACCGGATCAATGCTCTGTTCAAAGATGCCATCGATAAGGGCGCCAAGGTCGTGTGCGGCGGCATGGCCGAGGGTGCAGTCATGCCCGCCACGATCCTGGACCACGTGACAGCCAACATGCAGATCTACGATGAGGAAACCTTTGGTCCCATCACTGTGGTTATCCGGTGCAAGAGCGAAGCGGACGCCATCCGCATTGCCAATGACAGCGCCTACGGCCTGTCATCGGGCGTGTTTGGCCGGGACGTGAACCGGGCTCTGCGCGTGGGCATGGCGATCGAATACGGCTCGGTCCATATCAACGGCTCCACCGTACAGAACGAGGCTCAGGCGCCTTATGGCGGAACAAAGGCCACCGGTTATGGCCGCTTCGACGGACGCGCGGTGATCGACGAGTTCACGGAACTCAAGTGGCTGACCATTGAACCATTCGAGCAGCAGTATCCCTTCTAAGCTGAAGCAACAAAGGAGTTAAACCATGAACAAGCCAGCAACTGTCATTGAATTGGGGTACATGGGCATTTCGGTCAAGGATCCCGCAGCGTGGAAATCCTTTGCCGCAAACATGCTGGGACTTCAAGTCCTCGATGAGGGTGACAAGGATCGCTTCTATCTGCGAATGGACAATTGGCACCATCGGATCGTGGTTCATCACAACGGTCAAGATGACCTTGAATACCTGGGCTGGCGTGTCGCCGGTCAACCGGAATTCGAGGCATTGGGTCAAAAGCTCGTGGACGCAGGCTACAAAGTCCGCGTGTGCGACAAAGCCGAAGCACAAGAACGGATGGTGCTGGGCCTGATGAAGACAGAAGATCCGGGGGGCAACCCGACCGAGATTTTCTGGGGACCCCGGATTGACCTGAACAACCCCTTCCATCCCGGTCGTCCCTTGCACGGGAAATTTCTAACCGGTGATCAGGGCCTGGGCCACTGCATCGTGCGTCAGAACGATGTTGAAGCGGCACGTAAGTTCTATAGCTTGCTGGGATTTCGTGGAGATGTCGAGTACCGCCTTCCTTTGCCCAACGGCATGACGGCTGAGTTGACGTTCATGCATTGCAATGCTCGCGATCATTCCATCGCTTTCGGTGCAATGCCTGCGGCCAAGCGCCTCAATCATCTGATGATTGAATACACTCATATCGAAGATTTGGGTTGCACACACCAGCTTTTCACGAAGGAAAAGATTGACATTGCCTTGCAATTGGGCATCCATTCCAACGATAAGGCGCTGACGTTCTACGGGGCAACACCTTCCGGCTGGCTGATAGAACCTGGGTGGCGAGGCGCCCCCGCCATTGCTGAATCGGAATATTACGTCGGCGACATTTTCGGCCACACCATCGAGGCCACCGGTTATGGATTGGACGTCAAACTGAGCTAGCCATGTAACAGATGCGAAATCGATCGCATCTGTTTTCCCCATTCAGTTCCATATAAAAAAAAGGAGACAATGATGATCAAAGAAGCCATTTCCCTCGCAGGACTTGGGATGCTGATGCTCAGCACCGCATATGCCGAGGATTCCCGTTGGTCATATCGCATCGGCGCCACCAACGTAGCCTTCGATGCGAGCGCCAAAGTTTCGATTGACGGAACAAGGGTTCCGGGTGGAAGCGCTGACGCTAGTGACAACAACGCTTTGACATTTGACTTCGGCTACATCATTAACGATAACTGGAACGCGCGATTAATTTTTGGCATTCCACCCACCACAAAAGTGACAGGCGCAGGCACGCTGCCTCCGATTTTGCTCGGTCGTGTTCAATATGCTCCTGCGGTTTTGTCGGCGACCTACAACCTGCCGCAGATGGGATTGATTCGCCCGTACGTGGGGGCGGGGATCAACTACACCCGAATTCTGAAAAGCAAAGATGCCAATCTGACCTCATTCGATGCAGATCATGCGTGGGCACCTGTGCTCCACATCGGTGCAGAAGCGAACATCAACCGCGACTGGTTCGTCAGCTTTGATATCCGAAAACTTTATCTGAAAACAGATGCATCGGGGTTTCTTGGGCCTCAAGTTGCTACAGCCCGCGTAACGTTGAATCCGCTGCTAACCTCGATTGCGATTGGCCGGAGATTCTGATCGGTCCACATTGATTCCCAAATTCTGTTTGCATCACCATTTTCAAGGGAAATTTTAATGACAAGAAAGACGAACAAAGCGGTGCGCCTGACTGCCGCGGATATTCAAGGCGCATGGGTCATCATGCCGACCCCGTCCACGCCGGATGCCTCGGACTGGCGCAGCACGCACACGGTCGATCTCGACGAGACGGCCCGGATTGTCGAGGAGTTGATTGCGGCCGGCGTCAATGGCATTCTGAGCCACGGCACCTTTGGCGAATGCGCGACGCTGACGTGGGAGGAGAAGCGGGATTTTGTTTCAACGGTCGTGGAAACCGCGCGCGGTCGAGTGCCCTACTTCTGCGGCACAACGGCCTTGAATACCCGTGAAGTCATACGCCAGACCCGCGAATTGATCGACATTGGCGCCCAAGGAACAATGCTCGGCGTGCCGATGTGGGTGAAGATGGATCTGCCTACTGCCGTGCAATTTTATCGCGATGTGGCGGAAGCAGTGCCAGATGCAGCCATCGCTGTCTACGCCAACCCGGAGGCTTTCAAATTTGATTTTCCTCGCCCGTTTTGGGCCGAAATGTCCAAAATCCCGCAGGTTGTCACAGCCAAGTACTTGGGCATCGGGATGCTGGACTTGGATCTGAAATTGGCCCCAAATATTCGCTTCCTTCCGCATGAGGATGACTACTACGCTGCGGCCCGGATCAATCCCGAGCGCATGACTGCTTTCTGGTCTAGCGGTTCCATGTGCGGCCCAGCGACCGCCCTTGTGCTGCGCGATGAGGTGGTAAAGGCCAAAAATACAGGTGATTGGGCCAAGGCCAAGGCTATTTCAGATGACATGCGCGCAGCCGATGCCACACTGTTTCCACGCGGCGATTTCTCGGAATTCTCAAAATACAACATTGGCCTCGAAAAAGCACGAATGGACGAGGCCGGCTGGCTCAAGGCGGGGCCGTGCCGGCCACCCTATACGCTGGTTCCCGACGAATACCTTGCAGGTGCCCGAAAATCAGGCAAGGCCTGGGCCGCACTGCATACCAAGTATGCCAAGGAATTGAGGAAAACCAAAACGGCAACCAACTCGAAAAAGAAGTAAGTCCAGGCCCTGAGTCAGACATCTCCGATCAGCACAACCTGCTGATCTGGAGGTTTTCTGGATTAGTGCAGTCGGCGAGTTAAAAATATGCCAGTACAGAGTGGAAGCGCCACAAGCGCAGGGTGCACCGATCGCCCTGAAGCAATCTCACACTATTGCCATCTTCTCTTTGTTGGGAGTGCATGATCGTGATGGTCGATTTTTATTTCGATTTTTTGAGCCCATTTTCGTATCTGGCCAACCACCGTTTGTCGGTGCTCGCCGGGCGTTATGGATTCTCCATCCAGTATCACGCCATTGATTTGGCGCGAGCAAAAACGGCCATTGGCAACATCGGGCCATCCAATCGGGACCTCAAGGTCAAGCTTGACTACTTAAAGGTGGATTTGCAGCGATGGGCCGATCTCTATAGGATTCCGTTGGTTTTCCCCCCTAACTTCAACAGCCGCCGGGTGAATGCCGGACTGTATTACCCGGCAGCCAGGGAGCGAGCCGCTGAATATGTTCGCCTTGTTTTCGATTCGGCTTGGGGGAAAGGGTGGGCACTGGATGCTGATAGCTTGCTGGCTGAGGTATGCGACAAGCTAAACTGGGATCTCGGTGAATTTGAAGATTTTTTGAACAGCGAAAATGCCGCCAAGGCATACGACGAAGAGACGCAGGCGGCCATTGACCGAAAGGTTTTCGGGGTTCCCACCGTGTTTTGGGATGATCAAATGTGGTGGGGAAATGACCGCCTTTTCATGCTTGAGAGCAGGTTGCAAAAGGAAACGCAACCATAAATTCTCAGTGCATCGATTTTTCTGATTTTTCAACCACGCCTTGATTTTAAGGAGTCTCATGAAGCTTTATTACAGCCCCGGCGCATGTTCATTGTCGCCTCACATCATCCTTCGTGAAGGTGGATTTGACTTTCAGCTAGAAAAGGTTGATCTCGGCACCAAGGTGACTGAGACTGGTGTTGATTACAAGACCGTCAATCCCGTGGGCAGTGTCCCCGCTTTGCAAATGGATGATGGGCAGGTGCTCACCGAAGGGCCGGCCATCGTTCAATACCTCGCTGACCGTGTGCCAGAAAAATGCCTGGCACCGGCAGCTGGCTCGCTGGAGCGTTACCGACTGATGGAATGGCTGAATTTCATCTCCACCGAATTGCATAAAAGCTTCGGAGCGCTGTTCAGCCCGGTGTTTCCACAGGATGCCAAGCCAGTCATCAAGGCCCAATTGGAAAGCCGTCTTGCCCATACCGAGCAGATGCTCGGTGACAAGGTTTGGGCCATGGGGAACGACTTTTCCGTGGTGGACGCCTACTTGTTTACTGTGCTTGGCTGGGGGGCTTACGTGAATGTGGACCTTTCGCCTTGGCCCGGCCTGCAAGGCTACCTCAACCGCGTGGCTGAACGTCCAGCAGTCCGGGCCACATTGTCGGCTGAAGGTTTGATCTGATTTTTTTAGAGAAATAAATAAAGCATGGCCAGCCTCCATGAGCGGCCAGCCATGCCGCGGGGCAGCCGTGGGCAGCGGCCTCGATCAAATTTCGATGCACACAGATTACGAGCCCCTTTTTCCGACTGCGGTCGGATTCAGAAATTGCCGATACTTGCTTTGGTCTGATCGAAGCGTGAGGGATATCGGCTTCCCCTATCCACATGCTTGATGAAGAGGAGCGTATCACCATGAGTCACGAACTTGGCCGACTGGAAGACCTGCCGCAGGACTACCGAGACGAACTCAAACAACTTAACCTGGTGCCGCTATGGCCCAGCCTACGCGCGGTGCTGCCGCCCAATGTCCCGACCCGCCAGACGCAGCCGACTTACTGGTCCTACCAGACGCTCAAGCCGCTGCTGCTCAAGGCCGGTGAGCTGACCCCCATTGAGAAGGCCGAGCGCCGCGTGCTGGTGCTGGCCAACCCCGGCCACGGCCTGGAGAAGATGCAAGCCAGCGCCGCCATATACCTGGGCATGCAGTTGCTGCTGCCCGGCGAGTGGGCGCCCAGCCACCGCCACACCCCCAACGCGGTGCGCATGATCGTGGAGGGCGAGGGCGCCTACACCACCGTGGATGGCGAGAAGTGCCCCATGAGCCGGGGTGACCTCATCCTCACGCCCACCGGCCTGTGGCACGAGCACGGCCACGACGGCAACGAGCCCGTGGTGTGGCTCGATGTGCTGGACCTGCCGCTGGTGTACTACATGGAGGCCAGCTACCACATCGACGGCGAGCGCCAGCAGGTCGACCCCGGCCGGGGCGACTGCGCCTGGACCCGTGCGGGCGTGGTGCCAACCCCCGTGTTCCAGCGCAGCGACAAGCGCTATCCTCTCTTGCGCTACCCTTGGGCCGACACCCGTGCCGCCCTGCTGTCGCTGGCGGCCGACCAGCCTGAGCAGGAATGCGTGCAGGTCACCTACGTCAACCCCGAAACGGGTGACGACGCCGAGAACATCCTGGGCTTCTACGCCCTGATGCTCAAGCCCGGCCAGACCCTGCGCCTGCCCGTGCGTTCGCCCGCCGTGGTGTTCCACCAGATCGAAGGCCGCAGCGAGGCGCGCATCGCCGAGTCCACCTTCGCCCTGAGGGAAGCCGATACCTGCTGCGCCCCCGGCTACACCGAGGTGACGCTGAAAAACCTCTCAGCCGACCAGCCGTCCTTCATCTTCATGGCCGACGAATCGCCCCTGCACCGCAAGCTGGGCGTCTTTGAAAACCGCGGCTGAGCCGCCGCGAAGCACCACACAACAGGAAAGCAAGTGAGCAACTACCTCTGGAACCCGCCTCCCGTCCAGTCTCTGCCCGTTCGTGGCAAGACCGAGCGCTTCCCCATCAACCGCATCTTCTGCGTCGGCCGCAACTACCACGCCCACGCGGTGGAAATGGGCCGTCCGGTCGACAAAAGCGTCGAACAAGCGTTCTACTTCACCAAATCGCCACAAACCCTGGTGGAAAGTGGTGCGACCGTGGCCTACCCGCCGCGCACCAGCAACTACCACTACGAGATGGAGCTGGTGCTGGCGATCGGCAAGCCCGGCTTCCGCGTCAGCGAAGACCAGGCGCACGAGTTGATTTACGGCTACGCCGCCGGCCTGGACATGACCCGGCGCGACCTGCAACTGGTGGCACGCGACAAGGGCCGCCCCTGGGACACCGGCAAGGACATCGAGGAAGGCTCGGTCTGCTCCGAGATCGTGCCGATGCAAGGCGTGGTGGTGGAGCAGGGCGCGATCGCCCTGGAAGTCAACGGCCAGACCAAACAGTCGTCCAACGTGGACAAGCTGATCTGGAACGTCCGCGAGATCATTGCCGACCTCTCCACCTACTACCACTTGCAACCCGGCGACCTGATTTACACCGGCACGCCCGAAGGCGTGGGCGCCGTGGTGGCGGGTGACAAGATCATCGGCCGTGTGGAAGGCATTGCCGAGATCAGCCTGACCGTCGGCCCGGCCGAGTGAGCCTGCACGCGATGAAGCTGTACAACTTCTGGCGCAGCGGCACGTCACACCGGCTGCGCATCGCGCTCAACCTCAAGGGCGTGCCCTACGAGTACCTGGCCGTGCACCTGGGCAAGGAAGAGCACCTAAAGGACGCCTTCAAGGCGCTGAACCCACAGCAGTTGGTGCCCGCGCTGGACACGGGCGCGCAAGTGCTGATCCAGTCGCCGGCCATCATCGAATGGCTGGAGGAACAGTACCCCACGCCCGCGCTGCTGCCGGCCGACGCCGACGGCCGCCAACGGGTGCGCGCGCTGGCCGCCATCGTGGGCTGCGACATCCACCCCATCAACAACCGCCGCATTCTGGAGTACCTGCGCAAGACGTTCGGCGCCGACGAGGCCGCCATCAACGCCTGGTGTGGCACCTGGATCAGCGCCGGTTTCGATGCCTACGAAGCACTGCTGGCGGTCGACCCGAAGCGCGGCCGCTACAGCTTTGGCGACACACCCACGCTGGCCGACTGCTACCTGGTGCCGCAGGTGGAAAGCGCCCGCCGCTTCCAGGTGGACCTGACGCCCTACCCCCTGATCCGCGCAGTGGACGCGGCCTGCGGCGAGTTGGACGCATTTCGGCGCGCCGCGCCAGCTGCTCAACCTGATTCGGCTTGACGAAAAATACGCCGCCTTCGCCCTAATAAACAGTTCGTAGCCCTGCCCAGTGACAAGTATCAATGAGCAATAGTGAAAATGTAAGGGGAAAGATTATGAAACATATTCTGACCCGACGAGCAGCCCTGAGCACTTTGGGCTCCCTTGGAATCGGGGGCCTTCCGGGCATGAGCTTGGCGCAATCCGGCCCTGGCGTGGCCACGATCGTGATTGGACTCGCCGCAGGCGGAGCGACCGATATGGCTGCCCGCCGGTTGTCTGAGGGAATGCGCGGTGCCTATGCTTCCAGTGTGCTCGTCGACAACCGCACGGGGGCGGGTGGTCGAATTGCGATCCAGCATGTTAAGGCCGCGGCACCAAACGGCGCGACACTTCTGCTGACGCCTGCATCCATGATGACGCTATACCCTCACACGTACAAAGATCTGGGATATGACCCGGTCAAGGACTTTGTGCCGGTCGGTATGGTTTCGACAAGCGAGGTTGGGTTTGCGATCGGGCCCGCTGTCCCGGAATCGGTTGGTAGCCTCAACGACTACTTGGCCTGGATCAAGAGTAACCCTGATTCTGCCACGTTTGGCCATGGTGCCACCGGCTCTGGACCGCATTTCTTGGGCGAGCTGCTCGGGCGGCTTTTGGGCGTGAAAATGGTGCAGACAGGCTTCCGCGGTTCCCAGCCTGCGATTGTGGACCTGTTGGGGGGGCACATCCCGGCGGTGGCCGCGCCCTTGGGTGAGTTCCTCCCTCACATGAAGACCGGCAAGATCCGGGTGCTGGGCGTGACTGGCGCCAACCGCTCTCGTTTCCTGACCAACGTCCCGACCTTCAAGGAGCTCCACATCGCCTTGAGTGAGATGACCGAGTGGTTCGGGGTATTCATGCCCGCAGGCACGCCCGCGCAAGCGGTCCAGCAAGCCAGCGCTGCCATGAAGTCGGCTGTTGCAAACCCGGAACTGGTCAAGGCCTACGCCATGATGGGCATGGAGGCTGGTTGGAGTTCGCCTGAAGGCTTGTCCGATCGATTGAAAAACGACATCAAACGCTGGCAAGCAGTCGCTGAGAAAATTGGTTTTACCGCGCAGTCTTGAGCAGAGGGGGGGCACCATGATCAAACGCCGTGAGTGGATGAAAGCCGCGGGATTTGCCACCTTATCGCTCGGCACTGTAAGAAGCGTCAAAGCCCAACCGGTACCAAAATTACTCAAGATCATCAACGGCTTCCCACCCGGAGGAGTCGTCGATGCGGTTGCACGCCGGGTGGCAGAAGGATTGGCGGTGACGGAACCCGGGGTTAACGTGATCGTTGACAACCGTGTCGGAGCGGGTGGGCGGATAGCTGTGTCCGCCGTCAAGGCAGCCGTCGACGATGGCAGCACCTTGTTGTTCACACCAGACGCCGTGCTGTCCTTGTACCCTTTCGTCTACAGCAAGTTGGACTACGATCCGTTCGCGGATCTGGCTCCCGTAGCCACCGTAGCCACTACGACTGACGCCCTTGCGCTGGGTCCCTTGGTACCGCCTTCCGTGCGTGGGCTCCGGGATTTCCTGGCCTGGGCCAAGGAGCACCCTGAACACGCAAGTTTCGGATCTCCCGGTACCGGTACACCATTGCATCTCTTGGGGGCGCTGGTAGCCAAGGAGGCTGGCGTCTATCTCAGGCACGTGGCTTATCGTGGCGCCGCGCCTGGAGTTACCGATCTGATCGGTGGGCAGATTGCATGCATGGCTGCGCCTACGGGGACGTTCTTGTCTTTCCAAAAGGCGGGGAAATTGCGCATCATCGCAACCTCTGGGCCGCAGCGAACACCCTTCACGCCCGACACTCCCACATTTGCAGAGCAAAAGTTCGGTGCAGACTACCCCGCTGGCGATCAGTGGCTCGGCTTTTTTGCTCCATCAGGCGTTTCGCCCCAAACCGTTTCACGCCTTCATCAAATGGTTGCCGAAGCCGTCAATCGCAAGGCGGTTGCGGAGGCTCTTGCCTCCCTGGGCTTGGTAGCACACAGCTTAACGCCGCAGGCCATGGCGTCCAGCCTGCGAAAACAACATGAAAAGTGGTGGGAAGTTGTCAGACGCGTGGGCTTCACCGCCGAGTCTTGAGATGCCATTAACCTCTCGTTTCATCCGCCCACTTTCGCGGCACGCAGTGCTTCGATCTGCTCCTCCAGCGGGCCCCAAACGGGCGAACTCGACATTGCCGCAGTGCTTGCACGCATCGAGCACCGCCGCACGCTTGTCCGTCAGGACCTGGGCTTCCCAGCGCTCGTTGAAATTGCCGACCTTCTGGGCACCTGGCGCAGTTGAATCGGGCTAACTGTCATGACCCTGGCGGGTCACCCTGGATGATGGAAGACACTGTGGGCGTGCAGGCCAGCACGGGTAGAGGTCGGTCAATTCTTTGATGGCACTCGACCGCGATCGCTAACTTGCCCCGTTGCCGACCACTCCTACCCAGTCGGCCCTGAACAACTCGTTTTAGCCGCGAGCCAGCGCGGAGCGGCGCGAAGTCAAGGCGGTGAGCGGCGATGTTGACGTGGGTGCCGGCAAGGCCAGCGTGGCGGTCATGGCGATCAGTCCGAGCAAGGCGCAATAAAGCACCCGCAGGTGCCGCAGGATCATCCGCAAGTTGTGCCCGGCGCCGCACAGCAGAGCGTGCAGCGCGTCGCCACCCGCGCCCTTGAGCCAGTTCTTGCCCAGTAGGCCGTCGGCCTTCATGTGTCCGATCATGGGCTCGACCACCTGACGCCGCTTGAGCAGCTTCTTCAGCCGCTTGGGCAACTTGCGCGTATGACTGATCAGCAGTCGCGCCCAACACGCGGGCTCGACACCGCGGTAGCCACGGTCGGCCAGCGCGATCTTGGGTGTGTGGCCGGTGAGGATCTCGACCAGCTCGAGCTGGCTGTCCACCGTGTGGCCGTCATACGGGTTGCCGGGCATGGAGCGCATGCCCACCACCAGGCCCTCTTTGGCCGTCACTGCGATGGACACTTTCACGCCGAACTCGTAGGGCGTTCTGGCTTTGCCCTTGGCGATGCACTCTGCCTCGGGCGCGTGCAGCGCATACAGCTTGTTCTTGTCGCCGCGCTTTTGCGCGTGCAGTCGAGTGGCGATGTCGAGTTTGGCCTTCAGCCCAGCTCCGATCTCACCGGCCTTGCGTTGCACGTCGCGGATGACCCGGCCCAGCCAAGTCCTCAGCTTCCTGATCTCGCGCTGCATGCGCCGGTACTGCTTGGCATGGGCGTAGCGGCCGGCCTGGTGCTCGGCAGCCTTGCCGACCCGGGCGTAGCTCTGGCGCAGGTCGATCCCAGCGTCTTGCGCAGCCTCGACGAGTTGCTCACGCGCGCGGTTGAGCAGCCGGCTGTCGGTCGGGTGGGCGATGGCCTTGGGCTGCACCGTGGTGTCCAGCACCACATGCTCCAGGCTCTGGCGCTTGATCACTCCGCCCTTGCGTGCAGCTTCGATGGAATGGGCCAGCAGCCACTCGCAGCCGGCCTCGCCAATGCGCTGGCGCCAGCGCACCAAGCTGGAGGGATCGCAGGGCAGCTCGTGCTGGAAGTACCGCTCACCACTGAAGTGCTGCCAGTACGGGTTTTCTCGCCAGCCCTCACACACGTCCTCGTCGCTGAGTGCGTACACGTGCTTGAGGTACAGCAGAGCGGCCATCAGCCGCGTGGGCAGAGCCGGCCGGCCCGTGGTTGAGACGAACTCCGGACTCCATTCGGCTTCAAACGCCTGCCAGTCGATCAGTGCCGCCAAGCGAACCAGCTCGTGACGCTGGTTGATCAGGTTCAGCAGCTCGCTGCGGAACAAGTCGTGATCGGCGCGTTCGTCGGCTGGCTTCGGACCCATCAACACCTCGATGCAGTTTGCAAGGAATTGATATCAATTCGACCTGAACCCTGCAAACCACACCATCGGCATTCACCCCGAAAGCTCAGTGTTCATGCGGGTTAGCGGAAATACTGTTCAGATACGAAGCACCGGCACTGGCTGATGCCGCAAATGGAGCGCTGCGCCGCGATGCCGAACATTGAAGTTGCTCATCTTGCGCT
>NZ_AUEX01000034.1:0-43769 GCF_000426205.1 Acidovorax sp. JHL-9
TGCGTATTTCGGTCGCTGCTGGACACTCATTTCGGTTTCTCTTGGACAGCGGGAACGGCGGGAGATGGACACCCAGTTCGACACTCGTGGACACGCACAATGTGCTGCCAGTAGGCGTTGACGCTGCGGCGCCCAGTTGCCATGTTGGTTTGCCGGGCAGGTGCGCGGCCGGCTAGACTTCACCAATCGGCCAGAAACAGCCATTCCTTTTTCGGAGGTAAGCGTGATGCAATCGGTATCGCCTGACGTCGAAACTCGGGCGTCGAGGGCGGCCTCGTACCATCCGTTGTGGGCACAAGCAACTGCGCATGCGTACTGTGCGACTGATGTGTCCGTTGAGGCCGTGAACCTCATCGGGCGTATGCGCTCATTGACGGACACAACGCGTGAAGAGCTACTGAAGGCGCTCTTGACCGAAAACTCGGTCTTGGTTGTGAGCTGTTGGACCTCCGAGAAACAGCCAGAACCGCTTGCGGGCGGTGGCAAGCATTATGTGTTCTTGCTACACCCCGATTCCTTTCAAGTTCTGCATGCTGGAATTGGAACCTGGCGGGCTTAGCCAGGAGTCCGCTTCGGGCCCATCAGGGACATTCGAGCTCTTGATGCCAACGTGTCGAAGCTGACGTTCAAACATTGAGCAACTAGGGAGACTCTGCTATGGCGCCCTCAACCCCCACGCCACGCCGCTTCGCGATGATCCGCAGCTTTCATCTTGCCGACTTCATCACACTGGGCAATGCCGCCTGCGGCGTTTTGTCTGTGTTCCTGGCGATGATGTACATGGCCAGCGGCTCGCTTACGCACTTTCTGCTGTCGGCCGCAATGACACCGCTGGCCTTCGTCTTCGACGTCTTCGACGGGAAGGTGGCGCGCTGGCGTCACCAGCATTCGCCGCTGGGCCGGGAGCTCGATTCGCTGGCCGACGTCATCTCCTTCGGCGTCGGCCCGGCAGCGCTGGGCTTTGCCGCGGGGCTGCAGAGCGGTTGGGACATCGTCATCCTGTGCTACTTCGTCTGCTGCGGCGTCAGCCGGTTGGCGCGCTTCAACGTCACGGCCGAACACCTGACCACCGACTCGGGCAAGGTGGCCTACTTTGAAGGCACGCCGATCCCCACCAGCGTGATCCTCACTGCATTGCTGTCATGGGCCGCCTGGCAGGGAGCGCTGGGAGCGCAACTGTGGGGAGGAGTATGGCAACTTGGGCCCTGGCAGTTGCACCCCATGAGCCTGCTGTTCGCGCTGTCGGGCACGGCCATGATCAGCAAGACCGTGCGCATCCCCAAGTTCTGACCAGTTTGCGGCTACATCCAGCACCACGTCGTTGGAGGCGATGCCAGGAAGCTGCCTGCGTAAACGGCAGCAAATGGCCGATTCCTGAAGTCTAGCCTTGGAGCTGGCGATCGGCTACCTATCAATATGGGAACGCCAGCTTGGCTCAGTTTTGCGATGGCTGCAGCCGCTCTGCAGCTGTAGGAACAGGCCGCCCCATTGCAAGGTAACGACCAGGAAAGCGCGACCTTATCAGCCAGGATTCAGAGCAGCTCGCCCTCTGATCTTGCGCATCGATTCGCCCTTCAGCTGGACCCGATGAGCTTGATGCACCACGCGATCAAGAACCGCATCCGCGACGGTTGGATCTGGGAAGAAACCGTGCCAAGTGTCCGCGGGGTACTGACTGGTCAGAAGCAGAGATCCCGTGCGCATGCGCCGGTCGGCAACATCGAGCAAGACCTGCGCTGCGGTTGGGGACATTTCCCCGATTCCAAAGTCATCAAGGATTAGCAGGTTGGGTTTGTAGAGGGCCGTTTTGAGTTTTGGCAGCGAGGCATCGAGCACCGCTTGACCGATGCTGGTGAAGAGGTCGTTGGCCACGTAGAAGGCCACGGTCATGCCCAGCCGACAGGCCTGGTGGCCGAACGCCGACGCTAGCCAGGTTTTACCCACACCCGTGGGCCCGAGGATCATGAGGTTCTGCTTTCGCGCGATCCAGCTGCAATTGGCCAACGTTGACATCAGCGCCTTGTCCAGCCCTCGACTTGCACGCGCGTCATAGTCTTCAAATGCGGCAATTTCCGGAAAGCCGGCCGATTTCACGAGGCGGTTGAGCTTGCGGGAATTCCGGGTGGAGACTTCCGACTCAAGAAGCAAACCGAAGCGATCGTCAAACGCAAGCTGTTGCAGCTTGGCCTGCTCTTGCTGGAGTTCATAGGCTGTCGCCATGGCGTTCAGGCGCAGTTCGCGCAACTTGTTCAAGTTCTGGGTATTGGTGCTCATGTTTAATCTCCGAAGTATTGGGCGCCGCGCAGGTTGTCGTGCTCCATGCGGGGCGGTGGCGTGGCAGGACGGGGCCGCAGGTCCGCCTGGTTGGTCAGGATCGAAGTGATGCTGCGCAGCGAAGTGATGTTCAGCGGGAGTGCGTAGCGGCAGACGGACTCGAAGCGATCCTCGCCATGGTCCCGCGCCAGATCTCGCATGCGTCGGGCAGCGCGCATGCCATTTGCGGGATCGCGCCGCTCGTTGAGGTGGTAGCCGATCATTTCCTGAGCACTGACGCCCACCGCAGTGGCCCATTGCATCAGCGCCTTGGGCTCGCCTTCCAGAACCCGCTGGTGGGCCACAGGCCGGTGTTCAGGAAGCGTGGTGCTGTTGCCCGGCTCAGTGAGCAGCGCGTGCAACGCTACCCGGCGGCCACCTCGAAACACCTCCACCATGGACGCGGTGATGCGCAGATCGACGCGCTCGCCAGCCAGTTGGGAGGGAACTGAGTAAAAGCAGCGCAGGTGCTCTACATGGTGGTCATTGCCCACGCGGACTTGATAGCGCCAGTCGCACAACTCGAAGCGCTTTTGCACAAGCGGCTTGAGCGTAGCGCGTTCATCGCTTTCAAACCTGCTGCGCCGACAGCCTGGCAGTTTCTTGAACGGATGATCGTTGAGCTCGTGGTTCAACCGGCGCAGCTCCTTGTTGAGCTCGTCGATGCTGAAGAACACCCGATCGCGCAGTTTGAACAGTATCCAGCGCTGCGCGATCTGCACGCCCACCTCTGCTTTGGATTTGTCCTTTGGGCGCCTTGGCCTGGCGGGTGCAGGAGCGGTGTCGTAGTGGTGGAGGCAGTCGCGGTAGGTCGGGTTGATAACCAACTCATCGCGGCTGCGGCGCCAGACAGCGGCCTTGAGGTTGTCACTGACCACCCAGCACGGTGCCCCCTCCAAGAACTCAAAGCACTCGACGTGGCACTGCACCCAGTCACCAGTCGTCTGGGTGGGGACGGCGTGCACAAAGGTGTAGTTGGAGTAGCCGAGCACCGCGATGAAGATTTGAGCAAACCGAGAGGGGCCGCCAGCAGGGTCTCGGATCTCCACGGTCCTGCCAGCGAAGTCCACAAACAACTTGTCGCCTGGCCGGTGTACTCGGCGCATGACTACGTGAAGATTCTTTCTCCAGGCCCGGTATCCGACCGCGAACTGGGTGTAGGCCACCCCTTCGGGGCATGTTTCCCTCCACTCGCGCCACAGCTGCTCCATGGTCGCATCGGGGCGTTGCATTTCCGTGTGCACCCACTGCCAGTCGGGCAGAGGTTTCCGCTGCGCAATGGAGCGATCGCGCGTGCCCAGGGTGTCTCGCCACTGATCGTCGTCAAGCGGCTCGATCGCTGACCATTCGTGCCCCTGCTTTCGCAGCATTCGGCGGAAGCTGCCGATCGTGGAAGGCGACATGCCCACGGTGCCGGCGATGGCGCGGTCAGAACTGTTGGGATCGTAGTAATGCAGGCGGGCGATTTCGCGCTGCAGGTGAATTGGAATGCGCATGGACTCACTTCTTGCGCAGCGCGGGAGGACGCGCTGCAAGGACGAGTTTGCCCAGCACGCCCAGCACTTGACGTGCCGAACGCTGCGACCGATACTCCATGCCACGAGATCTTTCCAAATCTTGCTGGCCTCGGCCGGACAAAAAGCCTGAGCTGCAACTCGGGCTTTTTCGTTTCTGGACGTGTAGTTTTTTTGCTCGGTGAGGCTCCTGGTTGCTGTTGATATGACGGCGCGATGCCATCGACATTGCGCGCGTTGTCGATATCCCCGTCCACGTTGCCGAAACAAGTGTCCACGTCGCCGAAAGAAACGTTTGGGCCGTCAAAACGGCAAGCTCGACACTTGGATCGGCACGCCGAATGCGGGGATCGGCCATCGTACGAAAGTCGATCAGGCCAAACTACTGGGCTATCTGGACACTTGAAATGCCGCTGTACCTCGACGACGCAGTGCCGCCACCCATGCCCCGAGCTTTCCTGGACGTTCTGCTCGATGGATACACGTCCTTCGGCGATGAGGCCGTGAACCCAGCCATGGTCATCGGCCTGCTGCGCGAACGCTTGCTGCCGCTCTTGCCGGACGTGCACAAGTCACTATTTGATCTACGGGGGCAGACCAGTTGGGATAGCCTCTGGATCCTCTACGCGAACCTTGCTACCGCCAGTGGTGGCACTGACAAGCAGCTCGGGGCAAGCGCAGCTGTTGTGAGCATCTTCGTGCGGCACACCACTCGACCACCGCGCGAGGTTGAGTTTCCTGCTCACCTGGAATTGGCGTCATTCGCGCGGATGGCTGACGTGCTGGGCCTGCCCAAGGCACATCCACACGTGGGCGCACAAGAAGTCGCTACGCCGCTCTACGCATTCTGTCGGTACTGCTGGCTGCCGCAGCGCTCGCGCGGCGTGTGCGAGAACCATTCCACCAACTCCACGTCTCGGGGCAGGGAAGGTGCTCCACTTTGCGCCGTGGCCACCCACAAACAGGTACAGCGGTTGCGCCTCGCTTTTGAGAATGAACTGAGCCGTCTGGTGAGCGCCGAGGAATGGCAGTTTCACGAGTCCGAGTTCAGCTTGGCGGTCATGGTGCCGCCATCAGGACTTGGCAACTGGTTGAAGGAGCGCCGGCCTGCTCTGTCGCAACAGCTGGATGCTGCTGGTCGCAAGGGTGAAGTCCGAGTGCTGCCCGCTTTGCTACGGGTTCTGTATGGGGACAAAGGGGTAGATGTGGCGCAGGCCATTGGGGGATCAGTGCACCTGCTCACCCCTACCACGGCCAGAGCAGAGGCCTGGCTTTGCGCCTGGGAAGGCAGAGCGAGTTGGGGCGGCCAGCGACGAGGTGTAGGCAAGCCTGCGGCGCCTAGCAGGATCAAGGACACCACTCAGCACAACCATTGAGTAGCCAACAATCCATGGTCCGCTGGGTGTTCTCGAGGGAGGTAAAAGTACCTCACTGACTGCGGTGCCGAACACGGTGTCAACGATGTCGAACTTGATGTCCAAGAAGTCCGAAATACGCAGGCGTCGTCGCGCTTCAGGCCACAAGCTGTGGTTTCCTTCCGACGACCGGGCCAGAGTTCAGGCAACCGGACATGGACCAATTCGGCGCGGTCCCATCGGGCTTTGCCGAATGTCGCCAGTTCTTCGCTGGTGGCGTTGCTCCTGTAGTTTCCAAAGCACCTCTTCTGCGGGAGCTGTGCTTTGCCAATTCGCGGTGCTGCACAGTGGCCAGACCCGCACGCCCGTTTTCGTGGCCCAGCGACTGAACCGCCAGTCGATCCATGACGCGCGTGATGAGCAGCGCACCAACAAGTTCTTCGCGGATGCGCGCCTGCCGCGCAGTGAACGAGCAGAGCTTTCCGATTACAAGGGGTCTGGATATGCGCGTGGTCATATGGACCCCGCAGGCGACATGCCAAATGCCACGGTCATGGAGCAAAGCTTCTCGTTGGCGAACATGGTGCCGCAGAACCCCCAACAGAATTCGGGTCCGTGGTCCAAGATCGAGCAGGACACGCGGCGCTATGTGATGCGCGCCCAGGGGGATGTGTTCGTCATCACCGGACCCGTCTTTGAATCCGGCAGCCCATCCATCGGTGCCAACCAGGTGCGCGTGCCGACACACCTCTTCAAACTTGTGTACGACGCGACAACGCAAAAGGCATGGGCGCACTGGCAAGCGAACGCTGAAGATGCCCGCGCCGGGCGCCCCATCAGCTATGGTGAGCTGGAAAGGCGAATCAGGATGGAACTGCTGCCGGGCGTGCCACTGCGGTAAGGTCTTTTACGCATGCGGCTGGTCTATGTGAGCAACGTCCTCAAAGGCAAGTTGCTTGAATCGGATCTCGACGCCGAGCCGCCAAAAAGAATATTTAACTATCGTTTTCGCAAAAAACGATAGTTAAGTTATCCTCCGCATCGACCAAAAAACAAAACGCTGGACCCCACCACTACTCTGATGAAGACGCTCGCCAACTTCGCAGACACCCTTTCCGAGGCCAAGCGCTCTCAGAAAATCACAGCAAAAGAACTCGCGCAACGGACCGGACTGTCTGCGCTCGCGGTACGGCAGATCCTGTCGGGAACGAGTGCACCACGGATCACCAATGCGATGGCGTTAGCGCAGGAATTGGGGCTTGAACTGGTACTCGTTCCAACGGTAGTGGCAGATGGCCTTGAGCGGCCGATCAAGAAAGCGGGGCGTACGGTGGTTACCGACATAGAGATGATGCTGGGTGTCCGGCCCGATGGAATCGACTAAGAAGGCGAAGGCCACGTGTAATCCGGTACTGCGTTCACGTCGGAATTCCATTGACAGGACTGGTTGATGGTCGTGTGCAGACCCTGCAAGCCAGTGATCCGAAACTCTCGGAGTTGCTCAGCACGCGAGCAGGCACGATGCCAAGTGACGCAATCACTCGTGATTCACGGCCTTGACGCTGAACACAGCGCTCGACGGCAGGGTCAGTTGGCATTGCGGAGGATGTGAACTTGCAAGGCGGGAAACCGATTGCCAGGCGACGCGGTATGTGCTGGTTCTCGGGTTACACGAAAAATCCCTCGGGATATTCGAACCAGATCTATGCCCTTGCCGGATGATCACTCCGCAATCTGCTTGCGCGCAGCGCGCACGCCCATCTTGAGCACCTTGTGCACCCGCTCCAGTTGCGCAGCGCGGGGCGTCACCTCACCCGTCTCCCACTTGTAGACACTCACCACCGAGACGCCGAGCAGCCGGGCCATCTCTTTCTGGGTCATGTGAAGTGCCTGCCTCTTGGCAATCAAGGCTTCATGGCTGAAGGTGAATTGGCGTCCACCTCGCACTTTGCCCCCTTCGGATTCCAGGGCCCCTGACGTCGCTTGCTGGCTGTCAGAGAGCCCATTGGACTGTCCTAGAGCAGCCTGCTGGCGCTCAACGATGGTTGCAGCCTTCTCCTGTGCCTTTGCCAGGGCATGCACCTGTGAGGTCAGCGCCTTGAGATCGCGCTTGAGTGCGGCGATCTCGGAGCGCTGTGTAGTGACCGTTTTGCGCAAGGTGCCCAGTTCACCTTTGATTTCCTTGCGTGCCATGCGCAGGACTTCGGAGCGGAAGGCGTCGGAAAAAGTTGTCATGGATTCAACTCGGTTTTGTCAGTAGCGCAAGCGTAGCAGGCGCCAACAAAAAACCGCCCGACGGCTGCAGCACTTGGGGCGGTGGGCTGGATGGGGGCGCAGCGGCTTACTTGCCGGCCTTCTCCGCCTTGCGTTTGGCGGCCTTGGGATCGACCACGGCCTTGAACTTGGCGCCAGGCACGAACTTGGGCACGGTGGAAGCCGGTATCTTCAGTGCTGCGCCGGTGGCGGGGTTCTTGCCGGTACGAGCGGCCCGCTTGACGGCCTTGAAGGTGCCAAAACCCACCAGCTGCACCGCGTCGCCCTTTTTCACGGCGGTCTGGACGGTCTCGATCAGGGTTTCGAGGACAGCGTTGGCGGCCGTCTTGGACAGTTCGTTCTTGGAAGCAAGGATTTCGACGAGTTGGGCGCGGTTCATGTTAGGTGGCTGATGCAAGTTAGTGAAGCACGATTTATAGCCGATGCACGCTCCAATGGCCGTCCAAAGCGACGGGCAATCGGCTCGATGCTCCTGCACCATGCGAACGGCACGCTCGCGGACCTCGGGGGAGAGCTTCTTTGACTTGTTCATGGCTCCATCTTCCTAAGAGCTGGAGCCTCCTCAAAAGCCGGGGCGGCTCACAACGATAACCAAGGGGTCATTCATGTCTGAATCCATACGCGATGTGCAAGGCGAGCTCAAGGCCCTGCGCC
Organism: Acidovorax sp. JHL-9; assembly: GCF_000426205.1. Taxonomy (NCBI): domain Bacteria; kingdom Pseudomonadati; phylum Pseudomonadota; class Betaproteobacteria; order Burkholderiales; family Comamonadaceae; genus Acidovorax; species Acidovorax sp. JHL-9. Next base: position 8,111 of record NZ_AUEX01000034.1, read on the forward strand.
TGAACGGCATGGCCAGCGCCTGGGCCGACCTCATGGAACAGGATGATGGCTCCACGATTCAGAGTTCGCGCTGGCTGCTTGAGCACCTGCTGCAGGCGTAGGACGTGGATCGGCACACGCAGAAGTCACCGAGCGTCATTAACGCCACTCTTGCGGCTTGGCACTGCCCGTGCATTTGCGATGATGATCCGATGGCCCTCGGATTAGGGTAAACGCCAACAAAAGTCGCAAAGACAAGATGTATAAATGAAGCGCTTCAAGTTAATATAAAACGTTCCTAGAAAAGTTTTTTTGTTTTTTTTAGAAAATAAATGAAGCGCTTCATCTTTTTTAACAAACGCTTAGGAGACATCTGATGATCAAAAAACTGAAACGACTGGCCACGGCTCTAGGTTGCCTCACGCTTCTGGCCGCAGCACCAGTCCATGCACAAGACCTCAAGCTGGGGGCTCTATACCCCTTAAGCGGCGGGCTGGCATTGCTGGGCGATGAAAGTTTTCGAGGTACCCAGATGGCGATTGATGAGCGTAACGCTGCGGGCGGCATCAACGGCAAGAAGATCGTCCTTGTCAAGGCCGATGCGGTCGATGCCAACCAGGCGGTGGGTGAGGCCCGTCGTCTGACCTCGGTGGAAGATGTTTCGGCGATCTTTGGCAGCTATGCATCGGGCATTTCTGCCGCAGCAACACAGGTGACGGAGTTGGCCGGTGTGCCCTACTTCGAACTGGGCGCCGTGGCCGACACGATCACCAGCCGGGGTTTCAAGTACGTTTTCCGCAGCAACGCAACGGCGAAGAGCTTTGCTGAGCGCAGTGTCGAGTCCGTCGTCAAGGTCATCGCACCGATGATGAAAGTGGACCCGAAGTCGCTGAAGATCGCAATCATTTACGAAGACGGCCCTTACGGAACCCTGGTGGGCGGCTTCCAAAAAGAAGAAGCCAAGCGGCTGGGCCTGAACGTAGTGGAAAGCCAGCCGTACTCGGCAAAGAGCGTCGACCTGTCTTCACTGGTGCTGCGCCTCAAAGGCGCCAACGCCGACGTGGTGTTGCAAACCTCGTACCAGAACGACACCCTGCTCTTCTTCCGCCAATCGGCCAGCGCGGGTTACAAGCCCAAGGCGGTGATCGGCGCTGGTGGTGGTTACTCGCTGCAAGAAACCGCGCAGGCACTGGGTGCCTCTGTTGAGGGTGTCTTCAACGTGGACTTCCCTCAGATCAACATGAAGGACTCGGGTGCTCCTGGCCTCAAGGATTTCGTGACCGCCTATGAGAAGAAATTTGGCACGCAGCCTCGCTCGGGTCACAGTCTGGTGAACTACGTGGGCGCCAAAGCGTTTCTGGATATTCTGGCCCAAGCCAAGTCCACGGACAAAGACAAGATTCGCGAAGCCGTACTGGCCTATCGCAAGCCAGTGGGAGCGAGCGCAGCGGGTTGGGGTTTCCAGTTTGCGGACAACGGGCAGAACCAGTTTGCATCGACCAACCTGATGCAGTGGCAGGGCGGGAAGCTCGTTACCGTCTACCCCGAGGCTGTGTCCACAGTGAAGCCCATCACCCTGAAGTAACGCGTTAGGCGACTTTTACGTCATCCATAGAGGTCGTGCAAGGGTATCCCTTGCACGGCTCAAGGGGCTGCTGTGTCCATCTTCATTCAACTTCTGGTCAATGGTTTGCTGCTGGGTGGGGCCTACGCCATCATCAGCATCGGCCTGACACTCATCTTCGGTGTCGTGCGCGTGGTCAACTTTGCGCACGGCGAGTTTCTGATGGTAGGCATGTACGCGGTGTGGCTGCTAGCCCAACACCTCGGTCTCCATCCCTACACGTCCGCGATTCTGGTGGCCGTGATGCTGTTTGTCATGGGTGGCTTGATGCAAAGGTTGGTCATACAACCCTTGCTCTCCGCAGATGCACACATCCAGATCTTTGCCACCGTGGGGGTGTCAACGGCCTTGCTGAACCTGGCACTGATGGTGTTCGGTGCAGACATTCGCAAAGCCGAAGTTACCTTTGGCACAGAACCGATGTCAGTGGGCGCATTCACTTTCGTCAGTGGTCAGGTCATCACCTTTGTGGTGGCCATCGTCGTCGCCGCGGTTACACATCTGTTCCTTAAGCACACCTACACCGGTCGCGGTTTACGGGCACTGGCTCAAAACAGGATGTCTGCTGCCCTCATGGGCGTCGACGTTAACAAGGCTTACATACTGGCCTTTGGTATCGGTGCTGGTCTGGTGGGCCTGGCCGCCGGCCTGCTGGCCGTGCAATACCCGGCCTTCCCAACCGTGGGCCAGTATTTCGTACTTACGGCTTTTGTGATCGTGGTGCTGGGTGGCATGGGCAGCTTGCCCGGTGCGGTCATCGGCTCACTGTTCATTGGCCTGATCGACAGCTTGGCCGGCTATTACGTGGGTCCGGGATTGAAGGAGGTTGTGTACTTCCTTGTCTTCTTGGCAATCCTTATTGTTCGACCCACCGGATTGTTCGGCCTGGGTCGTGGATCTGAGTGAAGGACATCTCCATGATGCCCCCCATCTTGAACCCCCGTGTCTACATCGGCCTGCTGGGCTTGTTGTCCATCCTGCTGGTTCCCTTGGCCGCACAGTCACCCTTCGTGTACCACCTGGCCATCCAGGTCTGCGTGTTCGCCGGACTGGCAACGGCCTGGAACATCGTCGGCGGTTTCGCCGGGCAGCTGTCCCTGGGACACGCCGTGTTCTACGGCATCGGAAGCTATTCGGCGGGCCTGTTGGTCGCAAAGTTCGGCATCTCTCCGTGGATCGGCATGTTTGCCGGCGCGGCGGTTTCCGCAGCGATGGCCTTGCTCATTGCCTACCCGACCTTGCGCCTGCGTGGTCCCTTCTTCTCACTCGCCACGATTGCTTTCTTGGAAGTGGTGCGTCTGCTGGTCGTGCACCAGGAGAGCTGGACAGGCGGTTCGGCCGGGCTGAACGTACCGCTGCAAATCGGCCTGCCTTGGATGATTTTTCGCGAAAAGTGGGCCTATCTGCTGGTGGCATTCGGCTTCTTTGCGCTCGCTCTTGCAGTGAGCTGGCTGATCCGTCGATCGCGTTTTGGCTTCTACCTGATTGCCGTGCGCGAGCGTGAAGATGCGGCCCGGGCCGTGGGCGTGAATGCCGTGCGGGCCAAGATCGCAGCTGCGGTGATCTCCGCCGTGCTGACCAGTCTAATCGGCAGTTTCCATGGCATGTACCTGACCTTTCTGGAGCCCTCTTCGGCCTTCTCGCTGGAGATGTCGATCCAGATCGCCATGTTCGCCCTGATCGGTGGCTTGGGCACGGTGGTCGGTCCGGTGATCGGTACCGTGCTGGTGCTGCCCGTCGCTGAGCTGGCCCGCGGGTGGCTCAGTGCATTCGGCAACGGCACGCACGGGTTTGTGTACGGCGTGCTACTGGTCGTCGTGGTGCTGTACTTCCCACGCGGTCTAGTGGGTCACTTGAGTGAGCGGGTGTTGCGCCTGATTGATCGTCTGCCAAATGGCGCCAAAGCCAAGGCCGCAGTTCTTCCAGCTCCCGCTGCTCAGAAGCCGCTGGCTACCCAGGGCCAACCCATCTTGCGTGCCGAAGGGCTGCACAAGCGCTTCGGTGGACTCAAGGCCACCGACAACGTGTCGCTGACCTTGCACCAGGGGGAAATCCTGGGCGTGATCGGCCCCAATGGAGCGGGCAAGACCACGGTGTTCAACCAGCTCTCAGGCTTCATCAAGCCCGACCAGGGTAGCGTGAGCGTGCTTACCGAAAACGGCTGGGTCTCCCCGCGCTCACCCGAGGTCTTTGCCCACGCGGGTGTCGGTCGCACCTTCCAGATTGTCCAGCCGTTCACGGGCCTGTCGGTCATGGAAAACATCATGCTGGGTGCCTTCATGCACACCCGCAATCGGGCTGCAGCTGAAGCGATTGCAAGGGAAGTCGCGCAGCTGACCGATCTCACGTCACTGCTGGACACCGAAGCGCGCAGTCTCACCGTGGGTGGCATGAAACGCCTGGAAGTGGCGCGTGCCCTGGCCACCCGACCGCGCATCCTGTTGCTGGACGAGGTGCTGGCCGGTTTGAACCCGTCTGACGTGACCCGCGCCATCGAGATGATCCGGCGCATCCGGGATGCGGGCGTGTCGGTACTGATGATCGAACACCTAATGCAAGCCACCATGGCGCTGTCCGACCGCATAGTGGTCATCAACCTCGGCCAGGTCCTTCGCGAAGGCAAACCGGCCGATGTGGTCAACGACCCGGCTGTCATCGAAGCCTATCTGGGAAAAGGGTACACCCATGCTCAAACTGCGTGATGTGAAGGCCGGCTACGGCAAAAGTGAAGTTTTGCAAGGTGTGTCGCTGGACGTGAAAGTGGGCGAGGTGGTAACGCTGGTCGGGGCCAACGGCGCCGGCAAGACAACCACCCTCAAGACGCTGTGCGGCATCGTGAAAGCGCGAAGCGGCAGCATTGAGTTTGACGGCATAGAAATCACTTCGCATGCGCCGCACGACATAGTCGAACTGGGGATCACGATGATCCCCGAAGGCAGGCAACTGTTCCCGTTCCTGACGGTGGAAGACAACCTGCTGATGGGGGCATACAAACCGTCGGCCCGCAAGTTCCACCAGGAGCGCATGGAGCGCGTGCTTGCGCTCTTTCCCCGTGCCAAAGAACGCCTGAATCAGTTGGCTGGCTCGCTGTCGGGCGGCGAACAGCAGATGGTAGCCATCGCTCGAGGAATGATGGCAGACCCTCGATTGCTCATCTTCGATGAGCCGTCCCTGGGGCTTTCTCCGCTGCTAGTGGAGCAGATGTTCAACGTGATTCGAACCGTGGCCGAACAGGGCACCACCGTTTTGCTGGTGGAGCAGAACGTGTTCCACACACTGCAGATCGCCGATCGGGGATACGTCCTGGAAAACGGCTCCGTCACTCTCAGCGGGACCGGCAAAGAATTGCTGGAGAACCCGCACGTGCGGCGAGCCTATCTGGGTCACTGAACACTAACAGGCACATGGAATATCTCATGGACGATGCAAAAACACACAAGGACAGGGTGGTCTTGGTGACTGGTGGCGGTGGCGGGCTGGGCAGCGCCATTACGGAACAGTACGTTCTGCAGGGCGCTGCAGTCGGCATCGTGGATCGCTCGCCAGAGAGCGCAAACGCCCTCATCTCCCGCCTAGCCGGGGTGGGACACAAGGTTCACTTCGTCGCGGCGGATGTTGGACGGTTTGACGACTGCGAACGCGCATGTCGCAGCATCGAGGCCGCGCTGGGGCCCATCGATACCGTCATCAACAACGCCGGGATATCACCCAAGCACCAGGGCCTGCCCGCTCCCATCTGGCAAATGGACCCGGCGGAATGGCAACAGGTGGTGGACGTCAACCTGAACAGCGTTTTCCACTTCACACGCCTGCTGGCGCCGGGCATGGTGGAGCGACGCTTCGGCCGCATCGTCAACATGTCCTCGGTGGCCGGCAAGGCCTACCTGGACATCGTCGCCGCGCACTACAGCACCACCAAGGCGGCGCTGATCGGCATGACCCGGCATCTTGCGGGAGAGCTGGGGCCTCACGGCATCACCGTCAATGCGCTGGCGCCCGGCCGCATCGACACCCCTATGGTCGCAGGCGCTCCGGTAGAGGCCAACGAAGCGGTCATCGCCGTGACACCCTTGCGGCGCCTCGGAAAGCCCGTGGAGGTGGCCGATGCCTGTCTGTTCCTGACCTCCGAACGTTCCGGCTTCATCACCGGACAGGTCATCGATGTCGCCGGTGGCTGGCTGATGACGTGAAGCCACTTCTTTACACGAACAGAACACACACCATGAGTACCAATTTGCACAAAAATTTCATTGCTGGCGCTTGGGTTGAAGGGGGCACTACCGGTTTGAACCTCAACCCATCCGACACCAACGACGTGATCGGGGAATACGCACGGGCCGATGCGGCGCAGGCCGAGCAAGCCATCAGCGCGGCGTTTGAAGCGCAGAAGCGGTGGGCGCAATGCACCGCAGAGCAACGGTCCGACGCGCTGGATCGCATCGGTACGGAGATCCTGTCCCGCCGCGATGAATTGGGAGCGTTGCTGTCACGCGAAGAAGGCAAAACTCTGCCCGAGGGTGTGGCTGAGGTGGTCCGGGCCGGACGCGTATTCAAGTTCTTCGCGGGTGAAGCGCTGCGCCTGGGCGGGGAGAAGCTGCCGTCCATTCGCGCGGGTGTGGACGTTGAGGTCACCCGCGAACCCGAAGGTGTAGTGGGCATCATCACGCCCTGGAACTTCCCCATTGCCATCCCAGCCTGGAAGATTGCTCCCGCGCTGGCGTTTGGAAACGCGGTGGTGTTCAAGCCGGCCGATTTGGTCCCGGGAAGTGCCTGGGCGCTTTCTGAAATCATCGCCCGTGCCGGGCAATTGCCTGAAGGCACCTTCAACCTTGTGATGGGTCCGGGCTCCAAGGTTGGGCAGACGCTGGCGACATCGCGCCATGTGAGGGCCATCACCTTCACCGGTTCTGTGCAAACGGGGCGCGCAGTTGGCATGACCTGCATGGAGCGTGGTGCCAAGGTTCAGCTCGAAATGGGCGGAAAGAACCCGCTGATCATTCTGAACGACGCCGACCTGGAACAGGCTGTCTCTGTGGCCATCAACGGGTGCTTTTTCTCCACCGGGCAGCGTTGCACCGGCTCCAGCCGGCTGATCGTCGAAGACGGCATCCACGATGCGTTTGTCAGAGCGATGGCCCAGCGCATGGCTTCGCTCAAGGTCGATCACGCACTCAAAGCCGGGACCGACATCGGCCCCGTTGTTTCCCAGGATCAGCTGGACCAGGACCGGCACTACATCGTGCTGGGTACCCAGGAAGGGGGACACCTGGTCGCCGGCGGCGAACTGCTCAAGCGTGATACCCCCGGCTACTACCTGTCGCCTGCACTGATCACCGAGACCCAGAACGCCATGTGCATCAACCGCGAGGAGGTCTTTGGCCCGGTGGCCTCAGTGATTCGTGTCAAGGACTACGAAGAGGCGGTTGAAACGGCCAACGACACCGACTTCGGCCTTTCCTCGGGCATCTGCACCACATCGCTCAAACACGCGACAGATTTCAAGCGCCGGTCGACCGCGGGCATGGTGATGGTCAACGTGCCCACCGCCGGGGTCGACTACCACGCCCCGTTCGGCGGCCGCAAAGGTTCGAGCCACGGCTCGCGCGAACAGGGCACCTATGCGCGCGAGTTCTACACCTCGGTCAAAACCGCTTACACCCTGGCCTGAGTCATGCAAGTCATCACGGGAAACACCCAAATCTTCGGAATCCTGGCGGACCCGATCCACCACGTCAAAACACCCCAGCGAATCAACGTCCAACTCGTGGCCGAAGGGTTCGACGGGGTGATGATCCCCATCCACGTCCATGCGGAGGGACTGCAGGCCGTTGTGCACGGTCTACGCGCCATGAACAACCTGGCAGGATTCGTGGTCACGGTGCCTCACAAATCCGCCATGGTCGCCTTGTGCGACGAAGTCTCTGCCGATGCCCGGCTCATCGGCGCTGTCAACGTGGTCCACCGTACAGCTGAAGGTCGTTTGATCGGGACCATGCTGGACGGCGAGGGATTTGTCGCTGGTCTGCGCCAGGAAGGCATTGAGCCCAGAGGCCGCAGCGCTTATCTGGCCGGAGCAGGCGGTGCGGCCAGCGCCATCGCCTTTGCGCTGGCGCGGGCCGGGGTGAGCCGCCTCACGGTCGCCAACCGCACCACCGAAAAAGTCAGGCAACTGTTCGAGCGCCTCCACGCGGTGGCGCCGACAGTTGAACTGGTCATCGGGACCGAGACACCGTCTGGCCACGACCTGGTGGTCAACGGAACCTCGCTGGGTCTGCGCGACGAAGACCCACTCCCCCTCGATACCGAGCGCTTGTTGCCCCACCAGGTGGTGGCAGAAATCATCATGCAACCCGCCGAGACAGCTTTGCTGAAGGCCGCTAAGGCAAGAGGGTGCCGTGTGCACCCCGGCGCCCCCATGCTTGCCAGCCAGATCCCTTTGATGGCGGCCTTCATGCGCCACGGCCATACCCATGGGGTCGAACATGCATCTTGACGCATTGCCCGCGGCCCTGGGCCAAGTGGTCGGCGATCGGGGACTGGTGACCGACGGCAGCGACCTGGATCCCTATCGCCACGACTGGCGGCACATGTTCAAAGGCCGTCCGCTCTGCGTCGTGTTGCCCCGCAACACCCGCGAGGTGGCCGAGGTGATGCAGCTGTGTGCTGCATCGGGCGTTGCCGTTGTGCCCCATGGCGGCAACACGGGCTTGTCCGGTGGTGCAACGCCCGATGAATCCGGTCAGCAGGTGGTGCTTTCGCTTGCCCGAATGAACGCCATTCGCGACATCGATGTGATCGGCGAAACGATCGAAGTGGAGGCCGGTTGCGTTCTCCAGACCGCGCAGGAAGCAGTGGATGAAAAAGGGCTTCTGCTGCCGATCACGCTCGCCGCAGAGGGGTCTGCGCGCATCGGCGGCATTGTCTCCACCAACGCGGGTGGAACAAACGTGTTGCGCTACGGCATGGCCCGATCGCGTATCCTGGGGCTGGAGGTTGTGACAGCCGATGGCCAGGTCATCAATGGGCTGCGTCGTCTGCGCAAAGACAACGCGGGCTACGACTGGAAGCAATGGTTCATTGGCAGCGAAGGTACCTTGGGCATCGTCACCGCCGCCGTGCTGCAGCTGGCGCCCAAGCCACGGCACCGGGTGACCGCTTTGCTGGCGATACCCTCGCCCGCTGATGCGTTGCAGGTACTCTGTGCGGCCCGCAACGCCATCGGCGAGACCCTTACGGGGTTTGAGCTGATGGCAGGTTCAGCACTGGAACTGGTCACCCGACATCAGCACCTCAAAGTGCCACTGGGTGCCTCTGCCTGGTACGTACTGCTGGAGGCTAGCTCCTCGTTGCCAGGCCTGCGGGACGCCACGGAGGCGTTCCTCGGTGACGTACTCGAGAGAGAGATCGCCACAGACGGTGTGGTGGCCGAGTCGGAGCGGCAGGAGGCGGATCTGTGGACTTTGCGGGAATCGATCACCGAGGCAGAAGGCCGCGAAGGACGCTCGGTCAAACACGATGTGTCCGTGCCCATCTCCTCGATACCGGACTTTCTGAAAACGGCCGACGAAGCTGTGATGCGCAGCTTCCCGGATGTCCGGATCAACACCTTTGGCCATGCCGGCGACGGCAACCTTCACTACAACGTGATTGTCCCGACCTATCTGGATGCCGCGGCGCTTAACCAACTCGTGCACGACGTCGTGGTCTCTTTCGGCGGCAGTATCTCGGCAGAACACGGCATCGGTCAGTACCGGGTGAATGAACTCGAGCGTTGCCGTGCGTCGGTCGAACTGGCAATCGCACGGCGCATCAAGGACGCGCTGGACCCTCAGAACCTTCTGAACCCCGGCAAGGTGCTCGCCCTTCGCTGATCCCGAGTGGATCGATCTTTGAAGAAGTTCACATGAACATGCAAACCTTTGATTACGTCATCGTGGGGGGGGGGACGGCCGGCTGCGTGCTGGCGGACCGCTTGACCGCTTCTGGCAAACACCGTGTGCTGCTGATCGAAGCGGGCGGTGAGCCGTCTAGTCTGTGGATTCCCATTCCAGCCGGGTTCAGCAAACTGCTGACCAACAAAAAGTACAACTGGCTGTTCAAAACCACGCCCGAGGAGAACACCAATGGTCGTGTCATTTCGGTCCCTCGCGGCAAGGGTCTGGGCGGATCGAGTTTGATCAACGGCATGATTTACGTGCGCGGTCAGCCCGATGACTACGACGCCTGGGCCGCTGCGGGAGCCACCGGCTGGGGTTATGCGGATGTGGAGCCCTATTTCCGACGCCTGGAAAATTACCAGCCCGGCGGAGAAACGCGAGGCAAATCGGGGCCGTTTCACCTGGAGCAGGTACATGAACGCTTCCCGATCTCCTCCGCTTTCTTGAAAGCGGCGGTGCAGGACGGCCAGGTTTTCAACGACGACTACAACTCGCCCACCCAGGAGGGCTTTGGCTACTACCAGGTCAACCAACGCAACGGCCAGCGCTGCAGTGCCTATGACGCGTACCTCAAGCCGGCACGGTCCCGGTCGAATCTGGTGGTTCAGACCGGCGCCCATGTGCTTAGCCTCGATCTCCAGGGCCAACGCTGCACCGGCGTGACTTACCGGCACCAAGGTCGCGAGGTCACCGTGGCTGCGTCGACCGAGGTCATCATGGCCGCCGGGGCGATTCAGACGCCCCAGATCCTGGAGCTTTCAGGCATTGGACGGCCTGAACACCTGCAGTCCCTGGGGATTCCCGTCAGGCACGCCTTGGCCGGAGTGGGCGAGAACTACATCGACCATTTCGCTACCCGCATGAACTGGCGCGTGAAGAACACCGTCACGCTCAACGAGATGGCCCGCGGCTGGCGCCTGGCGCGCGAGGTCGCCAAATATTTCACCGCACGCAAGGGCATCCTGACCCTGGGCACGGGTCTTGTGCACGGCTTCATCAGAACCCAGAAAGATCTGCCCGCACCCGACGCTCAATACTTCATGGTGCACGCCAGCTACGCCAATGCCGCAGAACGGATCCTGGACCGTGCGCCCGGCATGACCATCGGAGTGACCCAGCTCCGACCCGAGTCAAAAGGCAGCATCCACATCCGGTCGGCAGATCCGTTTGATCAGCCATCGATCCGCCCGAATTTTCTGGACAGCGAAGTGGATCAGCGGTGTATCGTGGACAGCATGAAGGTGGCACGCCGCATCATGTCGCAACCGGCCATGGCGCATTTCATCGAACACGAGATGAGTCCGGGGGCTGAGGTCCGCTCGGATGCCGACTGGCTGGCGTTTGCGCGCAAGGATGGTCAGACGATCTACCACCCAATGGGCACCTGCCGCATGGGCACCGACGACCGGGCGGTGGTGGACCTTCGGCTGAAGGCGCGGGGGCTGGATGGGCTGCGCATTGTGGATGCTTCCGTGATGCCTAAGATGGTCTCCGGCAACATTCAGGGCGCCGTCATAATGGTCGCAGAAAAAGGGGCCGATCTGATCCTTGAGGATCGCAGGGACTGATGGCGTTGTCGGCGAACCGGAGCGACCGTCTCCATCAAATAATCCAACGTGGTCCCAGAATCCGATGACTCCAGGTTCCCGTCCCACCCTCGAAGATGTTGCCCGACTCGCCGGGGTTTCCCTTGGCAGTGCTTCAAGGGCTTTGTCGGTCCCAGAGCAGGTTAAACCATCCACGCTGGAGCGCGTGATCCGGGCGGTTGAACAGTTGGGGTATGTCAGAAATGGTCCGGCCCGCGCCTTGGCATCCAGGCGCACTCGGACCATTGCGGCCATTTATCCGTCCCTCGATAACCCAATCTTCGCCGTCTCCATACAGTCTCTCCAGCGGACGCTCTGGGACCTGGGCTATCAGTTGCTGGTTGCCAGCCACGACTACCGGCCCGAGCGGGAGTTTGGTCTTTTGCGGTCGTTCGTTGAGCGGGGTGTGGATGCGGTGGTGCTGGTCGGCACGGACCACGACGACGCGGTGTTCGAGTTGCTGGGCCAATACCACCTGCCCTACGTGCAGACCTGGTCCGTGGACGAAGCCAACCGCCGCCCCTGTGTGGGGTTTTCGTACCACGACGCCGCCTTTAAGATGGCACAGGCGGTGCTGGAGCATGGCCACACAGAAGTCGCCATCTGTCCCGGCCAGTCGTACCGAAATGAGCGGGTGCGCGCACGCATCGCGGGCACCCAGGCGGCGCTTCAAGGGGCCGGTCTGACGCTTCGCCCCGAGTGGATCATCGAACAACCCTTCACCCTTGAAGGGGGGCGGCAAGCGGTGCGCCAGGTGTTGGGCGGTCCGTCAAGACCCACCGTGCTTATCTGCGGCAACGACTTGATCGCCATCGGTGCCATGTCGGAGTGCCGAGAGCAAGGGGTTGTGGTGCCGGGCGAGCTCTCCATCACGGGCTCCGATGACATTGAACTGGCCAGTATGGTTGAACCTAAATTGACCACGGTGCACGTGCCCAAGGTCGAGATTGGCTCCCTTGCCGCCCACCGGATCGTGAGCCTGATCGAAGGGTCTCCGGCTGTGGAAGGGTCCCCGCTTTCAACGAGTGTCGTGCTCAGGGACAGCCTCAAGCGCATCACTTAAAGAAACACACTATGAGCAAACTGTTTTCACCGTATTCACTGGGTGGTCTGACACTCAAAAATCGTATCGTCATCGCGCCCATGTGCCAGTACTCGGCCGAAGATGGGAACGCGGGGGACTGGCACCAGGTGCACCTGGGCCACTTGCTGCTGTCCGGAGCCGGGTTGCTGATGCTGGAGGCCACGGCGGTCACCGCCGAGGGGCGCATCACGCACCGGGATCTGAGCCTGTGGTCCGACGCCAACGAGTCAGCGCTCCAGCGCGTGCTGACATCGGTCCGTCGATATTCGTCCATGCCCATCGCGATACAGCTGTCTCACGCGGGTAGAAAGGCATCCAGCAAAGTGCCTTGGGAGGGCGGACAGCTCATCCCTCTGGAACAGGGAGGCTGGACGCCCATGGCGCCGTCGGCGGTGCCGCATCTTGCAGGCGAGCCCGCGCCCGCCGAGCTGGATCAGGCCGGACTGGAGCGCCTCAAGCGAGCCTTCGTGGGGGCGGCCGAGCGGGCGCATCGCATCGGGATCGACGTCATCGAACTGCATGCCGCGCACGGCTACCTGCTGCACCAGTTCCTGTCGCCGGTGTCCAATCACAGGACCGATGAATACGGCGGGTCGCTAGTCAACCGGATGCGCTTTCCGCTGGAGGTCTTTGACGCCATCAGGGCAGCGGTGCCCTCATCCATGCCAATCGGCGTGAGGATCTCCGGCACTGATTGGGTAGAGAATGGTTGGGACATAGATCAAAGCGTGGTCTTTTCGTCGGCACTCAAAGACAGGGGGGGCGCCTTCATCCATGTCTCTAGTGGCGGCATCTCTCCACTGCAGCAGATTCAGTTGGAACCCAACTACCAAGTCGGGCTTGCTGAACGCATCCGTAACGCTACAGGTTTGCCCACTATCGCGGTTGGCCTGGTGACAGAGGCCCAGCAGGCTGAAGACATCGTTGCAGAAGGGCGCGCAGATCTAGTTGCATTGGCCAGAGCGATCTTGTACAACCCGCGTTGGCCTTGGCATGCTGCGGCTTCGCTATGGGCCCAGGTTGAAGCGCCGCCACCATACTGGCGTTCGCAGCCGCGTGGCATGTCCCAACTCTTCGGCGACATCCGCATCGGACAGCGCTGATGTCCACGGCGTTGGCGCCGACAGGAATTTGAGCCAGTTTCTCGGTTAGGGGATGCGGGCAAGAACTTGGACTGGTTATGCCATGAGCCCCAAGCTCCTTCGGTACTCAAGAGGACTGCGCGCGCCCAAGATATCTCGTCCACTTTTCGTTGTACCAACGGATGTAAGAGTTCAATGCCTGGGTGAACTGCTCAGTGGTCGTTGACTGCCACGGAAAACGCACGACTATGCAACGCCTGCCCGTAGCCTTTAGCAAGCCGTTGCGGCGACGGGTTTGATCAAAGGTCACCTTTATTGTTGAACTAAAGCTGCTTGCACGGGGTGAAAGAAATGGGACGCGTACGTCCCCGTCTCCAGGTCAGCCTAGCCGCATCACAAACGGATTGCTCGGCGGCTGTACCGAGTTGTTGATCCAAACCGTTTTCTGCTGCATGTAGGCCTTCACCATCTCTTGGCCGCTTTCACGTCCCAATCCGCTCGCCTTTACACCTCCGAAAGGCGCCATGTAGCCAAGCGCGCGGTTCGTGTTGACCCAAACCGTCCCGGCTTGAAGTGCTTTGGCGAAGCGAAAGACACGGCGAGTCGCTGCGCGTCGAGCTGCCCACGCGCTTTGCACAGTGCCCAGAGTTCTTCGCCAACGGCCTGCCACCCCAGGTGCCGCATCAGCTTGCGCTGCGCAAGCTGTGCTACGAGGCCTTCGCGGTGTTGCATAGCGGCACCACGCGCACACCGGTCTTTGTCGCGGGCACTCTCAGCCGCGCGCTGGAGTTCAATGGTACGGGTGGGGGCGTTCATCCCATTGCTTACGGTCACAATACCGAAACGGTCGGTCACGATGGGCCGAAATACGCAGCGCGCATCGGCGCGCGCCAGAGCATGGACGGCAAGGGGTGCCGGCGTGACAACGTCTTCGTCGAGCGGCTGTGGCGCAGCGTGAAGGCGAACTGGCTGACAGCTGGCGCGCATCTATGATCTTGTGAGAGGTTTTCCCTTATTGCCCGATGCGGGTGCACATGACAGGCCATGGCGCAGAAACTTCATGTATGCGCCTGTGACCCACTGGGGCATGCCCTGGTGCTTCTCGGCTCCGTAGACAAAACGCCATGCTAGATAGCTTCTGGCGGCCATCAACATGAAAATAATGACCTCGATTTCGCGGTCGTCGTAGGCCTTGAGATCGCCATGTTCCTGCGCATGGCGGAAGAACTTGGTGTAGCCCTTTGATACCAGTTCCAGATGTGCCTGGTAGGCCTTGGGTGCGAAGCTTTCGGCCTCGTTGAGGATACGAAAGAAGTGCGGGTTGCTATCAAGAAACGAGAAGAAGGCGTTGAAGCTCAGTTCTTCTTTTTCTAGTGTGGTCGCGCCCTGGCGAGCGTGATCTTTCACGTAGGCCAGCAGTTGTTGGCCGGTGGCAGGAAGCAGTTGATCGAGAATGTCTTGGCGGCTATCAAAATGGTTGTAGAAGGTGCCCTGCGCTACTCCCGCGCGCTGCACGATCATGGACACGGAGGTGTCTTTATAGCCCACGTTGCCCACGATTTCGGCTGCTGCTTTGAACAGGCCTTCGCGAATGAGTTTGCTGCGCTCGGTTCTGCTTTCGCCCTTACGCCAGTCCTTGGTCTGCTGGGATTCCTGGGGCTCGATCAATGTCGAGCGCTTGGGTGTTGATCGAGTAGCCATGGCGATAAAGGAGATTCTCTGGGTGTCTTGCTCGATTCCGGGTTGTTCCTGTAAGCGCGCGCTCGTTGGCGTTCAAATGCTCGGGTGAGCCGTTGGTGACTCGTGAGTCATGATACTCCTGTATGTGCTGTGAGCATGGTGGATTAAAAGCGCCGAATGAAGAGTGTCAAGATGCTACGCGCGGCTGCGGACAGTGCCATTGCTCATCTTCGGAGTGTCTTGCTCAAATGGTTGCTACGAGCTTGTCACAGGTGGTTGGCTTCGACCTTATCAATAGGCGACAAAGCATTTGGATATTAAGGGGGCAAGGCATCCCATGTTAATGGGAATGGCGCTTACTTTGTCGCCCAAGCATGGCCGTAGAGCTCGACTTGGCGGCGAGCATGGGCCCTTGGCGTCTTTGGCCACGGGTAAGGTTTGGGCCGTCGTTTTCGCATGCGCGGTTCAAAACGCCCGGGTCGATGGCCGACCTTCCTCTGGGCGATCAAGTCGAACATCCGCCCGCCATCGTGCGCGGGCGACAGCCCACGCGCCACCCACTCGCTCCACAGTTGCACCGTGTGCTTGAAGCTCAACTCGCGTGGATCTCGGCCGGCATGGCTGGCCGCCTGCGCCATGAGCAGGCGGATCACGTTGTAGGCCGGCAAATGCGCCTCTAGCTGCTTGTCGTTCATCTGCGGCGTCTGGCAGCGCAGCACGTCCAAGCCGGTGGTGGTTTTCAGGTTGCACAGGTCCAGCTCGACGTTCCAGCGCTTGGCGTACAAGTGCGACAGGGCGGCTTTGCTGACACGCCGGTGATCGCGCAGTGTGCTCACCAGCACCTGATGGTCCACCTTGCATTCGCGCAGTTCGATCTCCTCGGGCGCGTTGGCGTACTGCTCGGGCGTCATCCACTGCGGCCGAGGCTTCGGCTTGGGCCAGCGTACAATGTGATCGCGCCTACCCAGTGAGCGGCCTCGACGAAAGTCCGTGATGCGCGCTCCGTTCTGCTCGAACAGTACGTCCACGCCAGCGGCCATCACAGCGGCGATCAGGAAATAGTTGCAGTACAGGGCATCGGCCAGCATCACATCGCCCGGGTGCAAGCTCCCAAGCAACACACGCACCAAGCTGAGCTCGCCGCTGTCCTTGCCTTGATGGGGGCCGATGGCAGCATTGAGCGCTGCACCAGTGGCCAGGCAGATCACCACGACCAGCCGCGCTAGCAGGAAGTCTATGCCCTTGGCCTGCGAACTGGGCTGGGGATACACGGCCTGGTTCCCAGGGGTGATAGGCATGGACAGCCCGGTGCCGTCCACCAGCTTGACCGCTCGGCCCCGCCACAGCCAATGCGCATGGGCCTTCTCGCTGAGCAGGCGGCGGCCGGTGTAGCGCGCCAGCCCGCTGACCATCTGCCGCGGCAAGCGCTGGCGCGCGCTGCAATCCCTACCGGTGCGCACGCTGCACGCGCGCAGGCCATCGGCGGCGCGTTGTGCCGCCCAGCCGTTGACAGCCTTCGGGCACGAGCCGTCGGCCTCCAGCGTCTGGCGCATAAAGATCGACAGCGTCACCGTGGGCGGGTAGCCTGAATTGAACAAGCCAGCCTCTCGCCGTCACGCTCTCCCGCGCAGACGCATAGGGTAAGCACCTAGCCGTTGTGCGGATTTGCGAGTGTACATTTTGTTTAGTGACTGATGAGTCATGAATCGTTAATTGGGCGAAGAGGTGCTGCTTCCATTGCACACCGGGCCCAAACCAGGAGACGAGAAATGAAGCAACAAACAGAAAGTGGCCGCAAGCGGTCATGCTGCAAACTACCTGGTTGCAGCATCGTTCGGTGGAGTGCCGGTGCGTGGCGTGCGGTGTCCGCACGGGTGGGGTGATGTTGATGGTCAAGAAGTCCGACCCGACGTCTGCTCCGGCGTCACGAACTGAGGGCCGCGTGGCTCCTGTCGCATCACCGGATGCGCAACCGCTCGCATCTCTGTCGGAGCTCTATCGCACGATGCGCAGGATCCGCGAGGTAGAGTCGGCGCTCATCAAGCTGTTTGCTGACAGCGAGGTGCCAGGCTTCATTCACCTGAGCATCGGGCAGGAGGGCGTTGCGGCCGGCGTTATGTCCGCCCTGAAGCCGCAGGACACCATCGCGACGACGCACCGTGGCCATGGCCATGTGCTGGCGCGCGGGCTGGATCTGGGTCTATTCTTCGGGGAAATCATGGGCAAGGCCGGTGGGATCTGCGGGGGGCGGGGCGGCTCCATGCATGTCTCGGACATGGCGCTTGGCATCATCGGTGCCAACGGCATCGTGGGTGCGGGCATTCCGATTGCTCTGGGCAGTGCGCTGGCGCATGACGTGAAGGGGAACGCGGGCGTTGCCGTGGCGTTCTTTGGCGACGGAGCCATGGCCGAAGGCGTGCTGCACGAGACAATGAATCTGGCTGCCATCTGGAAGCTGCCGCTGCTGCTGGTGTGCGAGAACAACGGCTGGTCGGAATTCTCTCCCACGTCGCGTCAATTCGTCGCGCCGCTCGAAGCCATTGCCGGTGCCTTCGGTCTGCCTTACGCGCGTGCCGATGGGGCGCATGTGCTGGAGGTGGCAGATGTCGCCACGCGCATGATCAAGGGGTTGCGCGAAGGGGCGGGCGCGGCCGTCCTGGAGTGCTCCACCAAACGCGTGCGCGGGCACTACGAAGGCGACCCGCAGAAGTACCGCGACGCCGCCGAGATTGAGGCGCTCGATCTGACCGATCCGCTGATTGCCGGGCGGATGCGGTTGCTGCAAGAGGGTACGAGCGAGGCTGAAGTGCAGCAGATCGACGATGCTGTGGCTGCCGATGTGCAGGCGGCGGTCGAACGTGCTCGCAGCGATGCGCTGCCAGAGTTCGAGGCCGCGTTGAGTGGTGTGTATGGCGTGTCCGTGCCCAACCAATCGGGAGTCGCGTGAGATGTCATCCGCCGTGGAAATGAAATACTTTCAGGCCGCCAACGCCGCATTGAGCGACGCGATGAGGGCCGATAACGACGTCATTGTGTTCGGCGAGGACGTGGCAGAGGCAGGCGGCTCGTTTAAGGTGACGCGCGGGTTGCTGGAGACGTTTGGCGCCAAGCGGGTGCGTGATACGCCGATCTCCGAAGCCACCATCACCGCTATGGCTGTGGGTGCGGCAATGAGCGGACTCAAGCCCGTGGTAGAGATCATGTTTATGGACTTCGTGACCCTGTCCATGGATGCTCTGGTCAATCAGGCGGCGAAGGCGCGCTTCATGTTCGGTGGCCGCAGCCACGTGCCCATGGTGCTGCGCACGCCGCACGGTGGCGGCTTGAATGCCGGGCCGCAGCATTCCCAATGTCTTGAAGCGTGGCTGGCCCACGTGCCGGGTCTGAAGGTGGTGTGTCCCAGCACACCGGCAGATGTTTATGGCCTGATGCGCGCTGCGATCAACGATCCCGATCCGGTGATCTTCGTCGAACACAAGGCGCTGTATGGCGTGAAGGGGCCAGTTGATACCAGCCTGTCGCCGGTGGCCATCGGCAAGGCGCGCATCGCCCGCGAGGGCTCGGACGTCACCATCGTGACCTATGGCGCGACGGTGTCGATGTCGTTGTTCGCCGCCGAGATGCTCGCCAAGGATGGCCGATCGGTAGAGGTGATCGACCTGCGCAGCATCCAACCGTGGGATCGCGAGACGGTTTATGCCTCCATCGCGCGCACTCATCGCGTCGTGGTGGTGCACGAAGCGGTGCAGGCCTTTGGAGTGGGCGCGGAGATCGCCGCGCGCATCGGGGAAGACGTGTTCGACGAACTCGATGCCCCCGTGGTGCGCGTGGGCGCGCCGTTCATGCCCGTGCCTTTTGCCAAGTCGCTGGAGGCGGTCTATCAGGTCAACGCCACGCGTATTGCCGACGCCATCCGAACTGTGCTGTGACGGGTTCGAAACAGGAGCAGATGCCATGAGTGAAAAAGTCATTGTGAGCGAAGTCCGGGATGCCGTGGGCCTCCTGACCATTAACCGGCCGAGCACACTGAACGCACTCGACGTGCCGACGCTGCTGGAGCTGGAGCAGGCGTTCCGGCATTTGGAGCAGGACGCGAGTGTGCGTGTCATCGTACTGACGGGGGCGGGCGAGCGCGCGTTCGTGGCGGGCGGCGATATCCGCGATCTCGACAGTCGCCAGGGGCTTGCCCACTACCAGGAATTCGCCGAGGTGATCCACCGCGTGTTCCGCCACATCGAGATCAGCGACAAACCTACCATCGGTGCGATCAATGGTTGGGCGCTCGGCGGCGGCACGGAATTGCTGCTGACGCTGGACATCCGCATTGTGGCTCAGGAGGCGCGTCTTGGGCTGCCCGAAATCACGCTGGGACTCTTCCCGGGGGCCGGTGGATCGCAGCGCCTGATCCGGCAGGTACCACTGTGCCGTGCCAAGGAAATGATGTTTACAGGCGAGCAGATCACGGCGGAGGAGGCGCTTGGCTACGGCCTGGTCAACCGGGTGGTGCCGCGCGCGCAGCTAATGGACGAGGTGATGGCACTGGCGCAGCGCATCGCGCAGCAGTCGCCGCTGACGCTGCGCCTGCTCAAGCGCACGCTCAGGGACGGTGCCGACATGCCGCTGGGCGCGGCACTCGCGCATGAGCAGGCCATGATCGGACTGGTTCTTGATTCGAAGGACGCGCACAAAGGTTGTCAGGCGTTTCTTGCCAAGCGAGTCGCTCAATTCGAAGGACATTGAGTCGTGCGCCAAGAACTATTGATGCCCAAACTGGGCCTGACGATGACCGAAGGAACGGTGGTCGAGTGGGTCGTGTCACCGGGTGCGGCATTCCGCCAGGGCGACATTCTGGTGCTGATCGAAACCGACAAGGTCGTGATGGAGTATCCGGCAGAGGCCGATGGCATGTTGCTGGAAGCGTCGGTCAAGGCAGGTGAGGTGGTTACCGTAGGCGCAGTCATCGGATATGTTTATGCGGCTGGTGGTTCAGCCACTTCCGCGCAGGCGCTGGGTGTTGCGGTGGCGGCGTCAGCTCACTCGCCCGCGTCCGCAATGCCCGCAACTGTGTCTGCCGCAACCGCTGTGGCCGCCGCGCCTGTTGCGTCTACAGAACGCGTCATCGCGACGCCGCTGGCGCGCAGGATTGCGACACGTTTGAACGTCGATCTGCATGGCGTCGCGGGCACGGGGCCTCGGGGGCGCATCCGTGCGGACGACGTGCATGCGGCGGCGCAGCAGCAAGATGTGGCCGAGAAGTCGGACAAGTCGATGGTGGCTGTGGCGGGCGAGCGTGACGTGCTGTCTCCGACGCAGCGCATGAGTGCTGACGCACCAGCTGCCTTGCGTAAGCCGACCTCCGTCGAGGCCACAATGGCGCGGCGTCTCACAGCCGCCAAACAGCAGATTCCACACTTCTATCTGGCGTCGGAGGCGGAGGTGTCGCGGCTGATGCAGGCGCGCAGCGAGATCAACGACAGCCAGCCGCTTGTCAAACTGACGCTCAGCCATCTGGTGGTTGCCGCCGTGGCACGTGCCATGCGCAAGATGCCGACCGCCAATCAGGTATGGACGGACGAAGGCATTCAGTCGTTTGATCAGGTCGATGTGGGCGTGGCCGTCAACACAGCGCGTGGCCTTTTGGTGCCAGTGGTGCGGGACATTGGATGGGCATCGCTATCTGAGATTGCGCGGCGTGTCAACGATGTGGTGGAGCGCGCGCGCACGGGCGCGATTACGTCCGCAGACATGGGCGGCGGCGCGATCACCGTCTCTAACGCCGGTATGCATGAAGTGACGTGGATGACGCCCATCATCAATCCGGGCACGGCCATGATACTGGGCGTGGGAAGCATCCGCGACGTATTCCGCCCGGACGCGCAAGGCCAGCCTTCGCCGCGCCACGAAATGGGGCTGGTGCTGGCGGCCGATCATCGACTGGTGGACGGGGTGTCGGGCCTTGCCTTTCTCAATTGCGTAATTGGCTATCTGCGTCAGCCGCTTTCGCTGCTCTAGGGAGTCACGATGTCAAACAACGATATGGAGCTTGCGCGTTCACAGAGCCTGGCAACAGCGATGGCCACGTTCGCGGACCGCTTGTCCCGTGACGGCGTGCCTGCGCACATTGAGGAGCGTGCACGCGCTTGCCTGTTGAACGGCTACGGCATCGCCGTGGGTTGCATCGGCACACCCTACGCGCCGGTGGCCGCGCAGGCCGCTCTGGCGACGGACGGCGAACAGACCAGTGGTGCAACGCTGCTGGCGGATGGGCGCCGTGCTTCGATCGGCGGTGCAGCGCTGGCCAACAGCGCTCTGTTCCATGGCCGTGCGCAGGAGGATACCTGCGGCGCTGCGCACCTTGGCGCGATTCTGATTCCCATGCTCACTGCGCTCATCGAGACGCGTGAGCGTGCTGCTGCGTCACGCCTGTTGCCTGCGCTTATCGCAGGCTATGAAATAGGCGGGCTGCTGGAGAAGGCCTACGCGGGCTTCACCACAACCGCTGGACTGCGATCCTCGCCACTGTATGGCACGGTGTCGGCTGCAGCTGCGACGGCCGTGCTTATGGATCTTTCGGTGGAGCAGACGGCAGCGGCTCTGTCCAATGCGGCGTCGTTTACGGGCGGGATTCTGCAGTCCTTTGACGATGGCACGGACGAATGGCGCTACCAAGTAGGCATGGCGGGACGTACAGGCTGGATGGCGACGGAGCTTGCGCGCGCCGGCTCGGTGTCCGCGCCGCATGCGTTCGAGGGCCGCAATGGCTTCGTGCACGCTTTTGCACGTATTGATTGCAATGTGCAGGAACTGGCCGCGCAGCTCGGGCATCAGTGGTCGCTCGAGCGTGTGACCTTCAAGCCGTTTCCAGTCTGTGCGTTTAACCAGACTCCGGTGCAAGCAGCCTTGGCGCTGCGTGACAAGCTTGTCGCGCGAAGCATAACGGGGGTGCGCGTGCGCATGAATCCTTACGAGGTGGGCTATGCTGGCATGGATGCCACAGGGCCGTTCGAGAGCATCTCCGGTACGCTGATGAGCATTCCGTTTTGCATTGCCACCACCTTGCTGCACGGCGCACCGACCATGGCGCAGATGACATCGTACGGCGATGCAAAGGTGAACGCGCTCGTCGAGAGGATCCGCCTGCAGGCGGACGAGCAGGTGCCGCGGCTGTGCTGCGTGGTGGAACTCACGTTTGAAAACGGCGAGACGCTGGAGCATGACCAGCGTATGACCACGGCCGACTATGCTTACGACCGTGCGGGCGTGCGGGCGCTGATTCGGCGCGTGGGCGCGGAGTCCTCCATTCCGGAGGCGGTGTACGAAGGCCTCGAGCGTGTGGTGAACAATCCGGCGCAGCATTTCGACGAGCTGTTCGCGTGCTTTCAAAGCGCCCGGCAAGCCGCCCATCCGGTGAAGGGATCGGCACAGGGAGCCGCACGATGAACTACCCGGACGTGGACATCGCCGTCATCGGCGGCGGCCCCGGCGGCTACGTGGCTGCAATACGTGCCGCGCAGCTCGGCGCGCGGGTTGCGCTCATCGAGAGCGAGGCGCTCGGCGGTGTCTGCCTAAACTGGGGATGCATTCCGACCAAGGCGCTGCTCCACGCGGCTGAGGCTTGGCGTGATCTGCTGAGCATCGAGTCGCTGGGCTTGAAGGTGCAGGGCGCGAGTTTCGATTTTGCAGAGGTGATGAAGCGCTCGCGTGCTGTGGCGGGCAAGCTGTCGCAGGGCGTACGGGGCTTGCTGATGAAGAACGGCGTCAAGTTCATTGCAGGGCGCGGTCGCCTGCTGGGTGAGGGACGCGTGCAGATCACTGACGCTGGTGGCTCAGTATCCACGCTGTACGCTCGTGATGTGGTGCTTGCCACCGGGGCGCGGCCCCGCGATCTGAGCGGCATTCATGCGGATGGAAAGCGGGTCTGGACGTCTCGCGATGCGCTCTCGTCCACGCAATTGCCGCGCACGCTGCTGATTGTGGGTGCGGGTGCCATCGGCATGGAGTTCGCGAGCTTTTATCAGTCGTTCGGCGCCCAGGTTACGGTGCTGGAGGTGCTGGACGACGTACTGCCGCAAGAGGACGCCGAAGTGAGCGCTGCTGTCGCCAGCAGTTATCGCGCGCAGGGCGTGCAGATCCGAACCGGCGCACGGCTCAAAGCGATCACGACGGACGCGGACGGTATTGTCGCCACGGTGC
The DNA here is from genome assembly GCF_000426205.1 of Acidovorax sp. JHL-9. NCBI lineage: Bacteria > Pseudomonadati > Pseudomonadota > Betaproteobacteria > Burkholderiales > Comamonadaceae > Acidovorax > Acidovorax sp. JHL-9. The sequence continues at coordinate 31,276 of NZ_AUEX01000034.1, forward strand.
AGGAGTCGACGGGGGATAGCACGTTGCAAGCGGATGCCGTACTCATCGCCGTGGGCGTGGTGGGCAACGTAGAAGATTTGGGATTGGAGACGACCCAGGTGCGCGTGGATGGTGCAAGGATCGAGGCTGACGCGTTCGGCAAGACGGCAGATCCGCGTGTCCATGCCATCGGTGACGTCACCGGTGCGCCCTGGTTAGCCCATCGCGCCATGCACCAGGGCGTGGCCTGCGTGGAGCAGATCATGGGGCTTACCGGTGGCCATCCACTGCGCGCGCAGGACGTACCCGGCTGCACTTATGGGCATCCGCAGACGGCCAGTATCGGGCTCACAGAGCGTGCAGCCAGGGAGCAGGGCATGAACATCAAGGTGGGTCGTTTTCCGCTCGTCGGCAACGGCAAGGCGGTGGCGCTGGGTGACACCGATGGGTTCATCAAGACCGTGGTCGATGCGGACACCGGCGAGATTTTGGGTGCACATCTCGTGGGGCCGGGCGTGACCGAGCTGATCGGCGCGTTCGGCGTGGCGCGGGTGCTCGAGGGCACGGACGAGGCGCTTTTGGAGACCGTCTGGCCGCATCCCACGCTGTCGGAGTCGCTGCATGAATCGGTGCTGGCGGCCTCGTCAAGGGCGCTGCATATCTGATCGATACACCCAACCACATCACCTCACACAACGGTTGCCGCTACGTGGCTACCCACACCTTCAGGCCAAGGATGCTCCCATGGATTTCAGCTTCAACGACGAACAAAAGATGATGATCGAAACCGCTCGCAAGGTGGGCGAGCGCTTCGGTCTCGAGTACTGGCGCGACATCGACGAGCGCAAGGCGTTTCCCAACGAAATCTGGCAGGCAATCTGCGAGGCCGGACTCGCGGGCGTTGCTCTGCCGACGGAGTATGGCGGATCAGGCTTGGGCATGCTGGAGATGGCACTGATCATTGAGACGCTTTCGGCGACGGGAGCCGGTTCGACGCTGGGCCAACTGTTCATGATCAACCCGATCTTCGGTGGCGTGTCGGTCTCCAAGTTCGGAACGCCAGAGATGAAAAAGGAACTGTTGCCTGCCTTGCTGGAAGGGCGCATGAACTTCTGCATGGCGCTGACCGAACCCGATGCGGGAACCAATTCTCTGGAGATCAAGACGTTCGCGGCCGAGGACGGCGCGGGCTGGCGTCTCAATGGTCGAAAGATCTGGATCACCGCCGTGACGGACGCGCACAAGATGCTGGTGATTGCGCGGACTAAGAAGCTCGAGGATTCCAAGAGCCGCAGCGACGGGCTGTCGATGTTCATGATCGACGTTCAGCGCGAGGGCCTCACGCACACGGCCATTGACAAGGTGGGCACGCGCACGCTGGCGTCTAGCAGCGTGTTCTTTGACAACGTCCGCGTCGAACCGCACGAGCTGATAGGCACGCTGCACGGCGGCTGGCGTGAACTCACCGACGTGCTCAACACAGAACGCATCGTCACCACCGCCGGACTGGTGGGCACGGGTGAGCTGGCCATCCGCCTAGCGGTGAACTATGCCAACGACCGCAAGGTGTTTGGCGGTCGTCCGATATCGACATACCAGGGACTGCAGTTTCCGCTGGCCCAATGCCACGTTGAAAATGAAGCGGCCCGTCTATTGAACTACAAGGCCGCCAGCAATTTCGATGCGGGCCTGCCCTACAGCAGCGATTCCAACGCGGCGAAGCTCCTGGCAGCGCAGGCGGTGGCGCGCGCAACCGAGCGTTCCATGCAGACCATGGGCGGCATGGGCTATGCCAAGGAGTATCACGTCGAGCGCCTGTGGCGCGATGCGCGGCTGTTCCGTTTCGCACCGATCTCCGAGGAGATGATCCTCAACTACGTGGCTACGCACGATTTGGGCATGCCTAAGTCTTATTAAGTCGCGTAACAACAAGGTGCTTGCCCGGAGACGAAATCATGGTGTCACTCAGTGCTTCGGTGGCCTACTGGGCCCGGCTTGATCCGGAACGCCTGGCTATCGTGTATGAAGATCAGCGCATCAGCTATGGCGACCTCATGGCGCGCGTACACCACCTCGCGGCGCACCTGCGGCGTCAGGGCATACAGTCAGGCGACGTCGTGGCGTTGCTCATGAAAAACAGCGCCGCATTCATGGAACTGACGATGGCCATCGGGCATGTGGGCGCTGTAGTGCTACCTCTGAACTACCGGCTCTCGGCGGCCGAGGTGGGCTACATCGTTCAACACGCGGGTGCCACGCTGCTCTTCGTGGACGAGGAACTGGCGCATCTGGTCGCAGAGATCGATGCAAGGGTGCTGGTCGATGCGCAGGCTCAAAGGGACATGCGCCTGCTCACGGACGGCGCTGCAAGTATCGAGGAGACGATCGCGCATCCCAGCACTCCAGATGACTTGTTTCGCCTGATGTACACCTCGGGCACCACGGATCGTCCCAAAGGCGTGATGCACACCTACTCCAACTTTCATTGGAAGAACATAGACCACATCGCCGTGCTTGGCCTGGGGCGCGATGATCGGATTCTGGTGGTGGGGCCGCTTTATCACGTGGGCGCATTCGATCTGCCCGGCGTGGCCGTGCTGCAGATGGGTGGCAGCATGGTCATCCTGCGGGATTTCGATCCGGTGAAGGTGTTAGCCACCATCGAGCGCGAGCGCATCACCTGCGGCTGGATGGCGCCGGTGATGCTCAACCGCACATTGAATTGCCCCGAGCGCATGAACTACCGGGTCGACAGCCTGCGCTGGATCGTGGGCGGCGGGGAGAAGACGCCGGAAGAACGCATCCGCGAGTTCACCTCGTACTTCACGGCAAGCCGTTACATCGATGCCTACGGCCTGACCGAGAGTTGCTCCGGCGACACCTTCATGGAACCGGGCAGGGAGATCGAGAAGATCGGCTCGACCGGGCGCGCGACGCTGCTCGTGCGGCTTGAGATTCGCGACGACGAGGGGCGCAGCGTGCCTGTTGGCGTGCAGGGCGAGATCTGCCTAAGCGGCCCGAAGGTCACCAAAGGATATTGGCGCGATCCCGTCAAGACGGCCGCGACCTTTCATGCCGACGGCTGGCTGCGCACGGGCGACCTGGGCTATCTGGATGCAGACGGATTTCTGTTCCTGACCGATCGCATGAAGGACATGATCATCAGCGGCGGCGAGAACATCGCCTCGTCCGAGGTCGAGCGGGTGCTCTACCAGATGACCGAGGTCGCCGAGGCCGCGGTCATCGGGCTGCCCGACGAGCAATGGGGCGAGCGGGTAGTGGCCGTGGTGGTGGTGAAGGAGGGGGCACAACTCGACTACCAGATCCTGCAGGCGCATTGCCGACGTCATCTTGCCGGCTTCAAGGTGCCCAAGCAGCTTGTCTGCCTGGAGTCACTTCCGCGGAATCCCAGCGGAAAGATGCTCAAGCGGGTGTTGCGCACGCAGCTCGCGGGCTCTTCGCCATCTACCGCCTGAATGTTTCGCCAGCTTGTGCATTCCGTCACCCGAGTGACCACTCATTTCAACCCAAGGAGACGACGATGAAAATAGATGCAGTAGACACCCCCATGCAGCCACAGCGCCGCAAACTAATCCAGGGCGCCACGGCCATCGCGGGCATGAGTGCCATCGGCTTTCCTGCCGTGGTGTTGGCCCAGGACAAGCCGATCCGCATCGGCATGCCTACCATCCTTTCTGGGCGTGTGGCCACGCTGGGGATTACGACGCGCAATGCGGTGATGCTTGAGGTGGATAAGTTCAACGCCGCGGGTGGCCTGGGCGGACGCAAAATCGAGATGGTGATTCGCGATTCCAAAGGGCAGCCGCAGGAGGCCGCACGCGTTGCGCGCGAACTGGTGAATACGGACGGTTGCGAGATCCTGTTGGATGCGGAAGCCTCCTCCGGCGCGTTTGCGGTTCATGAAGTGGCGCGCGATCTGGGCGTGCTGTGCATGCATGCTATCTCTGAGACCTCATCGCTCACGGCAGACCCGAAGCTGCGCGCGCCCAACACCTTCCGCTGCATGCGCCAGGGCATCCACGACGCCATCGTGGGTGGCTCCTATGCGGCCAAGGTTGCCAAGGAAAAGAAGCTGCGCCGCTGGATGACCTGCTCGCCCGACTATGCCTACGGGCGTGACACGACGGCGGAGTTCCTTCAGTACCTTAAGCGCTTCAATCCTGACATCGAAGTGGTAGGCGAGTTCTGGCCCAAGTTGACTCAGCCCGACTATAGCGAGATCCTCACTCGCATCGTGCAGAGCAAGCCGCAGGCCGTGTATTCGGCACTATGGGGGGGCGACCTGACCTCGTTCATTGACCAGGGCAACATCTATGCCTTGTTCAGCAACCTGCAATTCTTCGCAGTGAATATCGCCGATTACACGGTGCTCACGGCCGTCAAGAACTTGCCGCAGGGTCTGCATTCGGGCAATCGCTATCTGCGCAGTGTCCCCAACTCTCCTGCCAATCTGGCCTGGGCCAATGCCTACTTTGCCAAGTACAAGGAAATGCCGACCAACTGGTCCTGGGGTGGTGCCACTGGCGTCAACTTCCTGACTGCGGCCATGCAGAAGACTAAGAGCACCGATGGCAAGAAGATGGCTGAGGCACTGCGTGGCATGACCATCGATTCGCCGTTTGGCACTAATGGGAAGCTGACGCTGCGAGCCGAGGATCAGACCCTCACTGACTATTCCACGGGCTGGGGCTTGCTCACGCAAAAGGAACCCTACATGGAGTCTCCCACCATCGGCGACTGGAAGCTGATCGCGGAGCTGGAAGCCGAATGGAAGAAGAGCAAGGGCTGGGCCTGACGTCATCCCGCTTTTGACGAGGCTTCTGCGCACGCTGCGCCACTGGAGCACGGCGTGCGCAGCTGGCGCAATCTTCGGCGCGCCGAGTTTATGCATCTTTAACGGAGGCTTTCTTGGACTTAACGTTACTTTTCGAATGCCTGACGTCGGCCTCGTGCCTCGTCACGCAGACAAGCACTGCGCTGATCATCGGAGCACTGCTGTTCCTAGTCTCCGCAGGGCTCACCCTGATTTTCGGCGTTTTGGGCGTCGTCAATTTTGCACACGGTGCCCTGTATATGCTGGGTGCCTACATCGCAGTGACCGTGTATGCAGCCTCCGGGAGCTTTCTGCTGGCGGTGGCCGCAGCCGGGCTGGGCGTTGCCACCTTTGCGGTGTTCTTCGAGCGATTTTTCATGCGAAGGGTATATGACGCCGACGTGCTCATGCAGCTGCTCGTTTGCTATGCCTTCATCCTCATCCTTGACGACGCCGTCAAGATCTTCTGGGGCGCCGAGTTCCGCTCCATGGGCATGCCCACGGCCTTTCAGGCGCCGCCGCTGTTCATTGCAGGAGGCGTGATTCCGATCTACTACATCGCGCTGATCGCGGTGTCCGTCGTCATCGCCCTGGTGCTCTGGCTGGTTCTCAACAAGACGCGCACCGGCAAGGTGGTGCGCGCTGCCGCGCAGAACAAGGTGATGACGTCCGCGCTTGGGCTGAACACCAGTCTGATCTATGCAGGCGTCTTTGCCTGCGGCGGGTTGCTTGCTGGGGTAGCGGGTGCGCTGGCTGCGCCGGTGCGATCGACATCGCCAGGCATGGGGTTCTCGATTCTCATCGAGGCGTTCATCGTCACGGTGATCGGGGGGATGGGCTCGGTGACGGGCGCGCTCGTGGGTGCGCTGCTCATCGGACTGGTGCGCTCGTTCGGTTCGGTCGGTTTTCCGTCGTTTGTCGAGGGCGTGATGTTCCTCGCCATGATTTTCATCTTGATCCTCAAGCCGGGCGGTCTGGTGGGTAAAAAGGAGCGCCGAGCATGAGGGCATCACAGTCTGTCGCAACCACGGACGGCAGCACGCGAACGCGGGAGTGGGCCATTGCTCTGTTGGCACTCGCGATCCTGGCAGTAATTCCGCTGCTCAGTTCGTCGCGCGCACTGCAGGACTTCATCATCCGCTTAGCTGCCTTCGGCATTCTTGCGACCTCTCTGAACATGCTGATCGGCTACGGCGGTATGGTGTCCTTCGGGCATGCGATGTTCTTTGGTGGCGGGGCCTACACGTTTGCGTTGCTCATGCAGAAGGCGGGGGTGTCGGTTCCCTCGGCCATTGCGGGCACCGTGCTCCTCACAGCAGTGGTCGGCGCACTGGTGGGGGCGATCTGTGTGCGTCTCAAGGAGATCTACTTCGCCTTCCTTACGCTGGCATTCCAGATGTTCGTGCACCGGATCATCCTGTCGTGGGTGGACATGACGGGCGGCGACCAGGGCATCACTGGCGGCATTCCGCGTCCGGTGTTCCTGGGGATTAATCTGGCGAACTTCCGTGAGCTGTACTGGTTCGCGTGTTTTCTTGGTGTGGCGTGCCTATTGCTGATCCGCTGGATTTTGCAGTCGCCGTTCGGCTATTCGTTGCGGATGGTGCGGGACAACGCCGATCGCGCCTGGTTTCTCGGCATCAACGTGTGGCGCATTCGGCTGTACGCGTTTGTGCTCTCGAGCTGCTTTGCCAGCATCGGCGGGGTAATCATGGCGCTGTTCGTGTCGGGCGCATTTCCCGAGTTCAGCTACTGGACCATGTCGGGTGAGGCCATCTTCATGATCATGATGGGCGGCCTGCACATGTACCTGGGGCCGCTGGTGGGTGCAGGCCTTTTGCTGCTGTTCAACGACGTCATCACGCGGGTGACGGAATCGCACGGATTGGTGCTGGGCGTGATCGTTTTGATTTTCGCGCTGGGTTTCAAACGCGGCATTCTGGATTTTGTGCTTCAGCTCAGTCGCAGGTTCAAGAGGGTGAAGGCATGAATCGGTCTCAAGACATCGTCAGCGTCGTCACGGGCGGCGCGAGCGGCATCGGCCTGGCGTGCGCCCAGGCCCTGGCAGCGCGCGGCGACCGCGTAGTGGTGCTGGATCTCCCCGCAACCCGAGCCACGGTGAGCGCCATGGCGTTCGTCGAGTGCGACGTGGCGCAGCAGGACAGCGTGCACCAGGCGCTCCAGCGCATCGAGGCGGAGCACGGTCTGGTCTCGGTGCTGGTCAACAGTGCAGGCGTCATCCAGCCGAGGTTGCCGCCCGAGGACCTTGATATGGCGACCTGGGACCGGGTGATGGATATCGACCTGCGTGGAACCTATCTGACCTGCGCGGCATTCGGAGCCGTCATGGCCCGGCGCGGGCACGGCGCGGTGGTCAATATCGCCTCCATCACCGGCTCACGTTCGGTGCCGCTGCATGCTTATGCGCCTGCGAAGGCTGCGGTCATCTCGCTCACGCAGTGCCTTGCGGGTGAGTGGGGGCGCTCAGGCGTGCGTGTGAACTCGGTGTCGCCAGGGTACACGCTGACGCCGGCCCTGCAGCGGGCCATCGACGTGGGCGACCGTGATCCGTCGGATCTCACGCGCGCCACGGCGCTCGGGCGCATGGTGCGAACCGAGGAGGTTGCAGCGGCGGTGGCATTTCTCACTTCGGATGCTAGTAGTGGCATTACCGGCGTGGATCTGCCGGTCGATGCGGGCTGGCTCGCAGGCACGCCCTGGCAGACCTATGGCGGCGTGCCAGGGGCACGTGCGCGGGATAACAAGACAAGGTTGGTCTGATGCTGAAAATATCACATCTCAAAAAATCGTTCGGTGGCGTGGTGGCCACCAACGATGTGAGCATGCATTTCGAGAAAGATTCGCTGAGCGCGGTAATTGGGCCGAATGGCGCGGGTAAGACCACTTTTTTCAACCTGATCTCGGGGGTGTTCCCGCCGGACTCGGGCAGCATTCTGCTCGATGGCCAAGAAATCGTGGGGTTGTCGAGCAACCGCATCGTGCACATGGGCGTGGGGCGCGCGTTCCAAGTGGCCAAGCTGTTCAAGACGCTGACTGTGGAGGAATCGCTGCGTGCTGCGCTCATGTCGCCGATGGGCAAGTCAGCTAGTCTGCGTGGACGCTTTCCGCTTGCGGCGACGCGTGACCGCGCTTACGAAGTAATGGAGCAATTAAACCTGCAACGTAAGGCGCAGGTGGTCAGTGGCAATCTGTCGCACGGGGATCAGAAGCTGCTCGATCTAGCGCTGGCCCTGGTGCTGCAGCCCAAGCTGCTGTTGCTCGATGAGCCGATTGCGGGCATGGGGCCAGAGGAGCGTGAGCAGATGATCGAGACGGTGTATGCACTATGGAAGAAGGGTGGCATGACGGTGGTGCTGATCGAGCATGACATGGAGATTGTCTTTCGCATCGCGCAGAAGATCTACGTGTTGTCGTATGGCAAGTTGCTCGCCGAGGGCACGGCGGAGCAGATACGGATCAATCCTCAGGTCATCGAGGCCTATCTGGGGCGTCCCAAGGAGGTTCATCCATGAGCGAGATCGTTCTGGAGGTCACTGGCATAGACGGGTTCTATGGTTCCAGTCAGGTGCTGTTTGGCATGGCGCTGGAGGTGGGCAAGGGTCAGACGCTGGCGCTGCTGGGGCGCAACGGCGCGGGCAAGAGCTCGACGATGAAAGCTATCGCAGGCATTCTGTCGCCACGTTCTGGGAGTATCCGGCTTGCGGGCCGGGAAATCCGCGGCCTGCCGTCCCACATGGTGGCGCGTGCAGGGGTGGGCTTCGTGCCAGAGGATCGGCAGATCTTTTCCGATCTGAGCGTGCAGGACAACTTGGAGATCGCGGCCAAGAAGGGCGCGGATGGCACGTGCGAGTGGAATATCGAGCGCGTCTATAAGATGCTTCCGCTGCTCGCGCAACTCAAGGGGCGCATGGGCGGGCAGCTCTCGGGCGGCGAGCAGCAGCTGCTGACCATCGGCCGTGCGCTGATGGGCAATCCCGGCTTGCTGCTGCTCGATGAGCCGAGTGAGGGGCTGGCGCCCATCATGGTGCAGAAGATCGGCGACCTGATCGAGACGCTGCGCCAACTGGGAACCACCATCGTGCTGGCCGAACAGAACCTGCACTTCTGCCTGGGCCTGGCCGACAGCGCCGTGGTGATCGATCGCGGCTCGGCGGTCTTCAGCGGAACCATCGAGGATCTGAGGGCCAACGATGACGTCAAGCGACGCTACCTATCCGTGTGACGACAACGGGGAGAACACCTTGAGCAGCAGCACCCACACGAATTCCCTGGGCAGTTTCGATCTGGCCGACGCGCGCATTCTGATTTCCGGCGCCGCAGGCGGCATTGGAGTAGCTACGGCACGCCTTTGCAGCAGCCTGGGCGCGCAGCTGGTGCTTGTGGACGTGGCCCCCACGGCCGCGCTAGAGGCGGTTGCAGAAGGCATTGCCGGTGTGGAGTCGGTGCACTCCTGTGACAGCAGCGACCGGTCGGCAGTGGAGGACCTCGTGTCCCGGCTGCCCGCCATCTCGGGCCTGGTGGATGCGGCGGGCATCAGCCCCTATGACGATGACTGGATGGCGGACGACTGGAACGACACAGCGTTCCAGCGCGTCATACAGGTCAACCTTCTCGGCCCCATCAACCTAGTGCGTGCTACTCTGCCCGCCATGGTAGAACGCAAGCACGGCAGGATCGTGCTGTGCGGCTCCATTGCTGGCTGGTCTGGAGGCCTGCGTGCAGGCCCGCACTATGCGGCCTCCAAGGGCGGGGTGCATGCGCTCGTGCGCTGGTTCTCGCAGCGCGCCGTGGCCCATGGCGTGACCGTCAACGGTGTGGCGCCGGGGCCGGTGGCCTCCGGCATGACCCGCAACCAGGGCTACGACGGCGCAAGCTATCCCATGCGCCGCATGGGCGAGCCGGACGAGATCGCCTCGGCCATCGCGTTCCTGTGTTCGCCCGGCGCGTCGTACACCTCGGGAGCCATCCTTGACGTCAACGGTGGCACCTATCTGCGCTGAAACTCACATAACAACAGTTTGACCTGGCACAGATCCTTGGCTGTGAACACGATACCCATCGTCCGTGCATGTTGATGGCCCGTTCCTTGAACCCGGCCGTGTACGTTTGACCTCACTCTTAGGGAGAATCTCTATGGCGCAGCATTTCATCAACGGACAGTGGGTTCGGTCAACCAGTGGGCAGACCCTGCCCGTAATCGACCCGAGCACCGGCGAATCATTCGACACGCTCGAGCGTGGCAATGCGCAGGACATCGACAAGGCTGTGGGCGCGGCGCGTGCGGCGCTCTCCGGCCCGTGGGCCAAGCTCACGGCTACGGAGCGCGGTCGCATTCTGGTACGCATGTCGCAACTGATTCTGGAGCGTCAGGAGGAGCTGGCCCTGCTGGAGTCACGCGACACGGGCAAACCCATGTCGCAGGCGCGCAATGACATCGTCGTCGCGGCCCGCTATTGTGAGTTCTACGGCGGCGCTGCGGACAAGGTGCATGGGCAACAAATCCCGTATATGAACGACTTTCACGTCGTGGTGATTCGCGAACCCTATGGCGTGACGGCGCACATCCTGCCGTGGAACTACCCTGCGCAGATGTTCGGCCGATCGGTGGTGCCATCGCTCGCCATGGGCAATGCGGTGGTGCTCAAGCCCTCGGAAGATGCCTGCCTGAGCCCGCTGGCGTTCTGCGACATCGCCCGCGAGGCGGGGCTGCCGGATGGGGCGCTGAACGTGGTCACCGGCCTGGGCGAAGAAGCGGGCGATGCACTGTCCAAGCACCGTGACATCGACTTCATCACCTTCACCGGTTCGCCCGAGGTCGGTACGCTGATTCAAAAGGCCGCCGCCGAGCGCACGATCAAGTGCGTGCTGGAGCTGGGCGGGAAGTCGCCACAGATCGTGTTCGAGGATGCCGATCTAGAGCGCGCCGCCACCTTCGTGATCAAGGCCATCACCCAGAACGCTGGCCAGACCTGTTCCGCAGGTAGCCGCCTGCTGGTGCAGCGCTCCATTTACGACCGCTTTATCGGTATGGTGGTGGAGCGTTTTAAGCAGTCGAGCGCTGGCTCGCCGGCGATGGATCGCGACTGCGGCCCCTTGATCAATGCCGGTCAGAAGCAGCGCGTGGAAGGCTTCATCCGTCGCGCCGTTGATTCAGGCATTCCCGTGCTGGCACAGGGCAGCGTTGTGGCCGATGTGCCGACGGGTGGCTATTACGTGGCCCCCACGCTGTTCGGCCCCGTGCCGCGCGATCATCAATTGGCCTGCGACGAAGTCTTCGGCCCGGTGCTGGCCGCGATCCCCTTCGATACGGAAGCCGATGCCATTGCGCTTGCCAACGCCACCGACTTCGGCCTGCTCGCCGGCATCTGGACGCGCGATGGTGGCCGCCAGACGCGAATTGCCAAGCAGATGCATTGCGGTCAGGTTTACATCAACTGCTACGGCGCCGGAGGTGGGGTGGAACTGCCCTTCGGTGGTGTCAAGCGCAGCGGCCACGGCCGCGAAAAGGGCTTCCTGGCCCTGGAAGAGTTCTGCAACGTGAAGACCGTGGTGCAGTACCACGGCGAATGACAAGGAGACACCAATGCGTTTGAAAGACAAAGTAGCCATCGTGACTGGTGCGGCCAGCGGTTTCGGCGCGGAGATCGCACGCCAGTTCGCCGCAGAGGGCGCCAAGGTGGTGGTGGCGGACCTCAATGGCCCAGGAGCGCAGGCAGTAGCCGATGCGATCGGCGCTAGTGCCATTGCCGCGACCTGCGACGTGACCAAGAGGGTTGACATCGACGCCGCAGTCGCTCTGACCCTGCAGAAGTTTGGTCGCCTGGACATCGTGGTCAACAACGCAGGCTGGACGCACAGGAACCAGCCGATGCTGCAGGTGGACGAAGCCACTTTTGACCGCGTCTACGATATCAATGTGAAGTCCATCTTCCACATGACGCACGCCGTCGTGCCCGTCATGCGCAAGCAGGGTGGTGGCGTCATTCTGAACGTGGGCTCGGTGGCTGGCATCCGCCCGCGGCCGGGGCTGACTTGGTACAACGGCTCCAAGGGGGCTGTGAATTTGCTGTCCAAGTCGATGGCAGTGGAACTGGGACCGGAGAACATCCGCGTCAACTCCATCTGCCCGGTCATGGGTGCAACGGGTCTGCTGGAGTCTTTTATGGGCATGCCGGACACGCCCGAGAACCGCAAGAAATTCATTGCCACCGTACCGATGGGACGACTCGCCGAGCCGATCGACATCGCGCGCGCGGCGGTGTTCCTGGGCAGCGAGGATGCCGCGTTTATCACGGGGGTGGAGTTCCCCGTGGATGGCGGGCGCACCATCTAAGAGCCTATATGGACGCCCCGAATAAGCCAAGCCCTCACTCACTGAAGTCAAGACAGTAAAGATTGCACCCGTATATCCGGACTTTCTGTGGCGCCAGCCACGGTCCCTGATGGGAGTCGCTGGTGAATGTCCTATCGGTTCAGCGCACTCGAAGTGCCATGCTCTTATCGGATTGCATCCACCACGGTCTGACCTGTCTTGCCATCACTGCATGATTGCTTGAGCAATCGGTGGTTTTCTCCTGCTCTTGTTTCTGGCCGCGGTTTTTGTGGCTCAGGCCTGCTCTCGCACGTAGCCTGGCTCATAGCTGCGATCGTGCGCCAGCAA
>NZ_AUEX01000035.1:0-40804 GCF_000426205.1 Acidovorax sp. JHL-9
ACTTCGAGTGCGCTGAACCGATAGGACATTCACCAGCGACTCCCATCAGGGACCGTGGCTGGCGCCACAGAAAGTCCGGATATACGGGTGCAATCTTTACTGTCTTGACTTCAGTGAGTGAGGGCTTGGCTTATTCGGGGCGTCCATATAAGGCTCTTACGGCCAACTGGGCTTCAAACCGTCCGTTGCGCCCGCACATAGCCGGCAACCACGTCCAGCAGCTGGTCCAGGTGCTGCTGCGGCCGATGAGATGGATGAATTCGGGCGCGCAGGTGGTACCGTCGCGGTCGCCCAGCACTGCCTGGTGGAAAAAGACCTGGCGGCCGGCCGTATTGCCATTGCAGTGCGCAACCTGTGGTGATCGACCGTGGCTACTATCTGTGCCAGCCAGCCAGCGGGCCGGGCCGCCCCGGCCGCGTTGCAGGATTTTCGGCTGTGGCTGCTGGCACAGGCCCAACCAGGGTATGCATGGCCCCCGTGCGGCAGCAAGGCGAACGCAGCGAAACGGCCCCGAGACCCCGCCCCTACGCGCGCCAGCCGCGCACCAGCACCCATTGGCAACTGGCACAGGCCAGCACCAGCGCCGCATAGGTGAGCATCTTGCCGTCGCGGCCCAGCACCACCAGCCCGGCCACCAGCACAGCACAGCCAACCACGAAATTAATAGCTATCTGCGCCCGCCACATGAACATCGGCTGGCCTTTGGGCCGTATCCACCGTCCACCCAGCACCAGCAGCAGGGCCAGCGCCGCAGCGGGTGCCATGAAATTCACAGCGTGGTAAAGCGCGTCCAGAGGACCCATAGAACATGACCCAGATCAAGGCTTGAGCAGACACGGTGCCCGGTGCTGCGAACAATTTTATAATCGACGCTTATGGCAGTCTGGGCCCTCGGCATCAACCACACCACCGCGCCGCTCGACCTGCGCGGCCGGTTTGCGTTTGCGCTCGATCAGATCACACCCACGCTACAGGGCCTGCGCCAGTCGCTGGGCCAGAGCAGCCGCCACCCAGGCGTTGAAACCGCCATCATTTCCACCTGCAACCGCACCGAGATCTATTGCGCGGGCGAGCAGGCTGCCATGGACCACACACTGGGCTGGCTGGCGCAAAGCGGCGGCGTGAGCCCTGCGCTGCTGCGCTCGCACTCCTACACCCTCGAAGACAGCTTGGTGGCGCGCCACGCCTTTCGCGTGGCCAGCGGGCTCGACTCGATGGTGCTGGGCGAGGCCCAGATCCTGGGCCAGATGAAAAACGCCGTGCGCGCCGCCGAAACCGCCGGCGCCCTGGGCACCACGCTCAACCAGCTGTTCCAGCGCAGCTTTGCCGTAGCCAAAGAGGTGCGCACCAGCACCGAAATCGGCGCGCACAGCATCAGCATGGCCGCCGCCGCCGTGCGGCTGGCGGGCCAGCTGTTTGAAGACCTGTCCAAGATCCGCGTGCTGTTTGTCGGCGCGGGCGAAATGATCGAGCTGGCGGCCACGCACTTCGCCGCGCGCAACCCCCAATCGATTGCCATCGCCAACCGCACGCTGGAGCGCGGCGAGAAGCTGGCCACCCGTTTTGGCGGCGAGGTGATGCGACTGTCGGACCTGCCCGAGCGGCTGCACGAGTTCGACGCCATCATCAGCTGCACCGCCAGCACCCTGCCCATCATCGGCCTGGGCGCCGTGGAGCGTGCCCTTAAGAAGCGCCGCCACCGCCCCATGTTCATGGTCGACCTGGCCGTGCCGCGCGACATCGAGCCCGAGGTCAAGGCCCTGGGCGACGTGTACCTCTACACCGTGGACGACCTGGCCAGCGTGGTGCAGACCGCCCAGGCCAATCGGCAGGCGGCTGTAGCGCAAGCCGAGGCCATCATCGATGCCGGCGTGCAAAGCTTCATGCACTGGATGGAGCTGCGCAGCCCCATCGGACAGGTCGGCGGCGTAGTACCCCTGATCCAGCAGATCAACGCCCAGACCGACGAGTGGCGTACCCTGGAGATCGCCCGTGCCAAGAAGCTGCTGGCCAAGGGCGAGGATGTCGATGCCGTGCTGGAGGCCCTGTCGCGCGGCCTGGCCCAGAAGATGCTGCACGGCACCATGGCCGAGCTGCGGGCCGGCGACGCCGACATGCGCGCACAAACCGCGCAGACCGTCTCGCGCCTGTTCCTGCGCTCGCAAAGCAAGACCAGGCTGTAGCGGCGCCCGCCTGCTCCGAATTTCAAGCCAGATCAGCCCTGACGCCCGATCGACAGGCGCATTAAGCTACACATTCAGTAGCATTCACTTCCTCCTCGCATGAAACCCTTTCTCCGAAGCCAGCTGGAACGCTATGCACAGCGTCTGGGCGAACTGGACTTTCTGCTCTCGCGCGAGGACATCATGGCCGACATGGCGCAGTACCGCGCCATCTCGCGTGAGCACGCCGAGGTCACACAGATTGCGGGCCGCTATGCCCGCTACCAGCAACGCGAGGCCGACCTGGAGGGCGCGCGCGAGATGCTGGCCGACCCCGACATGGCCGAGATGGCGCAGGAAGAAATCACCTCCGCCGAGACCGAGCTGCTGCAGCTCGAAGACGAACTGCAGCGCCTGCTGCTGCCCAAGGACCCCGACGACGCACGCAATGCGTTTGTGGAAATCCGCGCGGGCACGGGCGGCGACGAATCGGCCCTGTTTGCCGGCGACCTGACGCGCATGTACACGCGCTACGCCGACCGCGTGGGCTGGAAAGTCGAAGTGGTCAGCGAGAACGCGGCCGAGCTGGGCGGCTACAAGGAAATCGTGCTGCGCATCGAAGGCGACCATGTGTATGGCGCCCTCAAGTTCGAGTCCGGCGGCCACCGCGTGCAGCGCGTGCCCGCCACCGAAACGCAAGGACGCATCCACACCAGCGCCTGCACCGTGGCCGTGATGCCCGAGCCCGACGAGACCGAGGCCATCCAGCTCAACCCGGCAGATCTGCGCATCGACACCTTCCGCGCGTCGGGTGCGGGCGGGCAGCACATCAACAAGACCGACTCGGCCGTGCGCGTGGTGCACTTGCCCACCGGCATCGTGGCCGAATGCCAGGACGGGCGCAGCCAGCACAGCAACAAGGCCAAGGCGCTGCAGGTGCTGCAGGCGCGCATCCAAGAAAAAGAACGCAGCGAACGCGCCGCCAAGGAGGCCGCGCTGCGCAAGGGCCTGATCGGCAGCGGCGACCGCAGCGACCGCATCCGCACCTACAACTTCCCGCAGGGGCGCCTGACCGACCACCGCATCAACCTCACGCTCTACAAGCTGCAGTACGTGATGGACGGCGACCTGGCCGACGTACTGCAGGCCCTGGCCCACGCACGCGAGGCCGAACAGCTCGAAGAGCTGGAGATGGGCGCCACGGGCTGACGCTCTTCCACCAATATTCGAATCAGACGGACCTCTGGCGCTCATTCACCAGGCGCCAACAGCTATCAAAACAAGAGTGACCGACACAACCTCCACCCTGGCGCAGGCACTGGACCAGGCCCGCACCCTGGGCCTGGAACGCATCGATGCCCAACTGTTGCTGCTGCACGCCCTGGCCCGCCCCGACGCCGGCCGCGCCTGGCTGCTGGCGCACGACACCGACGCCCTGGACCCCGCGGTGCACGCGCAGTTCCTGGCCCTGTGCCAGCGCCGCACCGCAGGCGAGCCCGTGGCCTACCTCACGGGTCGCAAGGAGTTTTACGGCCTGCCCCTGCAGGTGGACGCCCGCGTGCTCGACCCACGCCCCGATACCGAAACGCTGGTGGACTGGGCCCTGGAAGTGATCACCCGCCTGCCCGCCCCGAGCGTGCTGGACCTGGGCACCGGCAGCGGCGCCATTGCGCTGGCCCTGCAACACCAGTGCCCCACGACCCAGGTGCTGGCGGTGGATGCCAGCGCCGATGCACTGGCCGTGGCACAGGCCAATGCGCAGCGGCTGGCACTGCCCGTGCGGTTCCTGCAGGGCCACTGGCTGGCTGCAGTGCAAGGCCGGTTCGAGGCCATCGTTTCCAACCCGCCCTACATTGCTGCCGCCGACCCGCACCTGGCCGCGCTGACGCACGAGCCCCTGCAGGCCCTGGCCAGCGGTGCCGACGGCCTGGACGACATTCGCACCATCATCGCCCAGGCCCCGGCGCACCTGCAGCCAGGCGGCTGGCTGCTGCTGGAGCATGGCCATGACCAGGCCGGCGCCGTCAGAGCGCTGCTGCAGGCGCAGGGTTTTGCACAGGTGCAAAGCCGCAATGACCTCGCCGGCATCGCGCGTTGCACCGGCGGGCAGTGGCCAACAGTGAAATAATCCCCCCATTGCGGGCCTGCGCCCGTCAGCCCCTTCAAGGAGAACCCCCATGAGCGACACCCAACAACGCATCGACGCCCTCGTGAAGTCCAACGACATCCTGCTGTTCATGAAAGGCAATGCCAGCTTTCCGATGTGCGGCTTCTCGGGCCGCGCCATCCAGATCCTCAAGGCCTGCGGCGTGGACACCAAGGCGCTGACCACCGTCAACGTGCTGGAAGACGAGGAAATCCGCCAGGGCATCAAGGAATACAGCAACTGGCCCACCATTCCCCAGCTGTATGTGAAGGGCGAGTTCATCGGTGGCTCGGACATCATGATGGAGATGTACGAGTCGGGCGAGCTCAAGCAGGTGCTGGGCACCGAGGGCTGACAGCCCGCCGGGCCCTACCGCCCGCCCATCCTGCGCTGCAAGGCCGCCCCCGGGCGGCCTTTTGCATGATGGCAGCCACCGGTGCCGCACCGCAGGGGCCGCGCACGCGCGCCGCTACACTCACAGAGCCCCGTGGCAGCGCCGCCCGGAGTTGCCCGTTGTCCACCACCATGACCCTGACCCAAAGCCTGCTCGTCATAGGCCTGCTCATCGCGGCCAGTGCCTTCTTTTCGATGGCCGAGATTTCGCTGGCTGCAGCGCGCCGGCTGCGCCTGCGCCAGATGGCGGACGAGGGCGATGCCCGCGCCGACCGGGTGCTGCGCCTGCAAGAGCAACCGGGCGACTATTTCACCGTGGTGCAGGTGGGCCAGAACGCGGTGGCCATCCTGGGGGGCATTGTGGGCGAAGGCGCACTGAGCCCGCATTTCACGGCATTGCTCGGGCTCTGGTTGTCAGAGGGCAGCGCGCAGAACATCGGTTTTCTGGTGTCGTTCGTGGCCATCACCTCGCTGTTCATCCTGTTTTCCGACCTGTTCCCCAAACGCCTGGGCATGGCCGATCCAGAAAACACCGTGGTGCGGCTGGCGCAGCCCATGGTGTTTCTGATGACCTTGCTGCGCCCGCTCGTATGGTTCTACAGCAAGGGCGCAGATGCCCTGTTTCGCCTGCTGGGCATGTCCTCGCTGCGGGACGACCGCATCACCTCCGACGACATCCTGGCGATGATGGAAGCCGGCGCGCGCGCGGGCGTGCTGGCTGCGCGCGAGCAGCAGGTCATCACCAACGTGTTCGAGCTCGACACGCGCACGGTGTCCAGTGCCATGTCCCCGCGCGACCGTGTGGCGTTCTTCCTGCGCGATGAGCCCGACGCCGTCATCCGCCTGCGCATCGCGGCCGAGCCCTTCTCGACCTACCCGGTATGCGAGGGCGACATCGACCATGTGGTGGGTTACGTGGACGCCAAGGACCTGTTCCAGCGCGTGCTGAACAACCAGCCGATCTCGCTGGCCGACGACAGCCTGGTGCGCAAGGTGCTCATCGTGCCCGACCGGCTCACCCTGTCCGAGGTGCTGGAGCAGTTCCGCCAGGTGCACGAGGACTTTGCCGTGATCGTCAACGAATACAGCCTGGTGGTCGGCGTGGTCACGCTGAACGACGTGATGAGCACCGTGATGGGCGATCTGGTGGGCCCGGCCGATGAAGAGCTGATCGTGCGTCGCGACGAAAACTCGTGGCTCATCGATGGCGTCACCCCGGTGGAAGACGTGCTGCACGCGCTGGGTCTCGATGAACTGCCGCACAGCGACGAATACAAAACCCTGGCCGGCTTTCTGATGGTGATGCTGCGCCGCGTCCCCCGGCGCACCGACAGCGTGGTCTGGGGCGGCTACAAGTTCGAGGTGCTGGACGTGGACAGCTTCCGCATCGACCAGGTGATGGTGTCACGCCTGACGCCTGCGCCGGCAGGCAGTGGCAGCGCTGCGCCCCCTGCAGAGCCGGCGGCACCCTAGATCTTGCGCGCCGCTCCGCCCTGGTGCATCAGGCCGCTGCGGGGTTTTCGTTGAACAGCCAGTTGCGCTGCGCCCCAAACACGGCATCAGGATAGGGCGAGCGCCCCCGGCTGCCGTTGTAGCGCCCCAGCGCCATGAACAGGTCGCCCCGTTCGCGATCAATGTAGTGGCGCAGGATGACGCAGCCAAAGCGCAGGTTGGTCTGCATGTGAAACAGCTTGCCCGGATCGCCGTCGCCGATCACGCGCGTCCAGAACGGCATGACCTGCATGTAGCCCCGCGCACCCACGCTGGACACGGCAAACTTGCGAAAGGCGCTCTCTACCTGGATGAGCCCCAAGACCAGCGAGACATCCAAGCCCGCACGTTTGGACTCGTACCACACGGTCTGCAGAAAATCGCGACGCACTTCCCACTCGGGTTTGCGACGGCGCAGACGGTCGCTCATGGTGGCCAGCCAGCGCAGGTAGTGCAGCCGGGACTCGGTGGTGAAAAACTCCGGCTCGGGCGGCGCGTAGTTGCCCACGGCCGAGGTCAGCGCCGTGCGCACCGAATCCATCAATGGCTCTTCCAGCTGCCCGCCTGCGTGGGCCTGCGCCGGTGCCACCAGCCATGCAGCCGGCGCGGCCAGCGAAACCAGGCAGGCACGGCGGGACACGCCGTTCAGGGCGGATGCGCTGGCAGGCCGGTCTCGCTCACTCGTCATACGGCCATACGCCCCTTCACATGGGCCAGAATGTCGGCGACCGCCACCTTGGTGGCAGCCGCATCACGGCGGTGCTGGTACTCAACCACGCCGTCTTTGAGGCTCTTGTCGCCAATGGTCACGCGGTGCGGCACACCAATCAGTTCCCAATCGGCAAACATGGCACCCGGGCGCTCGCCACGATCGTCCAGGATCACGTCGACGCCGGCGGCCAGCAGACCGGCATAAAGCTGCTCGGCCGTGGCCTTGACGGCTTCGCTGCGGTCCATGCCCACCGGGCAGACCACCACGGTGAACGGCGCAATGGCGTCGGGCCAGATGATGCCGCGCTCGTCATGGTTCTGCTCGATGGCGGCGGCAGGCAGGCGCGTGACACCAATGCCGTAGCAGCCCATCTCCAGCGGCTGGGGCTTGCCGGTTTCGTCCAGGAAGGTCGCATTCATGGCCCGGCTGTACTTGGTTCCCAGGTAGAACACATGGCCCACCTCGATGCCACGCTCAATCGCCAGCTCCCCCTTGCCGTCGGGCGAGCGGTCGCCCGCCACCACGTTGCGCAGGTCGGCCACAGCATCCGGCTCGGGCAGGTCGCGGCCCCAGTTCACGCCGGTGATGTGGAAGTCGGGCGCATTGGCGCCGCAGATCCAGTCGGCCATCAGGGCGACTTCGCGATCCACCACGATCTTCAAAGGCTTTTTCAGGCCGATGGGCCCCAGATAGCCCGGCTTGCAGCCAAAGTGTTCGTCGATTTCACCCAGCGTGGCAAAGCGGAAGCCCGCCAGGCCGGGCACCTTGCCGACCTTGATCTCGTTCATGTCATGGTCGCCGCGCAGCAGCAGCAGCCAGACCTGGCTTTTGATGATCTCGCCCGCCTCGTTGGTCTCGTCGGTGGCCAGAACCAGCGACTTGACGGTGGTACTCAATGGCACGCCCAGCAGCTGTGCCACATCGGCACAGGTGGCCTTGCCGGGGGTGGCGGTCTTTTCCATCGCCTTGGCGGGTGCGGGACGCGGACCCGCGGGCGCCAGGGCCTCGGCCTTTTCCATGTTGGCAGCGTAGTCGCTCCCCGGGCAATAGACGATGGCGTCCTCGCCCGTGGCGGCGATCACCTGGAACTCTTCGGAGAGGTCGCCACCAATGGCGCCGCTGTCGGCGGCCACGGCGCGGTAGGTCAGGCCGAAACGGTCAAAGATGCGGCGGTAGGCCTGCGCCATGACCTGGTAGCTGGCCTTGGCGGCCGCCTGGTCCTTGTCAAAGCTGTAGGCGTCTTTCATGGTGAATTCGCGGCCGCGCATGAGGCCGAAACGCGGACGGCGCTCGTCGCGGAACTTGGTCTGGATCTGGTAGAAGTTCTTCGGCAACTGCTTGTAACTCTTGATCTCCTGGCGCGCAATGTCCGTGATCACTTCTTCGCTCGTAGGCTGCACCACAAAGTCGCGGCCATGGCGGTCCTGGATGCGCAGCAACTCGGGGCCCATCTTGTCAAACCGCCCCGTCTCCTGCCACAACTCTGCCGGCTGCACCACGGGCATGGTCAGTTCCACGGCACCGGCACGGTTCATTTCCTCGCGCACGATGGCCTCGACCTTGCGAATCACCCGAAGGCCCATGGGCATGTAGTTGTAGATGCCTGCGCCCAGCTTCTTGATCAGACCTGCCCGCATCATGAGCTTGTGGCTGACCACTTCAGCGTCGGCCGGGGCTTCCTTGAGGGTGGAAATGAAGAATTGGGAGGCTTTCATCGGGATCGGCTTCGGGCGGAACAGAATGGTCCACTTGCCGCACAGTAGGCGCCGTGCATAATGGACACAGTTTAAAAATTGGGGTTTGATTATGCTTGACCGGGACGGCTTTCGGCCGAACGTCGGCATCATCCTGCTCAACCAGAAGAACCAGGTGTTCTGGGGCAAACGCATTCGCACCCACAGCTGGCAGTTTCCGCAAGGTGGCATCGACCGGGGCGAAACCCCCGAGCAGGCCATGTTCCGGGAGCTGCACGAAGAGGTGGGACTGCATCCCAACCATGTGCGCTTGGTCGCACGAACACGGGACTGGTTGCGCTATGAGGTGCCTGACCGGTACATCCGGCGCGACGCGCGCGGACATTACAAGGGCCAGAAACAAATCTGGTATCTGCTGCAGCTCGTGGGCCATGATTGGGATCTGAACCTGCGGGCCACCGATCACCCCGAGTTCGATGCCTGGCGCTGGCACGACTATTGGGTTCCGCTGGATGTGGTGGTCGAATTCAAGCGGGGCGTCTATGAGATGGCCCTGACCGAGCTGGCCCGTTACCTTCCACGCCACGAGCAGCGCAACCGGTATCTGCGCAGCGGCATGCGCGCGCGCGACACGGAGCCGCAAGGCAGCCCCATGCACCGTGCGGGCTCCCTGCTGTTGAATCCAGGGGTGGAACTGCCTCCGGGCGCAAGTTTTGACCCGGATCCGCAAAACAGTGCGCCGGCAGAACTGGAAGCCCTGCCGCCCCCCAAGCTGGTACCGCGACCGGTCTAGGGAGACTGCCAGAAAGAGCCCGTCGGCATGCAGGGCCTGCCGAAAGGCCTGATGGCGGCCTCCCCTGCGGCAAGCTGACCCAGGCCCCCTGGGTCAACAGGGAACCATCAGCCTGTGGTGAGCACCAGGTTGTCGCGGTGCACCATTTCCGACTCGGCGACATAACCGAGCAGCTTTTCAAACTCGGAGGATGGCTTGCGGCACAAGAGCCGGGCCTCCGCACTGGCGTAGTTGGCCAGCCCGCGTGCGATCTCCCGCCCCGACGGATCACGCACGGCAATCACTTCGCCACGCGAGAAATCTCCCTCCACCGCCGTCATGCCGATGGGCAGCAAGCTCTTGCCCTCATCGCGCAGCTTGGCTGCCGCACCGGCATCGACCACAACGGCGCCCCGCATCTGCAGGTGATCGGCCATCCACTGCTTGCGGGCCTGCTTTTTGGCCGTCTGGGCCACCAGCAAGGTGCCCAGCGCCTCGCCATGCACCAGACGCAGCAGCACGTTTTCTTCCCGCCCCCACGCAATCACGGTGGAAGCCCCGGATCCCGCCGCCCGCTTGGCGGCCAGGATTTTGGTGATCATCCCACCTTTGCCAATGCTGGAGCCCGCCCCGCCGGCCATGGCTTCCAGGGCCGGATCACCCGCCTGGGCTTCGTGCACGAACTGCGCGGCCGGGTCTTTGCGCGGATCGGCCGTATAAAGACCTTTCTGGTCCGTGAGAATCACCAGCGCATCCGCCTCCACCAGATTGGCGACCAGCGCACCGAGGGTGTCGTTGTCGCCGAACTTGATTTCGTCATTGACCACGGTGTCGTTTTCGTTGATCACCGGCACCACCCCCAGGCGCAGCAGGGTCAGCAGGGTCGAACGCGCATTGAGATAGCGCTCACGGTCTGCGAGATCGGCGTGCGTGAGCAGCACCTGCGCACTGCCCATGCCCTGCTCGCGCAGCTTGGTCTCGTACATCTGCGCCAGCCCCATCTGTCCCACAGCGGCGGCGGCCTGCAGCTCGTGGACTTCCTGGGGGCGCACCGTCCAGCCCAGGCGCTTCATGCCCTCAGCGATCGCGCCGCTGGACACCATCACCACCTCGCGGTGCGCGCCGCCCTCTCCGCGCACCAGGGCCGCCAGCTGGCGGCTCCACTCGCCGATGGCGGCTTCATCCAGGCCACGCCCCTCGTTGGTAACGAGACTGGAACCCACTTTCACCACAATGCGGCGGGCATCGCGCAATACGCTGGCAACCATTTTTTGAGCAATCTTTACCACAAGCGCTTATGTGTAAAGCGCCAGCAGCTATTATAAATATAGCAAAATAGACAACACGGACAGCACATCCTGTCAGACGGGGGCATCTCCAGCAAACCGTGGATCCACTTCCTCCGGCTCGTTTTCGATGCGCTGTTCCGACTGCACATGGCGGAAGATGGCATGGATCAGTGGCTCGCAGCCTTCGCGTGTCAGCGCAGAGATCTCGAACACCGGCCCTTTCCACTTGAATCGCTTCACAAAATCTTTGACGCGGGCCTCCCGCTCATCGGCGGGCACCATGTCGAGCTTGTTCAGCACCAGCCAGCGTGGCTTGTCATAGAGCTGCTGGTCGTATTTCTTCAGTTCGTTGACGATGGCCTTGGCCTGGGCCACAGGATCCACTGCGTCGTCAAAGGGCGCCAGATCCACAATGTGCAGCAGCAGGCGGGTGCGCTGGAGGTGGCGCAAGAACTGGTGGCCCAGCCCCGCCCCTTCCGAGGCCCCCTCGATCAGACCAGGAATATCGGCCACCACAAAGCTCTGCTCGGGGCCCACGCGCACCACCCCCAGATTCGGGTGCAAGGTGGTGAAGGGGTAGTCGGCGATCTTGGGGCGCGCATTGGAAACCGCCGTGATGAAGGTGGACTTGCCCGCGTTCGGCATGCCCAACAGGCCCACGTCGGCAAGCACCTTCAGCTCGAGTTTCAGGTTTTTCTTCTCGCCCGGCCATCCGGGCGTCTTCTGGCGTGGCGCCCGGTTGATGGCGCTTTTGAAACGCATGTTGCCAAAGCCGCCATCACCGCCCTTGGCGATGGTGATGACTTCGCCGGGATTGAGCAGCTCATAGAGCACCTCGCCCGTTTCCGCGTCGGTGATGATGGTGCCCACAGGCATCTTCAGGGTGATGTCAGAGCCCGCCGCGCCAAACATGTCGGAGCCCATGCCGTGCTCGCCCCGCTTGGCTTCATAGCGGCGCGAATAACGGAAATCCACCAGCGTATTGAGATTGGGGTCGGCCACTGCAAACACATGCCCCCCGCGCCCTCCATCGCCCCCATTGGGACCGCCGAATTCCTTGTATTTTTCGTGCCGGAACGACACGCAGCCATTGCCGCCATCACCGGCAGCAATGTCAATATAGGCTTCATCGACGAACTTCATGGGGTATCCAGTTTACAAAAGAGCGCCAGCCAGGAAGCGAACCCTCCGGAAAGCACAAAGCCCCGTCCATGCGGGGCACGCGGGCCAGCACCATAGCACCGGCCAGCGCCTTAAACAACAAAGCCCCGACAGGGCGGGGCTTCGATTGCTGCCAGAGGAATCAACCTCAGGCGGGAGTCACATTGACCGTGTGCTTGGACAGCGCACCCTTGGTGCCAAACGACACATGGCCGTCCACCAGGGCAAACAAGGTGTGGTCCTTGCCCACGCCGACATTGCTGCCGGGGTGAAAGCGCGTACCGCGCTGGCGCACGATGATGGAGCCAGCGCTGATCAGTTCACCACCGAACGCCTTGACACCCAGCATCTTTGGCTTGGAATCGCGCCCGTTTCGCGTAGAGCCGCCGCCTTTTTTCTGTGCCATGACTAGCTCCTTCGATTAAGCAGCAATCGCACCGATTTGCAGTTCGGTGAACTGCTGGCGATGGCCTTGGCGTTTTTGATAGTGCTTGCGACGGCGCATCTTGAAGATGTGCACTTTGTCGTGCTTGCCGTGGGCCACGACAGTGGCTTTCACGGTTGCGCCGGACACCAGGGGAGTACCCACCTTCAGTTCAGCGCCGTTGCCGACAGCCAGAACCTGGTCGATCACAATTTCCTGGCCTACGTCCGCAGCAATCTGTTCTACTTTAATTTTTTCGCCGGAAGCAACGCGATACTGCTTGCCGCCGGTTTTTATGACCGCGTACATGTTGACCTCTTGATATGAGTTCTGCAGACGGATTTCCGCAGAGCCAAAAATTATACCACCAAGCACAAAAACAGCCAACCCCCGTGCGCACCGAACTGCCACGGCATTGGCAATGACCTGCCCCTGTGCGGTCCTTCCTATAATTCGCAGCACTTTCTGCGTGCCACTTCATCTTGACATCCCCCCTCACCCCCACCGCCACATCACCGCTGACGATCATCAACGACGACATGCGCGAAGTGGACCACGTCATAGCCCAGCGCTTGACATCCGGCGTGCCCCTGGTGGCGCAAATCTCCCAGTACATCATCGCCGCCGGAGGCAAGCGGCTGCGCCCGGCACTGCTGCTGCTGATATGCGGCGCTCTCGGCTATCGGCAGCACCACCGCTTCAGCATGGCCGCCGTAGTCGAACTGATCCATACGGCCACGCTGCTGCACGACGACGTCGTGGATGCATCCACCCTGCGCAGAGGGCGCGCCACAGCCAACCAGACCTTCGGCAACCCTGCGAGCGTGTTGGTGGGCGATTTTCTGCATTCACGTTCATTCCAGATGATGGTGGAGACGGGCAAGATGCGCGTCATGGAAGTGCTGTCCGAAGCCACCAATGTGATTGCCGAAGGTGAGGTATTGCAGTTGATGAACATGCACGATGCCTCCCTGGATGAGGCAGGTTACCTGCAGGTCATCCGCTCCAAGACCGCCAAGCTGTTTGAAGCCAGCGCGCGGCTGGGCGCCATTCTTGCCGAAAGCCCCCCCGAAATCGAAGAGGCCTGCGCAATCTATGGACAGGCCCTTGGCACGGCGTTCCAGATCATCGACGATGTACTGGACTATGACGGTGACACCCTGGAAATGGGAAAAAACCTTGGCGATGACCTGCGCGAAGGAAAGTCCACCCTGCCCCTCATCGTGGCCATGCAACGAGGCACCCCCGAACAGGCGGCTGTCGTGCGGCACGCCATTGAAGAGGGCTCCACCGACCGCCTTGACGATGTGGTGGCCATTGTGCGAACCACCGGAGCCCTGGAAGCAGCACGCACAGCAGCCTTCGCTGAAGCCCGTCGCGCAATGACTGCTGCCGAGCAACTGCCGAAGGGAGACTATTCAGCGAGCTTGCTACAATTGGCAGCGCAATTGCTTGAGCGCCGCGCCTGAATTCTGCCGAATCCAGCAGAATTTGTAATCAGCGGTGTCAATGCGCGGGGTGTAGCTTAGCCTGGTAGAGCGCTACGTTCGGGACGTAGAGGCCGGAGGTTCGAATCCTCTCACCCCGACCATTTTCCGCACCAATCAAGCGGCACTCCCCCACTGTGGCAATCCTGCCAATTCGGCAGCGCTGTACAGGGCACGAGTGTTCGGGGATGATAGGATGGTTTTTTTCACCACTAATTGCCCGGGTTAAATGGCCGTTGTCGATACCGCCCAGAAAGAAGCCTCCTCAGTAGCTCTCCCGGGATTGGGTCGCGCACTGATGTCTGCGGGAAAGCTGACACAAAAATCAGCCGAGGAAATTTACAAAAAGTCACAAATAAACCGCACCAGCTTTATCGCTGAACTGACCGGCTCTGGCGTTGTTTCGGCTGCGGATTTGGCACATACCGTTTCGGCTGTTTTTGGCGCTCCATTGCTCGACCTGGACGCCATAGACCCCCTGCGCCTTCCCAAAGACCTCCTGGATGCAAAGATTTGCACCGCCTATCGGGTGGTTGTTCTCAGCAAACGAAACAACCGACTGATCGTTGCCACGGCGGACCCCACAGATCAAGAGGCCGCCGAGAAAATCAAATTCACCACCCAAATGGGGGTGGACTGGATTATTGCAGAATACGACAAATTAAACCGCCTGGTTGAAATCAGCACCAAATCCACGGGTGAAGCCATGGATACGCTGATCAGCGCCGGGAGCGATTTTGAATTTGATGATGTGGCAGTGGAAGAGGCCACTGAGAGCGCTGATGCGGCAACCGAAGTTGAAGATGCTCCCATCGTCAAGTTTCTCCACAAGATGCTGCTGGACGCATTCAACATGCGGGCGTCCGATCTGCATTTCGAACCCTACGAGCACCAATACCGGGTACGTTTTCGCATTGACGGTGAATTGCGTGAAATCGCGTCGCCTCCCACGGCCATCAAGGACAAGCTGGCCTCCCGGATCAAGGTGATTTCCCGCCTCGACATTTCTGAAAAGCGGGTGCCCCAGGATGGGCGCATGAAACTGAAGGTGGGGCCAGACCGGGTCATCGATTTCCGCGTCAGCACCTTGCCTACCCTGTTTGGCGAGAAAATCGTGATCCGTATTCTCGATCCCAGTAGCGCAAAACTAGGGATCGATGCACTCGGCTATGAGGCGGCGGAGAAGGAACGCCTGTTGACAGCGATTGGGCGTCCTTACGGCATGATTTTGGTCACAGGCCCCACGGGGTCGGGCAAGACCGTTTCGCTCTATACATGCTTGAATCTGCTCAACAAGCCCGGCGTCAATATCGCCACGGCCGAAGACCCCTCCGAAATCAACCTTCCCGGGGTCAACCAGGTCAACGTGAACGAAAAGGCGGGACTCACTTTTGCCGTCGCCCTCAAGTCTTTTCTGCGCCAAGACCCTGACATTATCATGGTGGGTGAAATTCGGGATCTGGAGACCGCCGATATTTCCATCAAGGCAGCTCAGACAGGGCACTTGGTACTGTCGACCTTGCATACCAATGACGCCCCCACCACGCTGACGCGCATGCGCAACATGGGGATTGCCCCCTTTAACATTGCCTCCAGCGTCATACTGATCACCGCCCAGCGCCTGGCGCGTCGGCTTTGCCCTATTTGCAAGACACCTGCTGATATTCCACATGAGGCACTCGTGGATGCAGGCTACCCCGAGCATGAACTCGATGGCTCATGGGTCACCTATCGCCCCGTTGGCTGCTCTGCCTGTAACAATGGATACAAGGGCCGTCTGGGGATTTATCAGGTGATGCCGATTTCTGAAGAGATTCAGCGCATTATCCTGCGCGACGGCAGCGCGCTCGAAATTGCGGAACAGGCCAAGCAGGAGGGTGTGCGCTCCCTGCGCGAAGCCGGGCTGCATAAAGCAAAGTTAGGTCTTACTTCCCTGGAAGAAGTGCTGGCAGTGACCAACGAATAATTCAAGAACGAGGGAGCATCATGGCAACCGCAGTATCCAAACGCGAAATCAAGGACTTTGTCTTTGAGTGGGAAGGCAAAGACCGCAACGGAAAGACTGTCCGGGGAGAAACTCGCGCAGTTGGTGAAAATCAGGTGCAGGCCATGCTGCGGCGGCAAGGTGTTTTCCCCACCAAGATCAAGAAGCGCCGGATGCGCTCTGGCAAGAAGATCAAGCCCAAAGATATTGCACTGTTCACCCGCCAGCTCGCCACCATGATGAAGGCCGGAGTGCCTTTGCTGCAGGCATTCGACATCGTGGGACGAGGCAACACCAATGCCAGTGTGACCAAGTTGCTCAACGATGTGCGTTCGGACATCGAGACCGGCACCTCCCTGAATGGCGCATTTCGCAAATACCCCATGTATTTCGACAGCCTGTATTGCAACCTGGTCGAAGCGGGCGAGGCAGCGGGCATTCTGGAAGCGCTTCTCGATCGCCTGGCGCTTTATATGGAGAAGACCGAAGCCATCAAATCCAAGATCAAATCGGCACTGATGTACCCGATCTCGGTGGTGATCGTGGCATTTGTGGTGGTCACCGTGATCATGATTTTTGTGATTCCGGCTTTTAAGGAAGTATTCACCTCGTTCGGTGCTGATTTGCCTGCCCCAACCCTGTTCGTCATGGCGATCAGCGAAGTATTCGTCAAGTGGTGGTGGCTGATTTTCGGTGTACTGGGTGGAGGTTTTTACTTTTTCATGCAGGCCTGGCGCCGGAATGAGAAAGTCCAGATGTTCATGGACCGCCTGATGCTGCGCATGCCCGTTTTTGGTGAGCTGGTTGAAAAGTCCTGCGTGGCCCGCTGGACCCGTACCCTCTCGACCATGTTTGCTGCGGGCGTGCCCTTGGTGGAAGCTCTCGATTCCGTGGGGGGTGCAGCCGGCAACTCGGTCTACTCCATGGCGACCGACAAGATTCAGCAAGAAGTTTCTACCGGAACGAGCCTGACAGCAGCCATGGGCAATGCCAATATTTTTCCGTCCATGGTGCTGCAGATGTGCGCCATTGGGGAAGAGTCAGGGTCCATTGACCACATGCTGGGCAAGGCGGCCGACTTCTATGAAGCGGAAGTGGATGACATGGTGGCCGGACTGTCCAGCCTGATGGAACCCATCATCATCGTGTTTCTGGGCACGCTGATTGGGGGCATCGTGGTGTCGATGTATCTGCCGATCTTCAAGCTGGGTCAGGTCGTTTGATCGTGGAAATCTTGGCAGAACCCGCCATTGCGGGCCTTGTGGGTCTGCTGCTGGGCAGCTTTCTCAATGTGGTGATTCACCGCTTGCCCCAGATGATGGAACGTCAATGGGCGCAGGAGCACGCGGCATTCGCGGCCGGCACGGATGCCCCAGCAACGCCAGGCACCGAGGCGGCCTTCAATCTGTGCACGCCCCGCTCGCGTTGTCCGGCCTGCGGGCATGTGGTGCAGTGGTATGAAAACATCCCGGTGCTGAGCTATCTTTTACTGCGGGGTCGCTGCTCTGCGTGCAAGGTGCGCATCAGCGCACGCTACCCCCTGGTGGAGATCCTGACCGGTGTGCTGTTCGCATTCTGCGCCCACCGCTGGGGCCTCACTGCCACAGGTCTGGCATGGGCCGGTTTTTCCGCCGCCATGGTGGCGCTGGCGTTCATCGACTGGGATACCACCCTGCTGCCTGACGACATCACCCTGCCCCTGCTGTGGGCTGGTTTGATCGCGTCGGCCATGCACTGGATCGACGTTCCCCTGCTGGCGTCCGTGACGGGTGCCGCTGCGGGCTACCTCTCCCTGTGGCTGGTGTACTGGGCCTTCAAGCTGGCCACCGGCAAGGAAGGCATGGGATATGGCGACTTCAAGCTCTTTGCCGCCCTGGGCGCCTGGTTCGGCTGGCAGGCCCTGGTTCCCATCATTTTGATGTCTTCCGTGATCGGGGCACTGACAGGGATCGGCCTCAAGATATTCAACAACCTGCGTGAAGGCGGTTATGTTCCTTTCGGCCCCTTCCTCGTAGGTGCCGGCCTGACGGCCATGGTGTTCGGGCCCCAGGCCATTTTGCAAACGGTGCTGAACCTGTTCGGGTTGTGACCATGCAGCGGCCAGTGCATGTGGGCCTGACCGGGGGCATTGGCAGCGGCAAAAGCACGCTGGGGCAGATGCTGCAGTCCTGCGGGGCAGCGCTGATGGATGCGGATGCCATCGCCCGCTCGGTTACCGCATCCGGGGGAGCTGCCATTGCCGACATCCGGGCGGCCTTCGGGCCGGATGCCATCGATGCCACTGGCGCCATGGACCGCGCCCGCATGCGCGCACTGGCCTTTTCCAGCCCCCAGGCACGCGCCCAGCTCGAAGCCATCGTGCATCCCTGGGTGACCCGGCTGAGCGAGCAGCAAGCCCGGGACGCCACGGCCGCCGGACATCGCGCCATCGTCTTCGACATCCCCCTGCTGGTGGAATCGGGCCGCTGGGTGCGCAAGCTCGACGCCGTGGTGGTGGTGGATTGCAGCACCGAAACGCAGATCCACCGTGTCATGGCGCGCAATGGGCTGCAGCGCGCGGCAGTACAGGCCATTCTGGATACGCAGGCATCCCGCCAGGCCCGCCGGGCCGCAGCCGATGCCATCGTTGTGAACGATGGCATTTCGCTGGAGGCACTGCGCGGCCATGCAATGCAGCTTGCTCGCCTGTTCGGGCTATGATGATGCGTTGGAGCCTGTTTGTGCTGCCTTTCCATGCCGTGCGCCACCGGCGTCAGAACATCCACTGAGCCCCCAGGAATCCGCCAGCGTGATCCTTTACGAATACCCTTTCAACGAACGCATCAGAACCTACCTGCGACTGGAACAGTTGTTTCGCAGGCTGGGTGAATTGATTCCCCGCCAGCACCCGCTGGACCACCACTTTGCCCTGGTCACCATCTTCGAAATCATGGACGTGGCGGCGCGTGCCGACCTGAAATCCGACGTTCTCAAAGATATCGACAAACACAAGCACCAGCTCGACAGCTACCGGGGCAATCCCTCCATTTCCGAGGCGGCACTGGATGCGGTGGTCGCTCAGCTGGACCACTGCTTCACATCGCTGAACCAGCAAACCGGCAAGGCAGGCCATGCCCTGACCGAAAACGACTGGCTGATGAGCATCCGCAGCCGCGTGGGCATCCCTGGCGGCACCTGCGGGTTTGATCTGCCGGCCTACTACACCTGGCAACACAAAGAAGTGGCGGTGCGCCAGCAGGCACTGGAGCAATGGGCCTCCACCCTTGCACCGCTGGCCGAGTCGATTTACGTGCTGCTCAAGCTGTTGCGGGACTCGGGGGTGCCACAAAAGGTGGCCGCCGAGCGTGGCCAGTTCCAGCAAAACCTTCCGCAGGGCCGCACATTCCAGCTGCTGCGCCTGCGCATCGACCCCGCACTGGAGATGATCCCGGAGATCAGCGGCAACCGCCTCATTGTGTCGGTGCGCCTGATGCGGCAGGAACCCGATGGACACCTGCAATCGTCCACCGACGATGCCGCGTTCGAGCTCACGCTCTGCGCCTGAAGGAGACCTGCCAATGGCAACCCAACTTCCGCCGGGTGAAGTCACCCGCCATGTCACCTGCCCCCAGTGCGGCGGCGGCAGCATCTACAGCACGCAAAACCCCTTCCGGCCCTTTTGCAGCGAGCGCTGCAAGCAGATGGACCTGGGCGCCTGGGCCAGCGAGGACTTCCGCATGCCGACCGAAGCGCCGCCTGACGACGCACCGTATGGCGATCCCCGCCTGCAGCACTGAGGGCTATCGACTGCATACAGCGCTGAAGTAACAGAAAAATCAGGCGCTAGCGCTTATTCACCATGCGCTTGAAGCTATTTATTTAATAGCAATCCAAAGAAAACTTCTGACCCCGCTCTTCGGCCAGCCATTGCAGTACCGGGTACGCACCGGGCAACACCGGCGCCACGGTCAGTGGCATCTGCTGCCAGGCCATGGTCTGGCCTTCGCGCATCTCGAATGCACCCGACCACTCCCGCACCTTGCACCAATGCAGGCGCACCAGGGCGTGCGGGTAGTCGTGCTCGGTCACCTTCCAGATGCTGGCGGGGCCGATGGTCACGCCGAGCTCTTCGATCAGTTCGCGGCGCAGCGCCTGCTCCACCGTCTCGCCCGCCTCCAGCTTGCCGCCCGGAAACTCCCAATAGCCCGCATAGGGCTTGCCGGGCGGGCGTGTGGACAGGAGCATCGCGCCATCTGCCCGCAGCAGGATGCCCACGGCCACCTCGGTGTGCGCGCGGTCGGCAGCACCGGCCGCATCAGGATGAACCGTATCAGCCACCGTGCCGCCCCGCATAGTCGCGCGCAAACTGGTAGGCCACGCGGCCGCTGCGCGAACCGCGCTCCAGCGCCCAGACCAGCGCCTCGGGTCGGGCCGCCGTGATGGTGGCCGCCGGCACGCCGAGCGATGCCAGCCACTGGGCCACGATGGTCAGGTATTCATCCTGGCTGAACGGATAGAAGCTCACCCACAGGCCAAAACGCTCCGACAGGGAAATCTTTTCCTCGACCGCCTCGCCAGGATGCACCTCGCCGTCGTCGGTGCGCGTGTAGGTGCGGTTTTCTGCCATGTACTCGGGCACCAGGTGGCGCCGGTTGCTGGTGGCATAGATCAGCACATTGGGCGTGGCGGCGGCCACCGAGCCATCGAGGATGGACTTGAGCGCCTTGTAGCCCGGCTCGCCATCTTCAAAACTCAGGTCATCGCAGAAGACGATGAATTTCTCGGGCCGCTCCGACACCACGTCCACGATGTCGGGCAGGTCGGTGAGGTCGGCCTTGTCCACCTCGATCAGGCGCAGACCCTGGGCCGCATAGGCATTCAGGCAGGCCTTGATCAGCGAAGACTTGCCCGTGCCCCGCGCGCCGGTCAGCAGCACGTTGTTGGCCGGTTTGCCCTGCACGAACTGCTGGGTGTTGCGCTCGATCTTTTCTTTTTGCCCGTCGATCTCCTGGAGGTCGGCCAGCTGCATGGCCGCCACATGGCGCACGGGCTCCAGGCTGCCATGGCCGCTGCTGCGCTTGCGATAGCGCCAGGCGATGGAAGCCGACCAGTCGGGCGCACCCAGAGGCTGCGGCAGCACGGACTCGATGCGGGCGATGAGCTGCTCGGCGCGCTCGATCAGGTGTTCAAATTTTTGATTCATTTTGGCATCAAGCGCTTATCCACCAAGCGCCAGCAGCTGGCAAGACAGGGGTAATCAGGAGCGGTAGTCCGCATTGATGGTGACGTATTCGTGGCTGAAATCGCAGGTCCACACCGTGTCCGCCGCACCGCCGCGGCCCAGCAGCACACGCACGGTGATTTCGCTTTGCTTCATCACGCGCTGGCCGTCTTCCTCGCGGTAGGCGGGGTTGCGCCCGCCATGCACCGCCACATGCACGTCGTCCAGGTAGAGATCGATGCCGGTCTGGTCCAGGTCTTCGATGCCCGCGTAGCCCACTGCCGCCAGGATGCGGCCCAGGTTGGGATCGCTGGCGAAGAACGCCGTCTTGACCAGCGGCGAATGGGCGATGGCATAGGCCACCTTGCGGCACTCCTCGCCTGTCTTGCCACCTTCGACACGCACGGTGATGAACTTGGTGGCGCCTTCACCGTCGCGCACGATGGCCTGGGCCAGCTTTTGCGCCACGCCCAGCATGGCCGCCTTCAGGGCCTGACCCTCGACGCTGGCCAGCGTGGTGACTGGGCTGTGCGCCGCCTTGTTGGTGGCCACCACCACGAACGAATCGTTGGTGGAGGTGTCGCCGTCGATGGTGACGCGGTTGAACGAGCCATCGGCCAGTTCGCGCGCCAGCTGCTGCATCACGGCAGGCGCAACGCAGGCGTCCGTGGCCAGAAAGCCCAGCATGGTGGCCATGTTGGGGCGAATCATGCCCGCGCCCTTGCTGATGCCGGTGATGGACACGGTGACCCCACCGATCTGCACCTGGGCCGAGAAGGCCTTGGGCAGGGTGTCGGTGGTCATGATGCCCTCGGCCGCGCGCGCCCAGTGGCCGGGCTGCGCATCGGCAATGGCAGCGGGCAGACCGGCTTCAATGCGGTCGTTGGGCAGCGGCTCCATGATCACGCCGGTGGAGAACGGCAGGATCTGCTCGGGCGCCACGCTCAGCTGGCGTGCCAGCGCTATGCAGGTGGATCGTGCGCGCGCGAGGCCGTCGGCACCGGTGCCCGCGTTGGCGTTGCCCGTGTTGATGACCATGGCGCGGATGGATTGACCGCTGCCCAGATGCTCGCGGCTGATCTGCACCGGGGCCGCGCAAAATCGGTTCTGCGTGAACACGCCAGCCACGCTGGCGCCTTCGTCCAGCAGGAACACGGTGAGGTCCTTGCGGCTGGCTTTGCGGATACCGGCTTCGGCAACGCCGATACGGACGCCGGCAATCGGGTGCAGATCGGCGGCAACGGGGGCAAGTAGATTGACGGGCATGGTGGTCTTTCTCAAAAACTGCGTTGGATTATCCGGAAAACCGTGGCGCGCAAATGAAGACACGGGCCGCGGCCCGTGTCGTTTGGTTCCATTCAATCAGGCCAGCTTGCCGTGGCACTGCTTGTACTTCTTGCCACTGCCGCAAGGGCAGGGATCATTGCGCCCCACGCGAACGCCTTGCGGCAAGGCCTGGCCCACCGTCTGGGCATCGACCGTGGTCTCCGCCTCCCCCGTTTCGGTGGGCGCCGTGTAGGTTACGTTGGCGATGCTTTCGGCACGGCTTTCCATGTCCTGTGCGGCCTGGTCCAGTTGCGCTGGCGACTGCACCTGCACGGTCATGAGGATCTTGGTGACTTCGTTCTTGACCTGGTCGATGAGCTGGCGGAACAGCTCGAACGCCTCGCGCTTGTATTCCTGCTTGGGCTGCTTTTGCGCATAGCCGCGCAGGTGGATGCCCTGGCGCAGGTAGTCAAGCGCGCTCAGGTGGTCGCGCCAGTTGGAGTCAAAACTCTGCAGCAGCACCACGCGTTCGAACTGGGTGAAGTTGTCGCGCCCCACCTGCTCGATCTTGGCGTCGAACGACGCATGCGCGGCCTGCAGCACCTTGTCCAGAATCTCGTCGTCGGTGA
The DNA here is from genome assembly GCF_000426205.1 of Acidovorax sp. JHL-9. Classification (NCBI taxonomy): domain Bacteria; kingdom Pseudomonadati; phylum Pseudomonadota; class Betaproteobacteria; order Burkholderiales; family Comamonadaceae; genus Acidovorax; species Acidovorax sp. JHL-9. Next base: position 22,811 of record NZ_AUEX01000035.1, read on the forward strand.
TGCTGTGCGCGCCCTCCACTTCCTTCTGCAGCGCAATCGAGACCTGCCATTCGTCGGCCAGGACCTTTTCGAGGGCTGGCAGGTTCCACTGTTCCTCCACCGACTCCGCGGGAACATACTGGCGCACCAGATCGGTCATGCAGTCCTCGCGCATGGCGGCAATCACGTCGGACAGTTCGGTGGCATCAAGGATGTCGTTGCGCTGCTGGTAGATGACCTTGCGCTGGTCGTTGGCCACATCGTCGTACTCCAGCAATTGCTTGCGGATGTCGAAGTTGCGGGCCTCGACCTTGCGCTGGGCCGACTCGATGCTGCGCGTGACAATGCCCGCCTCGATGGCCTCGCCATCAGGCATCTTCAGGCGGTCCATGATGGCCTTGACGCGGTCGCCCGCGAAGATGCGCATCAGCGAATCGTCAAGGCTCAGGTAAAAGCGCGAGGAACCCGGGTCGCCCTGGCGACCCGAACGGCCCCGCAATTGGTTGTCGATGCGGCGTGACTCATGGCGCTCCGTGGCGATGATGCGCAGGCCGCCCAGTTCTTTCACCTTCTCGTGGTCACGCGCCCATTCGGCGCGCACTTCGGCGATGCGGGCCTGCCGGGTGGCTTCGTCCAGTGTCTCGTCCGCCTCCACGGCAGCCACCAGCTTTTCGATGTTGCCCCCCAGCACGATGTCGGTGCCGCGGCCCGCCATGTTGGTGGCAATGGTGATCATGCCGGCGCGTCCGGCCTGGGCCACAATGTCCGCCTCGCGGGCATGCTGCTTGGCATTGAGCACCTGGTGGGGCAGGTTTTCCTTGTTCAGAAGCTGGTCGATGATCTCGGAGTTCTCGATCGACGTGGTGCCTACCAGCACGGGCTGGCCGCGCTCATGGCACTCGCGGATGTCCTTGATGGCCGCCTCGTATTTCTCGCGCGTGGTCTTGTACACGCGGTCGAGCTGGTCATCGCGCCGGCTGGGGCGGTTGGGTGGAATGACCACGGTTTCCAGGCCGTAGATTTCCTGGAACTCATAGGCTTCGGTGTCGGCCGTTCCGGTCATCCCGGCGAGCTTGCTGTACAGGCGGAAGTAGTTCTGGAACGTGATGGACGCCAGCGTCTGGTTCTCGGCCTGGATGGCCACGCCCTCCTTGGCTTCCACGGCCTGGTGCAGGCCTTCGCTCCAGCGGCGGCCCGACATCAGGCGGCCGGTGAACTCGTCCACGATGACGATCTCACCGTTCTGCACCACATAGTGCTGGTCGCGGTGGTACAGGTGGTTGGCCCGCAGCGCCGCATACAGGTGGTGCATCAGCGTGATGTTGGCCGGGTCGTACACCGACGCGCCTTCGGCGATCAGGCCCTGGGCAGCCAGGATGCGCTCGGCGCTTTCATGGCCCTGCTCGGTCAGGAATACCTGGTGGGTTTTTTCGTCCAGCGTGAAATCGCCGGGTTTGGTCACACCCTCGCCCGTGCGCGGATCGGCTTCGCCTTCCTGGCGCACCAGCAATGGCACCACCTTGTTCATGGCGATGTACATCGCCGTATGGTCCTCGGCCTGGCCGCTGATGATGAGCGGCGTGCGCGCCTCGTCGATCAGGATGGAGTCCACCTCGTCCACGATGGCGAAGTTGAGGCCATGCTGCACGCGGTCCCGTGCCTCATAGACCATGTTGTCGCGCAGGTAGTCGAACCCATATTCGTTGTTGGTACCGTAGGTGATGTCTGCAGCGTAGGCGGCCTGCTTTTCTTCGCGCGGCATGTTGGGCAGATTGATGCCCACCGTCAGCCCCAGGAAGTTGTAGAGGCGACCCATCCACATGGCATCCCGGTTGGCCAGGTAGTCGTTCACCGTGACCACGTGAACGCCCTTGCCTGACAGTGCATTCAGGTAGACCGGCAAGGTTGCGGTGAGGGTCTTGCCCTCACCCGTGCGCATTTCCGCGATTTTCCCGTAGTGCAACGCCATGCCACCGAGCAGCTGCACATCGAAATGGCGCATCTTCATGATGCGCTTGGAGCCCTCTCGCACCACGGCGAATGCCTCCGGCAACATGTCGTCAAGCGACTCACCCTTGGCCACACGCTCCTTGAACTCCAGCGTCTTGGCGCGCAGCGCGTCATCGGTCAGCTTCTCATAGTCGGGCTCCATCGCATTGATGCGAGCAACCGTTTTGCGATATTGCTTGAGGAGCCGGTCATTGCGGCTGCCGAATAATTTGGTAAGGAAGTTGGTGGCCATGCGAACAGGACCGCCTGACATGCGCCGAAAAGCATGTGAGGCGACCGAAACCCCTAAGATGAATTGATTTCAGGTGGGTCGGCTGCCCCCGATTGCAAGCACTGCAATGCCAGGCAACAAACTCCGGACCGATGATTTTACCTGCCTGCTGCCGAGGCCCCCGGCACCGCAGCAGAAGGCGCTGCGTGGGCACCTGCGACCGGGGTGCAGGGATCCATTGCACCCACATCGGAAATTCCCGACGCACCCGAAAAGCCACCCCGATTCCAAGCACCAGCGGGCCAACGGGTTGAACGACAACGCGCGCACCAGGCGTCCGCGATAATCCGATGCCGTCCCGCCCTGCCCGGCTCCATCACACCATCCCCATGAATCGCCGCCACTACGCCATCACACTGCAGCAAGCCAGCGAGGACTCCCCGACGCTGGCCAAGCTGGCGGCGCTCACACGAGATTCCAGTGAACGGCTTCAGGCGATTGAACGGCTGATCCCTTCAGCCCTGCGCTCGACGGTGCAAGCAGGCCCCATCGATGGAGGCAACTGGTGTCTGCTGGTGAAAAGCAACGCTGCGGCGGCAAAAATACGCCAGTTGCTGCCGGCGTTGCTGGCGCACTTGCGCAGCCGGGGGTGGGAGGTGGACTCCATTCGCCTCAAGATTCAGGCCTGATACGGTGTTGGCACCTGCTCATACCAACAGATATGCCAACAAAAATGCTGGCTTTGATGGCATCTGACGGAACGTCTTGGAACAAGAAAAAGCCCGCAACGCTATGATGCGTGCGGGCTTTGGGGCTTCTCGGGATTTCCTGAAACCCTTGTGTGGTGCCGATTGTCGGAATCGAACTGACGACCTACCGCTTACAAGGCGGTTGCTCTACCAACTGAGCTAAATCGGCGAAGGCCGCATTTTATCCTGCAAAAACAGCGTCTCTTGCGATGTGTGGTGGCTATTTGATGCGCTTGAGAGAGGGACGCACACTTCTGCCCGAGGTGCGCGGGGGATGGGGATCGTCGCCACCCTCTTCGGCGGGCATGCCATCGCCGGGCACCAGTTGCACCACACGGTCTTCGGCATCCTCGCCCGGCACTGGCGGGGGCACAGCAGTTGGAACAAGGCCTCCGTCGAGTACGGCAGCATCCACGTCCACCGGTGCAGGAAATGCCATGCCTTGCCCATTCTCACGCGCATAAATGGCAATCACCCGCCCCACGGGCACCAGGATCTCACGCGGCTTGCCGCCAAAGCGTGCCTTGAACTCGATGAAGTCGTTGCCCAGCCGCAAGGAGCTCGTCGCGTCATAGCTGATGTTCAGGACAATTTCGCCATCCTTCACATATTCACGCGGTACCTGAACGGACCCATCCACACGCACCGCCACGTAGGGTGTGAACCCGTTGTCGGTGCACCACTCATAAAGCGCCCTGATCAGGTAAGGGCGTGTGGAGGTGGAGTCCTGGGCATTCATGGTGTCGCTACGGTGCAAGTGTCGGTACAAGCAGATGGGCTTACTTGCGCATCACCTTCTCAGATGGCGTGAGCGCCTCAATGTAGGCAGGACGCGAGAAAATCCGCTCTGCATATTTGAGCAATGGCGCCGCGTTCTTGCTGAGATCGATGCCGTAGTAATCCAGGCGCCACAGCAGTGGAGCAATGGCGACATCGAGCATCGAGAAGTTGTCACCCAGCATGTATTTGTTCTTGAGGAACACGGGGGCCAGCTGCGTCAGGCGGTCACGGATGTGGGCGCGGGCCTTTTCCAGCGCCTTTTCGTTGCCCTTGGTGGCGCGCGACTCCAGGATGTTCACATGCACGAACAATTCCTTCTCGAAGTTGAGCAGGAACAGGCGCACGCGGGCACGGTCCACAGGGTCACCCGGCATCAGCTGAGGGTGGGGAAACCGCTCGTCGATGTACTCGTTGATGATGTTCGACTCGTACAGGATCAGGTCACGCTCCACCAGGATTGGCACCTGACCATAGGGATTCATCACGCTGATGTCTTCGGGCTTGTTGTACAGGTCCACATCGCGGATCTCGAAATCCATGCCTTTTTCAAACAGGACAAAGCGGCAGCGGTGGGAGAAGGGACAGGTCGTACCCGAATAAAGCACCATCATGGTGGGAGGCTCCTAAAAATCAAAAGAGTGGGACGCAAAAAGCGCCCACTCTGTAAAGTTCCGCCGCGCCAGCGGGCGCGCGGTCAGCGGATCCGAGGTTTACTTGACGTCTTTCCAGAAGGCTGCGTTCAGCCTCCAGGCGATGACCGTGAAGAAGCCCAGGAAAATCAGTACCCACACGCCCACCCGCACGCGGGTATTTTGTGCCGGCTCGCCCATCCACTGCAGGTAGTTCACGAGGTCGCCAATGGCTTGGTCATACTGCAGGGGCGTCATGGTACCGGGAGTGATTTGCTCCCAGCCCTTGAAGATCTGAGTCGTCTGTCCATGGCTCTCATGCGCCTCGAACACGGGACGGCGGTCGCCTTGCAACTCCCACAACACATGGGGCATGCCCACATTCTGGAACAACAAATTATTCCAGCCGGTCGCCTTGGCTTCATCACGATAGAACGTGCGCAGGAACGTGTAAAGGTAGTCCGCACCCGTGCCACCGTGGCCTGCACGCGAGCGTGCGATCACGGTCAGATCGGGTGGGTTGGCACCGAACCATTCCTTGGCCTGCTTGGGATCGATGGAGGCCTTCATGGTCTCACCGATTTTTTCCGTGGTGAACAGCAGGTTGTCCTTGATCTGCTGATCGGTCAGGCCAATGTCACGCAGGCGGTTGAAACGCATGAACGCGGCCGAGTGGCAGCTCAGGCAATAGTTCACAAACACCTTGGCGCCGTTTTGCAGCGAAGCCAGGTCGTTGGTCTTGTTGGGAGCCTTGTCCCAGGCAATGGTGCTGCCACCGGCGGCATGCGCAGCACCGGCTGCCAAGCCCAGTGCAGCAACCAGCGTGAGGATGAGTTTCTTCATTGTTGTTATCTCCAGGGCTCAATGCGCAGTGAAGTTGACACGGTCAGGCACTGGCTTGGTTGCACCGATACGGCTCCACCAGGGCATCAGCAGGAAGAAACCGAAATAGAACAGCGTGCCCACCTGCGAAACGCGCTCACCCACGGGCGATGGCGGCTGCACGCCCAGGTACCCCAGAATCAGGAAGTTGACCACGAAGACGGCATACAGATACTTGTGCCAGTTGGGGCGATAGCGGATGGACTTCACTTCACAGGCGTCCAGCCATGGCAGGAAGAACAGGATGATCACGGCCCCGCCCATCACCACCACGCCCCAGAACTTGGCATCGATCGCCAGCATGAGCAGCACCGCAATCACGGCGGCAATCACAATGCCACCCTTGAGGAATCCAGGCAGCCGGGCCTTGACCACGCCGAAGAAAGCGCCCGCCAGCACGCAGGCGATCAGCGCATACATCATCTCGCTGGTGATGGCACGCAGCATGGAGTAGAACGGCGTGAAATACCAGACAGGTGCAATGTGCAGCGGCGTCACCAGCGGATCTGCCGGGATGAAATTGTTGTACTCCAGGAAATAGCCACCGAACTCGGGTGCAAAAAACACCACTGCCGTGAAAGCCATGAGGAACATGCTCAGCGCGAAGATGTCATGCACCGTGTAGTAGGGATGGAACGGCACGCCGTCGAGCGGTTTGCCCTTGGCATCCTTGGGCGCGTTGGGCGCCTTGATTTCCACGCCATCGGGGTTGTTGGACCCCACATCGTGCAAGGCCAGCAAGTGGGCTACCACCAAGCCGAGCAGCACCAGCGGCACAGCAATCACGTGGAAGCTGAAGAAGCGGTTGAGCGTCGCATCGCCGACCACATAGTCGCCACGAATCAGCAGTGCCAGGTCAGGACCAACGAAAGGAATGGCGGCAAACAGGTTGACGATCACCTGCGCACCCCAGTACGACATCTGCCCCCAGGGCAGCAGGTAGCCCATGAAGGCTTCAGCCATGAGCGCCAGGAAAATCGCGCAGCCAAAGATCCAAACCAGTTCACGCGGTTTGCGGTAGCTGCCATAGATCAGGCCACGGAACATGTGCAGGTAGACGACGATGAAGAACGCCGAGGCCCCCGTAGAGTGCATGTAGCGGATCAGCCAGCCCCAGGGCACATCACGCATGATGTACTCGACCGATGCAAACGCCAGCGCTGCATCTGGCTTGTAGTGCATCACCAGGAAGATCCCGGTGACGATCTGGATCACCAGCACCACCAGTGCCAGCGAGCCAAAGACGTACCAGAAGTTGAAGTTCTTCGGAGCGTAGTACTCCGACATGTGCACGCGGTAGGCATCGAACGCCGTTGGAAAACGGTTTTCGAACCAGTTCGTGACCTTGGCACCGGTCGAGGCGTTGGGGGAGATTTCTTTGAATTCGTGGGCCATGTAGTACTCCTTCAGGCCTTCTTGTCTTCGCCGATGACCAGACGTGTATCCGAGAGATACATGTGCGGCGGCACCTCAAGGTTGTCAGGCGCGGGCTTGTTCTTGAACACACGGCCGGCCAAATCAAACGTGGAGCCATGGCAGGCGCAGAGGAAGCCGCCATGCCAGTCATCCGGCAGGGACGGCTGAGGACCGGCCTGGAACTTGTCCCCGGGCGAGCAACCCAGATGCGTGCAGATGCCCACGCCAACGAATACCTCGGGTTTGATCGAGCGGTGCTGGTTCTTGGCGTACTCCGGGGTGGGATAAGCCTTGCGATCCGACTTGGGATCAGCCAGCTGGGGCTCGGTCTGTGCGAGGGATTCCAGCTGCTCGGCGGTGCGCTTCATGATCCACACGGGTTTGCCGCGCCACTCCACGGTGATTTTTTCTCCGGGTTTGAGGGCGGAGATGTCCACCTCGACGGCGGCACCTGCGGCCTTGGCTCGCTCGGAGGGCTGGAAAGAACTCACGAAAGGTACGGCAGCTGCCACGCCGCCCACCGCACCAGCGCAGGCAGACGTGATGATCCACGTCCGCTTGCTGGAGTCGATTGGAGTGTCACTCATGGGGATCCTCGATGAACATCGCTAGATTGGGGTCAACGTCGAATTGTAGCGGAGTGAAAATGGGCAATTCAATGTGCAGGCCCGCCTTGACAGGCCTGTGAACTGAGCAATACTTGCGCATCCGCAATTAATCGAGAAATAACCATGGGCATGATGCAAGAGTTCCGCGAGTTTGCGATCAAGGGCAACGTGATCGACCTGGCCGTCGGCGTGATCATCGGTGGCGCTTTCGGCAAGATTGTCGATTCGGTGGTTTCCGACCTGATCCTGCCCCTGGTGGGCCTGGTGTTTGGCAAGCTCGATTTTTCCAACATGTTCATCGCGCTGGGCGAGGTTCCGGCGGGTACGGCGCAGACGCTGGATGCCATCAAGAAGGCCGGTGTCCCGGTATTCGCTTACGGCAACTTCATCACCGTGGCGGTGAATTTCCTGATCCTTGCGTTCATCATCTTCATCATGGTCAAGCAGATCAACCGCCTCAAGCGCGAAGCGCCCGCAGCGCCAGAAGCCCCTGCGGCACCCGCTGAAGACATCGTTCTGCTGCGCGAAATCCGCGACAGCCTCAAGCGCTGAAACGCGTTCATGGGCACGCGGCGCCCTTGCCGCTCCACCATTGCCAGCGCCCTCAGCACCTGCTGAGGGCGTTTGTTTTTTATTGAACCATCTGGCGCGCAACCCGGACCGCCTCCACCAGGCTTGCAGCATCGGCAACACCCTGGCCGGCAATGTCGAAAGCGGTGCCGTGGTCTGGACTGGTGCGCACCAGCGGCAGGCCCAGCGTCACGTTCACCCCCTTGTCCACCCCCAGATATTTCACGGGGATCAAGCCCTGATCGTGGTACATGGCCAGCACCACATCGAACTCCCCGGCATGCTGCGGCGCATGGCGCGCGCGCATGAACACCGTGTCGGGCGCCAACGGGCCATGTACATCCATGCCCAGCGCACGCGCATCGGCGACGGCGGGCACGATGCTGTCGATTTCCTCGCGCCCGAACAAGCCCCCTTCGCCGGCGTGCGGATTGAGGCCCGCCACCGCCATGCGCGGCGCACGCCCCAGGCTTCGCAGCAACGCGGCGTGGGTGATCTGCAGGGTCTGCAAGACGTTGCCTCGTGTCACGGCCGCAATGGCGTCGCGCAGCGACAGGTGGATGCTGACCAGCACCGTGCGCAGTTCGTCACTGGCCAGCATCATGCGCACCGGCATGGCAGCCAGCGGCACGCCCTGATGGGCCGCCGCCTCGGCCTGCAGCAACTCGGTATGGCCGGGAAAGGCAAGCCCCGCGGCAGACAGCGCCTCCTTGTGCAATGGCGCCGTCACCAGGGCCGCAATGCGGCCCTGCAGGGCGGCTCGCGCTGCCCACACCACGCAGTCGGCGGCAGCACGGCCGGCCGCGGCACTCACCTGGCCCCACGGCACGGGGCCAGGCAAGCCAGGCAGTTGCAGCACCGGCATGCAGCGCGATGGCGCCTGCCAGGCCTCATCGGGCGAGGCGATCAGCGCCACCGGCAACTCCGGCACACCGGGGCGCACGATGCACTGCGCAGCGCGGCGCAGGGTCGCCAGATCGCCCACCGCAAAGCAGCCGCGCAGCACGTCGGGAGCGTCGCGAAAGGCCTTGGCAACGATTTCGGGGCCGATACCGGCCGGGTCCCCCTGGGTGATGGCAATGGTTTGCATGATGAAAGTTTGGGTCAAATCAGCCGCCAGTGCCCTTCAGTAAAGCACCAGAAGCTATCAAGTAAATAGCATGAAGCATGGGGCACCACACTCCGCTTACGCCGGGTTGTCAATCTCGATGAAATGGTGCTCCACCCCCAACTGCTGCGCCACCCGCGCGGCAGCGGCAGGGGCACCATAGCGCTCGGTGGCATGGTGGCCTGCGGCAATGAAGGCCACACCCGTTTCCCGCGCCAGGTGGGCCTGGGGCTCCGAGATTTCGCCGGTGATGAAGGCATCAGCCCCTGCGGCAATGGCCGATTCGAAATAGCCCTGCGCCCCGCCCGTGCACCAGGCCACACGCTGGATGCGCCGCGCCGCGGGCTGCACCAGCGTCACGGGACGGCCCAGCGCCCGGGCCACATGGTCTGCCAGCGCCTGCGCGCCATCCAGCGCGGCCGGCCCGGCAAAGCCCAGGTCCTGCTCACCAAAGCGCTGGTCGGCCGTCCAGCCCAGCACCCGCCCCAGCTGCGCGTTGTTGCCCACTTCGGGGTGCGCATCGAGCGGCAGGTGGTAGGCAAACAAGTTGATGTCATGCGCCAGCAGCAGGCGCAGGCGTTCGCGCATCCAGCCAGTAATGCGGCCATCCTGCCCGCGCCAGAACAGGCCGTGGTGCACAAAAATGGCGTCGGCCCGGCGCGCAATGGCGGCTTCGATCAACGCCCGGCTGGCCGTCACGCCGCTCACGATGCAGGCAATATCGGCTTTGCCCTCGACCTGCAGGCCATTGGGGCCGTAGTCCTTGAAACGCTCGGGTTGCAGCAGGCTGTCAAATGCCTGCACGAGTGTGGTGCGGGAAATGCTCATCACGGTATTGTCACCGCCGCCCGCACGCCATGGCGCTGGTCTTGGCGGCAAGAAACATCCATTCTTTGGCCACGCCAAAGGTGCGCTGCCGGCAGCGCTGCCGCCAGCACAATGCCGCAGACGCGCCCACGGCCGTCGCCCCGGGATTGGGTGATTCGGCCAGGCCCAAGTGGGTTTACACCATGCGCAACACGGCAACAACGGTGAATAAAATTTCACGATCACTCCTCTCGCAAAGCAGAGAACCGCCCTCACAACTGAAGGCAGCCGTGCGCAGGAAACTGACCGTTCAGCGACAATCATCGGCGGTCCGCCAACAATGTGGACACGGCTTTCCCGGCACCCACTCCCAGAGTCACTCAAAACACCATGAAGCGCATTTGGCTCCTCTTTTCCCAGTCCGTGACGGTGCTCGTTGCCGCCTACTTTGTTGTCGCCACCCTGCAGCCGGACTGGCTGGGCCGGGGCACTACGCGCTCGGGTGCAGGCATTGCGCTGCTCGAGGCGCCCGCCACAAGTTCCGCGCAACCGGAACCGGGAAGCCTCAGCAGCGCCGCCCGCAAAGCCGCGCCTGCCGTGGTCAGCATCAACACCAGCAAGGAAGTGCGGCACCCGCGCAGCAACGATCCGTGGTTCCAGTTCTTCTTTGGCGACCAGGGCAGCCAGTCCCAGACCGGACTGGGCAGCGGTGTGATCATCAGCCCCGACGGCTACATCCTCACCAACAACCATGTGGTCGAGGGCGCCGACGAGATCGAGGTCACGCTCACCGACAGTCGCCGTGCCCGGGCCACCGTGATCGGCACTGACCCCGACACCGATCTGGCCATTCTCAAGGTGGAACTCGACAAGCTGCCCGTCATCGTGCTGGGCAACTCCGACCAGGTCGCCGTGGGCGACCGGGTGCTGGCCATCGGCAATCCCTTTGGCGTGGGCCAGACGGTGACCAGCGGCATCATCAGCGCGCTGGGCCGCAGCCAGCTGGGCATCAACACCTTCGAGAATTTCATTCAGACCGATGCAGCCATCAACCCCGGCAACTCGGGGGGAGCGCTGGTGGACGTCAATGGCAACCTGCTGGGCATCAACACGGCCATCTATTCGCGCTCCGGTGGCAGCATGGGCATCGGCTTTGCCATTCCCGTGTCCACCGCCCGGCTGGTGCTCGACGGCATCGTGAAAGACGGTCAGGTGACCCGGGGCTGGATTGGCGTGGAGCCCAACGAACTCTCGCCCGAACTGGCCGAAACCTTTGCCGTGAAAGCCACCGAGGGCGTGATCATCACCGGCGTGCTGCAGGACGGCCCCGCCGCGCAGGCCGGCCTGCGGCCCGGTGACGTGATCGTGCGCGTCGATGGCAAGGCCGTTACCAACGTCTCCGAATTGCTCACGGCCGTGGCGGCCCTCAAGCCCGGCACCGCCACACCCTTCGCAGTGCAGCGCGGCGATGCCATGGTGGATCTGAAGGTCACCCCCGGCATTCGTCCCCGGCCGCAGCGTGCCGTGAAGCGCTGACAAGGCGCTGCGGAAGCGCTGGCGCTACTGGCCATCGGTGTATGGGTGTTGCCGCACACGCGCTGATGCTCCCAAAAATAGCTTTCAGAGCCTGCTGGTGCAGCGTTGGAAGCTATTTCTGCTTCAGGCCAGCACCGGCATCCGATTGCGCGGCAATCAGGACGAGGAGGATGCCGCCTCTTCGGTGTCTTCGGGTGCCTTGGTGTGCTTGATGAAGATCTGGGCCGCCCAGATACCTACTTCGTAGAGCAGGCACATCGGAATGGCCAATGCCAGCTGGGACACCACATCCGGCGGCGTGACCACGGCCGCGATGATGAACGCGATCACGATGAAATAACCCCGAAAGCTCTTGAGCTTGTCCACACTCACAATGTTCATGCGGGCCAGCACCACTACCGCGATGGGCACCTCGAATGCCATGCCGAACGCCAGGAACATGGTCAGCACGAAGCCGAGGTAGGCCTCGATGTCCGGCGCCGCCGTGATGCTCTTGGGCGCGAAGCCCTGGATAAAGCTGAACACCTGCCCGAAGACGAAGAAGTAGCAAAAAGCCACCCCGATGAAAAACAGCACGGTGCTCGATACCACCAGGGGCAGCACCAGCTTCTTTTCGTGCGAATAGAGGCCAGGCGCCACAAACGCCCACAGTTGCCACAGCACGACAGGCAATGCCAGCAGAAATGCCGACATGAGCAATATCTTGAGCGGCACCATGAAAGGCGAGATCACCGAGGTGGCGATCAGCGTGGCTCCCTTGGGCAGATGGGCCACCAGCGGCGCCGCCAGAAAGTCATAGAGCGCGCCAGGGCCGGGAAAGAAGAACAGCAGCGCTGCCGCCACACCGACGGCGATGATGGCCTTGACCAGGCGGTCGCGCAGCTCCATGAGGTGCTGCACAAACGGCTGCTCGGTGCCGGCCAGTTCGTCTTGGGAGGGGGTTTCGGACATGTTGGAATTTCGCGGGCGTCAGCAACGCCCCCGCTGCGCGGCAGGATGCAGCATCAATGGAATTTCTGTGGCCGGTAGCGCGCAACGCGCGCCGCGCCCGACAGGGCCTTGGTACGTACGCCGCTGCGCGCCTTGTACCACTGGGGCATGGCGCCCTTTTTCAGGCGCCAGTTCTTGCCCGGGTGCCGGTAGGCGGGCACCACGGCGAACGGATCATGCAGGTCGGCACCGGCCGTACCACTGGCCTGGGCCAGGTCCTTTTCGAATTCGCTGGCGCTGGTCTGGATGGATTGCTCCACATCCCGGGCCGCGTTTTCGACCGTGTCCTTCATCTTCTTGAGCTCGTCGAGCTCCATGGACCGGTTCACCTCGGACTTCACGTCCGCCACGTAACGCTGCGCCTTGCCCAGCAAGGCGCCCACCGTGCGGGCAACGCGCGGCAGCTTCTCGGGCCCGATGACAATGAGTGCCACCACGCCAATCAGCGCCATCTTGGACAGGCCAATATCAATCATGGAAGCGCCAGCGCCCGAACTCAGCTCTTTTGCTTGGCTTCGACATCGATGGTGGTCTTGTCGGCGGCGGCCTGGTTGGCTACCTGACCGGCGGGCGGCGTGGCAGCGCTGGTGTCGGGCGAGGAGCCATCCTTCATGCCGTCCTTGAAGCCCTTGACGGCGCCTCCCAGGTCAGAACCCATGTTCTTGAGTTTCTTGGTGCCAAACACCATCACAACGATCAGCAGCACGATCAGCCAGTGCCAGATGGAAAAAGAACCCATGGAATATCTCCTAACGAATTGGAATCATTTTAGACGGCGGCCGCGACAGGAGTTCAAAGCGCCTGTACAGCCCCCAGGGGAAAGGCATTCAGCCCTTGAGCCAGGGGCGCGGACCACCGATCACATGCATGTGCAGATGGTGGATCTCCTGCCCGCCTTCAAGCCCCGTGTTCGCCACGATGCGAAAACCACCCTCTGGATACGGATTGCAGCCCTGCTCCAGGGCCAGGCGCGGCGCCAGCGCCAGCATGCGGCCCAGCAGGCCGGCATGCTCGGGCGTGACCTGCGCCATCGAGGGGATGTGCAGCTTGGGCACCATCAAAAAGTGCACCGGCGCCCAGGGGTGGATGTCATGGAAGGCAAAGATTTCCTCGTCTTCATAGACCTTCTTCGAAGGAATCTGGCCTGCGATGATTTTGCAGAAAAGGCAGTTTGGATCGTGCATGGTGAAAAAGAAGGCTGGCTCAGCGCCCAAAGGCACACGGACAGTTACACATTGTCGGCGATGTTCAGGGAGGGGCGCACACCCACATCGCGGTGGTGCGCTTTCAGCCAGTCCTGGCCTGCCGTGCGCCCGAGCGCGAACAGCTTGCGCACAAAGGCCATGTCCGCGCGCAACTTGCTGTCTGCGCCAAATGGGGCCAGCACCGCCCCGCCGTCAATGCGGTGCATGCGCACATTCTTGTAGCGGCGCGCATCCAGCTTGCCCTCGGCCAGCAGGCGCCGCACGAACTCGATGGCCCGGAGTTCGGCCAGCAGGCTGGCATTGAAGGTCACCTCGTTCATGCGCTCCAGGATTTCGGGGGCCGTGTCGGGCAGCTCGTGGTGCTCGGTCGGATTGATCTGCACCAGCAGGATGTCGGCGGTGTCGGTCTGGTAGATCAGCGGGTGCAGCGCGGGATTGCCGGAATAACCCCCATCCCAGTAGCGTTCGCCCTCGATCTCCACGGCCTTGAACAACAGCGGCAGGCAGGCCGACGCCATCACCGCGTCGGCGCTGAGCCGTGCGCCCGAGAAGATTTCGCCGCGCCCGGTGCGCACATTGGTGGCACACACAAACACCTTGGGGCCGGAGGCGCCCTTGGCGGCGCACAGCAGGTCGAAATCCACCTCGCGCTCCAGCAGCCGGCGCAGGGGGTTGATGTCCAGGGGATTGGTCTGGTAGGGCGACAACCAGCGGTTCATCATGCCCAGCAGCGGGTTGGCGGCTGCCAGCGGCGTGCCCCACATCAGGCTGCCCAGCGTCCCGACGCCTTCCCATAGCCGCGTCAGCGCAGCGCGGGCCAGTTCGCAGCCGGCCGCGTGGGCTTCTTTCGGATCTTTATGCTGCTGGGCCGCCTGCGCAAAACCATGCGCCACCGCCACGGCATTCATGGCTCCGGCGCTGGTGCCGCTGATACCGTCGATCATCAGGCGCCCATCTTCGAGCAGCGCGTCCAGCACGCCCCAGGTCAGCGCGCCATGCGAGCCGCCGCCCTGCAGCGCCAGATTGATGGGCGCCAGCGTGCCGCGCTCAGGCATCGATGGCCTGGCTGTTGTTCATGGTGACCATGCCGCGCACGATGCGGTACAGGAACCAGATGGAGATCAGGCCCCAGGCCACCCAGCCGGGAAAGAAGAACAGCAGCCACAGCGGCGCCGTGACGATGTACAGCACCCCCGCCCACAACACCGTGCGGATGCGCCAGGCAAAGTGGCTGGCCTGCCAGGTGCCCGCGCCCTCGCCCTGTTTCACCAGGTCGATGACCAGCGCGATGATGAGCAGCGCCGCGCCCGGCTGCGCCCCCGGAATGACGGCCCCCACCGCCACGATCAGGTGCAGCACATAGCTGACCCAGCCCCAGGCCTTGAGGCCCTCGGCCTTCTCGTCGTTGGTCTGCACATCGATGATGTCGTTCATGGCGATTTTTCCTGGGCTGCACGCGCAACCGCCTTGCGCAAGGCTTTTTCCTCGATGCCGCTGGTGCCCTCGCGGCGCTCCAGCTCGGCCAGCACATCGGCGGGCGCGAGGCCATAGTGGGCCAGCGCGATCATGGAGTGGAACCACAGGTCGGCCACTTCGTAGACGATTTTGGCCTTGTCGGCGCCGTGGTCCACGTCCTTGGCTGCCATGACCACCTCGGTAGCCTCTTCGCCGATCTTCTTCAGGAACGCATCCGGCCCCTTGTGCAGCAGGCGAGAAACATAGCTCTTTTCCGGGTCGCCGCCGTTGACCGGCTTGCGGCTTTCGATGACGGCAGCCAGACGCGCCAGCGCGTCCTGCGAAGTCGGGGCCAGGGAATCGTTGGAACTCATGGGTGTTATCTGTAGATGGATTCAGGGTCTTTCAAGACCGGCTCGACCGCCTGCCAGGCGCCGTCCTTGAGCACGCTGAAGAAACAGCTGTGGCGGCCCGTGTGGCAGGCAATGCCGGGTTCGTGCCCGAGCTGGGTGATCTTGAGCAGCACCACGTCGTTGTCGCAGTCGAGGCGGATTTCATGCACCGTCTGCACATGGCCCGACTCCTCGCCCTTGAACCACAGTTTTTTGCGCGAGCGGCTGAAGTACACGGCCCGGCCCAGCTCTGCCGTTTTTTGCAGCGCCTCGCGGTTCATCCAGGCAAACATCAGCACGTCGCCCGTACCCTGCTCTTGCGCGATCACGGGCACCAGGCCCTGCGCATCCCACTTCACTTCGTTGAGCCAGTTCATGGGTGCGATTGTCGATGATTTGGGTGACGGCGCGGTGCGCCCACCCAGGCCTTGAAGCCTTTTGAGGCTCTGGCGCTTATATATCAAGCGCAAAAGCTATCAAACAGTGAGCAGATGACGATCACAGACGCACCGGAATCCCGCGCTCTGCCATGTGCTGCTTGGCCTGCAGCACCGTGAACTCGCCGTAGTGGAAGATGCTGGCGGCCAGCACGGCATCGGCGCCGCCGATCTGGATGCCATCGGCCAGATGGTCGAGGTTGCCCACGCCACCCGAGGCAATCACGGGCACGCTGACAGCGTCGCTCACGGCGCGCGTGAGTGCCAGATCAAAGCCCGCCTTGGTGCCGTCGCGGTCCATGCTGGTCAGCAGGATCTCGCCGGCACCGCGCCGCGCCATCTCGCTCGCCCAGGCCACGGCATCCAGGCCGGTGTTCTTGCGCCCACCGTGGCTGTAGACATCCCAGCCGGGGCCCACGGCCCGGCCATCGTGCCCCTGGCGCCGCGCATCGTCTTCGGAGCGGCGCTTGGCATCGATGGCCACCACGATGCACTGCGCGCCGTAGCGGGCCGATGCCGCGCTGATCACGTCGGGATTGGCAATGGCGGCCGAGTTGAAGCTGGTCTTGTCGGCCCCCGCGTTGAGCAGACGGCGCACGTCCTCGACCGTGCGCACGCCCCCGCCCACGGTGAGCGGAATGAAGACCTGGCTGGCCACGGCCTCGATGATGTGCAGGATCAGATCGCGCCCGTCGCTGGTGGCGGTGATGTCCAGAAAGGTGAGCTCGTCCGCCCCCTGGGCGTTGTAGCGCGCGGCGATCTCGACCGGATCGCCCGCATCGCGCAATTCGACAAAGTTGACGCCCTTGACGACACGACCGCCGGTCACGTCAAGGCAGGGGATGATGCGTTTGGCAAGCATAGAGGAAAAGCGCTGTCGGCAAAACTGATTGGGGCGACAAGATACCACGCACGCCACCGCCAGTGCGCGGCGCCACCTTCACCCCAGCGCGCGCGCCACCCCGTTTTGCCAGCGCCACACATCGGCGCACATGCGCTCCACCCCGTGGCGGGCGCGCCAGCCCAGCAGCCGCTCGGCCAGTGCCGGGTCGGCCCAGCACTGCGCCACATCACCCGGCCGCCGCGCCACCATCTGGTAGGGCACGGCACGGCCGCTGGCCTGCTCGAAGCCGCGCACCATCTCCAGCACCGACACCGGCCGCCCGGTGCCCAGGTTCACGGTGAGCAGCCCGGCGTGCTCGCGCAGATAACGCAGGGCGGCCACATGGCCCTCGGCCAGATCGCACACATGGATGTAGTCGCGCACGCCCGTGCCATCGGGCGTGGGGTAGTCGTTGCCATACACGCTCAGGGATGCGCGCTGCCCGGCCGCCACCTGCGCCACATAGGGCATCAGGTTGCCCGGCTCGCCCTGGGGGTCTTCGCCGATGAGCCCGCTCTCGTGCGCGCCCACGGGGTTGAAATAGCGCAGCCGCGCAATGCGCCACTGGCCAGGCTCGGCGTGGTCCACATCCGCCAGCACCTGCTCCATCATGAGCTTGCTCCAACCGTAGGGGTTGGTGGCCGACAGGGGAAAATCCTCGCGGATCGGTACCGTCGCAGGCTCGCCATAGACAGTAGCCGACGAGGAGAACACCAGCGTGTGCACGCCCGCCGCCTGCATGGCGCGCAGCAAGGTCACCGTGCCAGCGACGTTGTTGTCGTAATAACGCAAGGGCTCGCGCACCGATTCCCCCACGGCCTTGAGCGCGGCAAAGTGGATAACCCCCTCGATGGGATGCTGCGCGAACACCCGCGCCAGCCCCTGTGCATCGCGCACATCCCCCTCGATGCACAAGGGCGGCATGCCCGTGATGCGCCCCAGGCGCTCCAGCACCGAGCGGCGGCTGTTGCAAAAATTGTCCAGAATCAGACAGGGAATGCCCGCCTGGGCCAGCGCCACGCAAGTGTGCGAGCCAATAAAGCCGGCGCCGCCGGTTACAAGAATCATCTAAAGCACCACTTCCATGAAACGACGGGAATCGATCGGCCCGTTCTTTGAACCAATGGGATGGACGCCCCCGCCCTAAACGGCATCGAAAGTGCCACAGTGGAGACGTTAGTTATTCCACTTGAACCAGCAGGAGCGTCCACCATGAAGATTACAACCATTGGCATCGATTTGGCCAAGAATGTGTTTCAGGTTCACGGCGTCGATGAGCACGGCAAGACGGTGTTCAACAAACCGCTCAAGCGCGAGCAGATGGCAAGTTTCTTTGTCAATCTGCCC
>NZ_AUEX01000036.1:0-39415 GCF_000426205.1 Acidovorax sp. JHL-9
TAGGGAAGGTCTGCAAAACCTCCCTCCCGTTGAACTGGCAAACGGCGTGAAGTGAGGAGAAGATAGGGGCATGAACCAAATCACGCTGGGGCTGGACCCCCTCCACAAGAAGACGCGCAAGGAAGTGTTTCTTGAAGAGATGAACAAGGTCGTGCCATGGCATGCCCTGGTCGCGCTCATCCAGCCGCACGCCCGCGGAGCGCACCAGGCGCTCGGTGGACGCCCACCGTTTGCGGTGGAGACCATGCTGCGCATCCACTGCCTGCAGCTGTGGTGGAACCTGAGCGATCCGGCGATGGAAGAAGAGCTGCACGAGCGCCCCTTGTACCGCCGCTTTGTGGGCCTGGACGGCGCCGCGCGCCTGCCTGATGAGAGCACCATCCTGCGCTTTCGCCACCTGCTGGAGAAGCACCAGCTCGCCCCTCAGGTGCTGGGCACCATCAATGCCGGGCTGGCCCATCAGGGCTTGCTGCTCAAGACCGGGACCGTGGTGGACGCCACCATCATTGCCGCGCCCAGCTCGACCAAGAACAGCAGCGGTGAGCGTGACCCCGAGATGCACCAGACCAAGAAGGGCAACCAATGGCACTTCGGGATGAAGGCGCACATTGGTGTGGACGCCGATTCGGGCCTGGTGCACAGCGTGGTGGGCACGGCGGCCAACGTCAACGACGTGACACAAGCCGGCGCGCTGGTGCATGGAGAAGAGAGCGATGTGTTCGCTGACGCGGGCTACCAAGGTGTGGCCAAGCGCGAAGAGACGCAGGGCATCGAGGCGAACTGGCACGTGGCCATGCGCCCGGGCAAACGCAAGGCGCTGGACAAGAGCACACCCATGGGCGAGATCATGGACAAACTGGAGCAGGCCAAGGCGCGCATCCGGGCGAAGGTGGAACACCCGTTTCGCGTGATCAAGCAGCAGTTTGGTCATGCCAAGGTGCGCTACCGAGGTCTGGCCAAGAACACGGCGCGCCTCACGATGCTGTTTGCGCTGAGCAATCTGTGGATGGTGCGCAAACGACTTTTGAACATTGAGCGGGGATGAGTGCGCCCGCATCCCGGGCGATGCCCTGCGAGGCAGGTCAAAACGGCCGCAGAAGGCCGAAATCCGCCTTCAAAAACCATCGGTATCCGCCTTCCATGTCGTCATCTGAAAATCGACGACTCAGCTCACGCTGCGGCGGGGGTTATGCAGACCTTCCCTAGGCGCTTTGAACTGGCAGCCACCACAAACCGATGACGGAACGGGAAGGAGCGGCTTGTCCTGAGAGTAGGCAAAAGCGAACGCACCCACAGCGTCAGGGAAGGGACGCAGATCCGCCGGCCCGACTGCCAGAGTGCTTGACAGAATCATGTCGACCTGTCCGTCCACCGGCACCTTGACCAGCAGGTACTGGCCAAGGGATTCCGGCGTCGTGCCCGGCGTAACTTGGACCCTCAGGCGTCTTCCTTCCACGACCACCTTGAAGCGCTGATTGAGTCCATCGACTGTCGCGAATTGCTCTTTGTCGACAAGCATCAGGAATGCGCGAACCTGGTGACCAGGGAAAGCCGCCTCTGACACGTAGCGCTGAAAAGCCACGTCCTGCAGGTATGGCAGGAAGTCTGACTTCAACTGGCCCTTGGTTCCTTTGAAATCACCATCCTTCTTCGCGCTGTAGGACTTCGCTTTGACTTCAATAATTTCGATACGCGTTCCGCTCTTGCGCAAGATGTCGACGCGCACGAACAGAGTGTCGACAGCAATCGCAGCTTCAAAGATAGTGACTTCATCCTGCTGCAGGAGTTCAGCAGTCTTGGCGAGTGCGACCTGGTGGTCGAGTTCGTCTACACGGACGCCACCGGGATGAATTAGGCAGGCCAATTCACCAACCTGGTAGCCACCCTCGGCCAAGGCGGCCAGAAAACTGTCATCAAGCGATCGGTCGAGGTAGTCCTTCTTGCCCGTGTAGTAGAGCTTTCTTGGACATTCGGCGGCCAGCTTGAAGCGGGACTTAGTGAGGTACCTGACGGCTTGGTTCATAGGAAGATGGGATGCCGGAGTTCCAGGAGGGCCGTGCACCCGGCCTGTCTCGAATCGCCATGGCCGTCAGTTTTGACGATAGCGCTGGCGGATGGTGGTGCCACGCTACAAATAAGGAAGCCAAGGCCAGCGGGCAACTCATTCTTGTGAGTTCGCGATGGCTTGTCCATAGGAACTTTCGCTTGGTAGCGGACGCGTCGGGCTCCTGACATGCTCACGCTAAGCCATCAGAGCGCCGGCCTGAAGAAACGCAAAACGCTTGCGCTCCGTCCGAGATTGAGTCAGGTGAAGGGCTTGCCCCGACGCTTGAACAACCAAATTGGTGTTGCGAGTGGCTGGTTGGCTAAAAGTCCGAGAGTCTGACTCCATTCACCGATACAAGCTGGTCCAGCCGCAGCGTATCACCCGAACTCAAGGCCAGAAACTCAACGCCGCCGCGCGCGTACACGTCCCGAATTTCTGCGTTGATCCTGCGTGATTCGCCTTCGGTATTGAGGTATTCCACCTCGGCATTCGTATGCCTAGTCGCTAGAGATTCCAGCACATCGTGGAACTCGCAACTGATAGGTTTGTAGTCGCTCATGGCCGAGTCTCCTCAAAGCGTTGCACTTTTGGCAGCATGCTACTCGCAACGAGGTGGAAGGGTCCCACCAATGAATGAGCAGGGGGCCGTCATAGCGGGTCTGTCGCGAACTTACCCTTAGCCGGAGCGATCCCGTTTGAGAGCGGGGAGTGCTCGCTCTCTGTGAGAGCGGCCTGCCTGGGGAGGAAGCGGTGCTTCGAAATAGCCGGATCCAAGGCGTCCAATCAACGAACACTTGGTGCTCGGGCCGACGTGTCCGAGCAATAACCGCTCAACTCGAAGGCGGATTGGTCGCGAGAAGTTGGTCAAGCTCTCCATTGGCTTCGAGGTCAGCAAGGTCGTCGGAGCCACCGACATGCGTACCATTGATGAATATCTGCGGCACGGTGTCTCGGCCCGACGCTTCGGTCATGGCCTGTCGGTGAGCTGGGTTAGCATCAATGTCAAGTTCCTTCCATTGCACTCCTTTTTCCTTTAGGAGCGTCCTGGCCCGTCGGCAGTACGGGCACCAACCCGTCGTGTAGAGCAGTACATCAGGTTTCATATTGCATCTCCGATAATCAATGTTTAAGAATAAGCCTTGGCATCTCAGCCTAAGGAGAAGGTGAACGCCTTCGCGGTGGTATCGAATTCATCACTCTCATACCCGCGTGCGAGCTGAATGTGGAAAGCACGGTCTGTAGATGGATGCCATCGGCGCACAAAAGGGGTGTTCCAAACGTTGCGCGGCGTAGCGAAGGTCAATTGCGCGTCCTACCAGATCCAACCGCCCGCTTGCGCCACTGGCAAGCTCAGCCATAACGCTCTTCCCTGAACGGGTCACCGCGCATGTGGTAGCCGTGCAGCTCCCAGAACCCCGCTTCTTCCTCAGTCGTGAACTCAAGGCTACTCAGCCACTTGGCTGATTTCCAGAAATACAAGTGCGGCACCAACAGGCGTGCAGGTCCGCCGTGCTCGTGCGTCAGGGGTTTGTCGTCGAAGTGGGTGGCGACCATGGCGCGCCCTTGCGTCAAGTCCGCCAGCGGCAGGTTGGTGCTGTAGCCGTCCTGCGAATGTGCAAGCACCCAGGGGGTGGGTGCTTGCACGCCGGCTGCGGCGAGAAGGTCGTCCACTGTGACGCCACGCCATCGCGTGTCGAACTTGGACCAGGTGGTCACGCAGTGAATGTCGACCACCTGCTCGCTCTGCGGCAGAGCCTTGAATTCGGCCAGAGTCCATTGGGCCACCAGTCGCGGGCCGACTTTCATGGTCAGCACCCATTCGTCATCGCTGCGCGGGCGCGGTGAAGGCCCATGGGTCAGGACTGGGAAACCTTCAGTCAGAGACTGTCCCGGCGGCAAACGACCCCCGTGGTTGTCGACGCCGCGGTTTCGGCCAAGAAAAGATCGATTGATCGGCATCTTCGCTCCCTCTATTTAGTTCACCACCAAGAGCTTGCGGCGGTCGATGATGGTGGGCAGGAATTCCGTGACGGTGGGGTGCACTGGCAGTGCCTCACGCACCGTGCGCCAGGTGCCCTGGCTGGCCATCACCAGGCCAATGGATTGAATGATCTCGTCGGCCTGTATGCCCAGCATCGTGGCACCCAGGAACAGGCCGCTGTCTTCATCGATCAGCAGCTTGATCACGCCCACGGTTTCACTCTCTTCCTTCGCCCGGCTCACGTCCTTCATCGCGTGCACGGCCTGCGAAATACGTCGACCCTCTTTTTCCACTAGGCGCTTGGCCTCGGCTTCGTACAACCCCACGTGTGCCAGTGGTGGATCGGTGAACATGGCATAGATGCTGTTGCGCGCGTCGGCGCTACGCTGCCCGCCCGCGAGGTTCTCGGCCAGAACCTCCTGATCGTGGTAGCTGGTGTGGGTGAAGGCCCCGCGCTGGTTGATGTCTCCCAGCGCCCAGATGCCTGGTACGTCGGTCTCGAGCCGATCGTTGGTGGCGATGTAGCCACGCATGTTGGCCCTCAACCCCACACTATCCAGCCCCAGATCGTCGGTGTTGGGCGCGCGGCCGGTAGCCACCAGCAGGTGGCTGCCGCCAATGATGCGGCCGTCGGCCAGTTGAACACAGGTGCCGCCCTCGGTTTCCCCCGGTTTGACTGCCGCAATAGACACGCCGATGTAAACGTCGATGTCCTCGGCCTGCAGCATCTCGGTGACTGCAGCGGACACGTCGACGTCTTCCCGTCCCGTCAAGCGCGGCCCCGTCTCGATGATGGCGACCTTGCTGCCGAGGCGGCGAAAGATCTGCGCCATCTCAAGGCTTATGTACCCGCCTCCGATGATCACCAACTTGCGGGGCAGCTCGCGCAACGCCAACAGTCCCTCGCTATCAAGGTACGGGTTTTCTGCCAGACCCGGAATTGGCGGCACGGAGGGGCGCGTACCCGTGTTCAGGATGATTTGAGGCGCGCGCAAAATGTGTTCGCCCGCCCGCACCAGGAACTCGCCACCATCGCGACCCGTCAGCCGGCCGTGGGCCTTAATGATGCGCAGGCCCTGCAACCCGCCGAGCCAGCTCTCGAGTCCGGATCGCGCCTGGTCGACCCTATCTTGCATGCGTTGCATGGCGACGGCGAAGTCGACGTTCACCGTGCCCACATTCACTCCGAACTCGGCAGCGCGACGGGCCAGGTAGGCCACTCGCGCCGATTTGCGCAAAGTCTTGGTGGGTGTGCAGCCTCGGTTGACGCAGGTGCCGCCAAGGTCGCGGGCTTCCACCAGCGCGACATTGCGGCCGCGATCCACGAGCTTGGCCGCCAGAAACGGCCCTGCCTGCCCAGCACCGATAACGATAGTGTCGAAGTTCATCATGACTTGACCAACGCCGCAGCGTTCATGCAGTAGCGCAGGCCGCTGGGTTCGGGCCCATCGGGGAAAACATGGCCCAGGTGCGCGTCGCACACATTGCAGGTGGTCTCGATGCGCGTCATACCATGGCTCGAATCGTAGTGGTGCGCGATCAGCCCGGGCGCCAGCGCCTGCCTGAAGCTGGGCCAACCACTCTTGCTTCGGAACTTGCTAGAAGCGTCGAACAGTTCGGTACCGCAGCACACGCATCCATAAACACCGGGTTCGAACAAGGTACACATGGCCGAGCTGTGCGCAGGTTCGGTTCCCCTCTGTCGCGTGACGCGGTACTGCTCGGGCGTCAGGCGTTGACGCCACTGCTCGTCGTCGAGCTCGAGCCGCCGTGGCGGCGGTGGATTGTTGCCTTGCGCGTGCTGGATGACCTCTCGCCAGGTGATGGTTCCTGCATCTGGCGTGGGCACAGGTGGCGCCGACTCGGCGCGTTTGAGCTCGGCAATGAGTTTTTCGACGTCGATGCGGAAGTAGTTGTAAACCACCGCGCCACTGGGATCGACAAGGATGAACCAGGGTGTGCCGCCGTTGCGGTAGCGCTGCATCAGCACCGAACTGGCGCCCACGCGGCCGGCGCCGGCGTCGTGGCCGAACGGTATTGGCAGTGCGTATTTGCGTTGGTTCGCTGCCACCCGATCTACGGTGTTGGATTCAAAGTCCTCGAAAACCGTTTGCACCGCCACAAAGCTGACGAAGGGCGAACCGCGAAACGCCTCGACCACACGGACCAGCGAGGGAAAGCCGGTCACGTGGCAGCCTGGGCAGGCGTCCTGGAAACAGAAGATCAGCTTGAATGCCCCGCGCATCTTGTCCAGACCATAGTCGGCCAGGGGTTGGCCGGCTGCGTCGATCCATTGCGTCACGCCCAGTTCGGGCGCGGGTTCCCCCGTGATGCCTGCTTGTACGCTGTCTTCTTGCATGGTTGTTCCTCCAGGTGCGGTTGAGTAGTTGCGCTCGGGAATCCGCCGTTCAGGTGCCGCAGAAGGTACGGTAGTTCTCCGTCTGCTCTGCCGGTGCGGGCTCGGCTAACGAGCTGTCCGCCGGATGCTCGTCGAAAGGGTGTTCCAGCACCCGCAGCAGGCGCTCGAAAGGTGCCAAGTCATCGCGCTCCACGGCCGCCGCTAGCGCCGCTTCGACGTGATGGTTACGCGGGATGTAGATCGGATTGGCGCTCCGCAGGGCCGCCGCGAGTTCGTCCAGGTCTGTGCCTACCGCGTGGGTGCGCTCGCGCCAGCGCTTCAGCCAAAGTTCCAGCGCTGCGTCCGCCCCTCCGAACAGCGCGCGAAGCGGCGTGTCGTTGCCTTGGGCCGCGTCGGCCAGGCGGGCAAACGCGAGCGTGAAATCGATGCGGTACTGGCTCAGCAGCGTCAGGTAGTCGTCGGCCAGCGCGCGGTCGTCCCCACCGCTGCCGTCCAAGCCCAGCTTGAGCCGCAGGACGGACGTCCAATGAAAGTCGAAGCGTTCGGCAAATGCCTCTACAGCCGCGCCGGCGCGTTGGGCCGCAGACTCGGCATCGGCGTCGATCAGGGGCAGCAAAGCGTCGGCCAAGCGTGCCAAGTTCCACTGCGCAATCGCCGGCTGATTGCCATAGGCATAGCGGCCTGAGGTGTCGATTGAGCTGAATACGGCATTGGGGTCGAAGTGCTCCATGAAAGCGCAAGGGCCGTAGTCGATCGTTTCGCCGGAGATCGTCATGTTGTCAGTGTTCATGACGCCGTGGATGAAGCCCACGCCCATCCAGCGGGCGACCAACGAAGCCTGACGCTCGACCACCGCCTGCAGCAGACCCAAGTAGGTGTCGGGGGTGCCGGCCAGTGCTGCATCGTGACGCGTGATGGCGTAGTCGGCCAGCCGGCGCAGCAGGACCTCGTCGCCTCGGGCGGCGATGTACTCGAAGGTGCCTACACGCAAGTGGCTGGCTGCCACCCGCGTCAGGATGGCGCCAGGCAAGATCTGCGCGCGCTGTACGGTCGCGCCGGTGGCCACCGCGGCCAGCGCGCGCGTGGTGGGGATGCCTAGGGCATGCATGGCCTCGCCCATCAGGTACTCCCGCAGCACGGGTCCAAGTGCGGCCCTGCCGTCACCACGACGCGAGAACGGGGTTCGGCCCGATCCCTTCAGGGCGATGTCACGGCGCCGGCCGTGGCGGTCGATGAGTTCGCCCAGCAGCAGGGCGCGGCCATCGCCGAGCTGCGGCGAGAAGCCGCCGAACTGGTGCCCGGCATAGGCCTGCGCCAGCGGCTGCGCCTGGGCCGGCACGGCATTGCCGGCGAGCACGGCGAGGCCGCCGGCTGAGGACATTTCGTCGGCGTCCAGGCCGAGCTCGTCAGCCAAGTCGCGGTTCAGCCGCAGCAGCCGAGGCGCTGGCGAGCCTGCTGGGTTTGATCTCGCATACAGGCCCTCAAGATCGCGCGCGTAGCTGTTGTCGAATGGCATGTGCAGCGCTGTTGGCGATGCCGGGTCGCCGGGCTGATCGTTCGGGCCGGTCACGGTGGTTTGCAATTCAGTCTCCAAGTTCGGGGGTCGTTGGCAGTCGGCGTCACTCCGCCTGAGACACTTCGTCGGCGCGGCCGAAGTCCCGCAACAGGAGCTCATCATCGAGGTAGAAGTCGCTGTGAAGGACCTCCCCCAGCGGGTCGAAAACGATGAACCACGGTGTGCCGCGCGTCTCGAAATCCGCCATCAGGCTCGGATAGCGGTCCACGGCCGGGTCGTGGCCGAACGGGATAGCCAATCCGTAGCGCTGCTGCGTCTCGCTTAATCGATCGAATGTGTTTGTCTCGGCGGCCGTAAACACTGTTTGCACGGCCGCGAACCCGAAGCCTTGACCGGACAGTGCTTCCACTAGCGTCTTGAGTGTCGGAAATCCGTGGCTGTGAGAACCCGGACACCCGTGCTGGAAGCAAAAGATCACCTTGAACCCGTCTCCGAGATCGGCCAACTCGAGTGGCTGGCTCGGGTTCCCGTGCGCGTCGATCCACTGCGGAACTCGCAACTTAGGGGCGTTGAGGTGGAAGTGGTCGCTCGTCATGGAATCCTTGAATGAGAGTACGGACCCGGACCGTTCGCTGGTTGACCGGGGCAAGCGCTCATGCGACGGTGGTCACGCGCTTGGCAAGCCTGTGGGGATCGTGGATCTGAACGAAGAATTCCAGCAGCGCGCGAAAACTGGCATGGACCGGAGCGAACTCTGCTTCGAATGCCTCGGCGAGCGTGCCGCTACTACGGTTGGTGGCATTGGAAACGTCACCGCTGTAGCCGACGCATGTGCTGCTAGGCCCGGAAGCTTGCGCACCAAGCCCTGCATGCCCCGGAAACAACCTCCAGCGAGGACGGCAATTTCTTTCGAACTCATGTTGCGACTCCTTGCGGCCCGGACCATGCAATCGAATTCGCAAGCCGGGTTGCGGTTGATCGAACCCGTGCTACTGCAGGCGACGAGATGGCGTCGCCCACAGGCTGCATCCTTTGATTCTTTTCTCATTTGAACCGAAGGCCGGCACGACAAGACGCCGGCGCGTCTTGATAAATACTCCGTGCGTCCGATTCTGCCTTCGTGGCCGAGCTGAAGCTGGGCCTGCCCCTGCGCCACGAACGGTATGGGCAGATGCTCAGCCGGATTCGACGAGTTGCAGGACGGGCAGCGATGGCGATGCAGGTTGCACACGTCCGTCGGTTAACCAGCTGGCCTGACCGTCAGTTAGACCTTTCCGCGTGCACAGCACGGCACTGGGTACCGTTCCGGTGGCACTGGATGACAAGGGTGGACGGGGGTGCGCCGCGATAGCTCGTCTCGGTCGCCAACTCTAATGGGGACGAGGAGGGGCGCTCAAAAGGTCTGGACGTTGGGCGCCAAAAGTCGGACTATCCTGAGCGCCAGCGCCCCTACAGTTGGCATTCGTCGCATGCCATCGTGGATGAACCCACGACGATCGAGTAAATGCCGGCTTCGCAGGCTCGTGAGTCTGCGCGGTCTGGGCTCACCATGTCCCGCGCTACCTACCGCGCTGCCAAACTAGGCGGTATCCAGCGCGGCGGGCAAGACGCGGGCTCCATAGTGGCACAACGGACCAATTCGCCGCGTAATATTGAGCAAAGAGCGATTGCCTTGTCCCTAAACAACACGATGCAGGAGTCTTCAACATGGTCACACGCAAATTCATCGGGCGACGGCCCACTGCAGCCACTGCTGACCGCTTGCCGCCAGGGCAGTTCAAGACAGATGGTTTTCCTGTGCTCTCGAAAGGAACTACGCCTCGCATCGACATGGCCGCTTGGCAGTTCACTCTGAGCAACGGTCCTCGGCCCGTGAAAAGCTGGAGCTGGGACGAGTTCATGACGCTGCCGCGAACCGTGTGGGAGGGCGACATCCACTGCGTCACGACGTGGTCCAAGTTCGACACACGCTGGGAAGGTGTGACCATCGACGACCTGCTCGCTGATGCCGGCCTAGCGGCTCCCACACCCTGGCTGCTGGCGCTATCGCTAGACGACTACGACACCAACGTGCCTGTTGCCGATTTGCTCGGTGGCCGAGCCATGGTCGCGACGCATTTTGACGGCGAGCCTTTGGCGCCTGAACACGGCGGTCCGGCGCGCTTGCTGGTACCGCACCTGTACTTTTGGAAGAGCGCAAAGTGGATCAAAGGGCTCAAATTCACCGCGCGAGACGAAGCCGGTTTCTGGGAGCTACGTGGATATCACATGTACGGCGATCCCTGGCGAGAGCAACGTTATTCGAGCGATCGCTGATGACGACCGGTGAGCAAAACGACCCGTGGCGTGACGTCAAAATCGAGCGCATTGAGCAACTCACGCCACGCATCAAGAGCGTCTTTCTCGAACTACCAGCACTGACTTCGCACCGCGCGGGTCAGCACGTCAATGTACGGCTGACCGCTCCCGATGGTTATGCCGCGCAACGCAGCTATTCCATTGCATCGGTGCCAGGCGCAGATACCGTCGAGCTCATCATCGAGAAGCTCGACGATGGTGAGGTGTCACCTTTTTTCCATGACATCGCTGAGGCGGGCGAAAGTATCGAAGTACGTGGGCCGCTCGGTGGGCACTTCGTCTGGGGGCCGGCCGATGGCGGGCCGCTGTTGTTGATCGCGGGCGGTTCCGGCATCGCGCCGTTGATGGCGATGGTGCGCGCGTGGGCCGCAGACCTCACAGCGGTAGTGGCGCAGACGGTCGCCACGGTCGAAGTGCCGCAGGTGCCGATGCCCGTGCTGTTGGTCTGCTCCGCACGCACCCCGGCTGACCTACCTTTCCGTGCCGAGTTGCTCGCACTCGAAGCAGCTCGGTCCGACTTCACCTTCATCGCCGTGACTACGCGCGAGCCACCACCGCGGCCGACCGACCTGGGCCGACGGCTCGATGCTGCTGCCATCGCCAACGTGCTCGGCCGCTGGGACCACACACCTCGCCATGTCTACGTATGCGGCGCCAATCGGTTCGTCGAAGCCGTTGCCAACGGACTGGTCGATGCCGGCATACCTGCGGCCCGCATAAAAACTGAGCGGTACGGCGGCGCATAAACTTCGGGCTTCTCTTGGCGGCGCATCTCAATCATCCCACGGGGCTATTCGGCACTTTCATTGGCGGCGACCGGATCTCGTGATCGTCTGCCCACGGTACTGCGGGGAATTCGAGCAACTCAAGAACCACGAGCTGTGGTGGTCGAAGCCAGCTCAGCCTTTTCGTGGCGGAGTTCGGCAGGTCAGTGCCGATATTCACCTTCGTTGGCCACTACAAGCTTGGCGTCCTGTCCTGGCGTCCTGGCGTCCTGGTGCTCTAGGGTGCGAAGACCGATCGGCTTCAGCAGCGCGCTGCCGTCCTACGTCTGGATGTAAAGCTTCGGCAGAGGCGAGCGCATTCAATGCGAACGTTGAGCTCGCCGATGCTCTTGCGCACCGACGTCATTCTCTTCGACAGTGCGGCTCAGGCACGAGATCGGGCAGTTCAGAGGTGGCCATCAGGTGCGTTCCCAAGTGGTGCCGGCGGGGCTGTCCTTGACCACGACGCCCTGTTCGAGCAGGTCCGCCCGGATACGGTCGGCTTCCACAAAATCCTTGAACTGCTTGGCCGCAGCCCGCGCGGCGATGTGCTCCAGGATGGTCGTCTCGTTCAGCCCACCCGACGCGCCTGCCCTGCTTTGCAAGTAGGTCGCGGGATCGGTCTGCAGCAGACCGAGTGTCGCACCCAGCGCCTTGAGCAGACCCGCGACCGCAGGGTCTTTGCTGCGGTTGACCTCACCGGCCAGCTCAAACAGCACCGCCACCGCTTCTGGGGTGCCGAAGTCCTCGTCCATCGCCACGCGAAAACGCTGTGCGTGTGGCTGATTCCAGTCGATCTGGGCCACTGGCGCGGCCGGCGCCAGCGACAACGCGGTGTACAGGCGTTTGAGCGCGCCACGCGCGTCGTCCAGGTGCACGTCGCTGTAGTTCAGCGCGCTGCGGTAGTGCGCGCGCAGGATGAAGAAACGCACCGTTTCCGGGTCGTACTTGGTCAGCACCTCGCGGATGGTGAAGAAGTTGCCGAGGCTCTTGGACATCTTTTCGTTGTCCACACGCACCAAACCGTTGTGCATCCAGAGGCGCGCCAGGGGCTGGCCCGTGGCACCCTCGCTTTGGGCGATCTCGTTTTCGTGGTGGGGAAACTGCAGGTCGGCACCGCCGCCGTGGATGTCGAAGGTTTCACCCAGCGTGGCGCAGCTCATGGCCGAGCACTCGATGTGCCAGCCAGGGCGACCCGCACCGTAGTTGCTTTGCCACTGGGCCTCGGCCGGCTCGTCGGGCTTGGTCGATTTCCAGAGCACGAAATCGAGCGGGTCGTTTTTGTCTGCATCCACCGCCACACGCTCACCCGCACGCAGATCGTCAAGCGATTTGCCCGAGAGCTTGCCGTAGCCTTCGAAGCGGCGCACGGCATAGTTTACGTCGCCGCTTTCGGTGCGGTAAGCCAGACCTTTTTCCTCGAGACGGCCGATCAGCGCCAGCATCTGTGGCACGTACTGCGTCGCGCGCGGCTCGTGGGTGGGTCGCTCGATGCCCAGCGCATCGGCGTCCTGGTGCAGGGCATCCACCAAGCGATCGGTCAACGCGGAAATGGTCTCGTTATTTAGGATGGCGCGGGCAATGATCTTGTCGTCGATGTCGGTGATGTTTCTGACATAGGTCACGCGGTAGCCTGTGGCCTTGAGCCAGCGCTGCACGACATCGAATGCCAGCATGGAGCGCGCATGACCGAGATGGCACAGGTCGTACACCGTCATGCCGCAGACGTACATGCGCACATGACCGGGCTCGATGGGCTGGAACGCTTCCAGACGTCGCGTCAGCGTGTTGTAGATTTTCAGTGGCATGGAAGGGCGGCGAATGTGCTGGCGCGGCCATGGGAGCCGGATCCCCTCAGTTACTGTCCGTCAGTATATCCAGCCCGTCGTTCCACCCCTTGTTCAGCTTCGAGCCTTCAATCAACGTTTCACTGGCCCCGCCCATGTTTTGCGCGAAACAATATCTGCTCAGCGTCTATCTTTCCCGGCTGTCTCGCATCCCCGCAGCCCGATTGAACACAAGCGTGCCATCGTTGGCCGCTTTTGCATCCACTACGAAGTACCCGTGCCGCTCGAATTGGAACGCAGCACCGCCAAACTTCGCTACGGCCATTGACGGCTCAGCGAAGGCCGCGCATGTCACCAGGCTCTCTTTGTTTAGCTCGTCCAGCAATTCCCCGCTGCCAGGCTGTGGTGTGGCAAACAGCCGTTCATACAGACGCACCTCGACAGGCACTGCATCGGCAACCGCGACCCAGGTGATGTTGCCCTTCACCTTCACCGCATCCGCGCCGGGCGTGCCGCTCTTGGTATCGGGCACCAGCGTGGCCAGCACTTCGACCAGCTTGCCGCCGGCGTCGCGCGTGGCACCCGTGCATACGATGGTGTGGCCGTATTTCAGGCGAACCTTGTTGCCTGGGAACAAGCGGAAGAAGCCCTTGGGTTGCACGTCCTCGTAGTCGGTACGTTCGATCCACACTTCGCGGCCGATCTTGAAGCGTCGTAAGCCGCCTTCGGGGTCGCGCGGGTTCACAGGAGCGGTGCAGTCGTCGAGCAGGGCGTCGCTGCCCATCAACTCGGCCCAGTTGGTGATGACGAGCTTCACCGGGTCGAGCACGGCCATCGCTCGCGTGGCGATGGGGTCGAGCGTTTCGCGGAGCGCCGCTTCGAGGCTCGCGTAGTCTATCCAGCCACCGGTCTTGGTCACGCCGCTGCGTTCACAGAACAGCTTGAGCGCTTCGGGTGTGTAGCCGCGACGGCGGAGGCCCGGGTAACCATCCCCCGGCAAAGCCGGGGGCATTCGGGATGTGAGCCGCTCAAAGCGGCTGTAAGGGGTCGCTAACGCGGCCCCTCATTCTTGGGGCCACCTATCGGTGGCTACTCACCTCCATAGACCGAGTTGGTCCAACCTCTCGTCTTCCTTCTCCTGGTTTCGGATGTACTCCCGTATCACCGCTTCGTCGCGTCCCACCGTCGAGACGAAGTACCCTCGCGCCCAGAAGTGCTGACCCACGAAGTTGCGCTTTCGCTCTCCGTACACCCGCGCAAGGTGGATTGCGCTCTTGCCTTTGATAAAGCCCACCACCTGCGACACCGAGTACTTCGGTGGGATCGACAGCATCATGTGCACGTGATCGGGCATCAGATGCCCCTCTTCAACCCTGCATTCCTTTTGCGCGGCCAACTTTCTGAATACCTCACCCAGGTGTTCGCGTAGCTGCTTGTACAGCGTTCGCCTTCGACACTTGGGGATGAAGACCACGTGATATTTGCAATCCCAGGCCGTGTGACTCAAACTTTCATACTTGTCCATCGTGTTTCTTCCTTTCGTTTGCTTGGCGGCTCACGATTGAAAGTCTCTACGGTGGACAACCTCCTGAAAAGTCAAACTTCTACTGCCTCCCCGGCAGAGCCGGGGGGCCTCCTTTTGGTAGCTAGGGTGGGCATTCGCGGGTCGTCCCAGCCATCGACGTGCCCATCTTCGACCAGTTGGCGCAGCTTGCGCTTGCTGGTAATCACATGCGTCACATTGAGCCGCGCGAATTCATATTGACGCGGATGCGGGCTGGCGATCAAGCCCCCTTCTGCCAAGCGGTAGAGTAGCCAGTCGTAGAACGGTCTCTGGTCTTCGAACTCCAACGTGGCAATCGAATGGGTGATCTGCTCCAACGCGTCCTCGATTGGATGTGCATAGGTGTACATGGGATAGATGCACCACTTATCGCCGGTGTTGTGGTGCGTAGCCCGGCGGATGCGATAAAGCGCCGGGTCGCGCATGTTGATGTTGGAGTTGGCCATGTCGATCTTCGCGCGCAGCGTAGCGGCGCCGTCTTCGAGCTCGCCATCGCGCATCTGCCGAAAGTACGCTAGATTCTCGGCGGGGCTACGTGCACGGAACGGGCTGTCAATGCCGGGCGTGTTGAAGTCGCCGCGCGTGGCGCGCATCTGGTCAGGCGTCTGCTCGTCCACGTAGGCGAGCCCGGCGCTGATCAGGTACTCGGCCGCGCGGTACATGAAGTCAAAGTAGTCGCTGGCGAAGTATTCATGCGGCTGCGTGGTGCCGGGCGCTTCGGGGCGATCGGCCAAGTAGGTCTCATAACCTAGCCACTTCACCGCGTCGCGGATGCTATCTACGTATTCCTGTTCTTCCTTCTCGGGGTTGGTGTCATCGAAGCGCAAGTGACACACGCCGCCGTATTCTTTGGCGAGCTCGAAATTGAGCCAGATGCTTTTGGCATGGCCAATGTGCAGGTAGCCGTTGGGTTCGGGAGGGAAGCGCGTGCGAACCTTGGCGGGGTCTTGCATGCCTTGCGCATGGTGTAGCGAGTCGCCGGGGCTGCCTCCCCATTTGCGTGCTGCATAGACCCCATGCTTAAGGTCGTTTTCGATGACGTGGCGTAGAAAATTGCTTGGCTTGGTGAAATCTTTTTCAACGTGAGAAGTCATCTGTTCATTCTAGTAACGTCCACGATGTGTGGCCCGTTTCAGTTTTGTGAAGCGGACTTGTTGCCCAATTTCCAGGATTGTGAAGACTGGCGCGTGGATAGATTTCGTGTTGGAATCTTGAAGTCGCGGCCAGCCTGATAGCGGTTAAACGTGCGTCTTAACTTCAGTGAAGCATGATCAGCCATAAAGTTGAATTCCCTGGGAGCCTCGGCCATCTGCTGGCCGCGCGGGTAGATAAACCAAACACTTTGCCAAGAGCGTGGGCGGTCTTCGCCCACTGCTTTACGTGTTCCAAAGACTCGAAAGCGGCTGCCTACATTGCGCGTGCGTTGGTCGAAGCCGGTTTCGGCGTGCTTCGCTTCGATTTCACCGGCTTGGGTGGTAGCGGAGGTGACTTCGAAAACACTCATTTCAGCTCAAACGTCGGCGATCTAGTTTCGGCGGCAGACTGGCTGAGAAGTGAACATGGCGCGCCAGCGTTGCTCATCGGACATTCGCTTGGTGGCGCCGCCGTTCTGGCCGCTGCACACCGCATCGCCGATGCGCGTGCGGTGGTGACGCTGGGCGCACCATTCGATCCGGCACAAGTTAAGCGTCAATTTGGGGAGGGGCTGGCTCTCATCGAGTCCAACGGCGAGGCCCGTGTCATGCTTGCGGGCCGCGAGTTCACATTGCGGCGCGAATTTCTTGATGACGTCGCCTCCCAGCCGCAGGCCGAGCGAATCCACGCTTTGCGTCGGCCGCTGCTTGTGCTGCACGCGCCTGGCGACACGATAGTAGGCGTAGACAACGCACGCCGAATCTTCGAACAGGCGCTGCACCCAAAGTCCTTCGTTTCGCTCGACGATGCCGACCATCTGCTCAATAGTCAGAGCGATGCCACATACGCCGCCGGGCTCATCGCTGCCTGGGCGAAGCGGTATTTGCCGGCTCCCGCCCCTCCCCCAGTGGCGTCAACACCCGCAGCGGGGCCGCTACCCGCTGGCGCTGTACGAATCAGTGACCTGCCTGGCAACTTTGCCGTCAATGTTGAAGCAGGGCGCCACACGTTGGTGAGTGACGAA
This sequence comes from Acidovorax sp. JHL-9, assembly GCF_000426205.1. NCBI lineage: Bacteria > Pseudomonadati > Pseudomonadota > Betaproteobacteria > Burkholderiales > Comamonadaceae > Acidovorax > Acidovorax sp. JHL-9. Next base: position 16,535 of record NZ_AUEX01000036.1, read on the forward strand.
CCAGTGGAGGTGGGCGGTGACGACCTAGGCATGGGGCCATACGACCTTCTGCTTGGTGGGCTAGGAGCTTGCACGGCGATGACGTTGCGTCTTTATGCTCGCCATAAAAAATGTCCGCTGTCAAGGACTTTCGATTTGCATCGGACGGACGCAAACCCATATCTGACGCGGGTTTAGAGGGTATTCGGGTTCCGGGTAGCTACGGACCGCATCCATGTCAGGAGTTGCATGGGAGCCTGGGGATTGTGCTTCCCGGCGACCTGAGGCGCGCGCCAGCGCATAGACGCTGAGTGCGCGCACGGTCACCGTACCGCTGGAGCGAGCACGCCTCTGGCAGCCGTGGCCCGCAGCCGCCCAAGGGCAAACGGCGGCGCACACAGTACTCAGCGATCGAACTGCAGGAAACTCTCGACGTTCGCATTCAGCTCTTTCACAAGAGTCTGAGCATCATCGACGATGCGCTGTAGTGAAGCGCCGCCATCCATGTAGACCCTCATGGACACCAGTTGGAGCAGGCTAAGACCGATTCGGCGCAGATCGGCCAGCGTGCTTTCCGGCACAACAGACAGCCTGAAATAGGTCCAAGTGGCGATTTGCTGGCCGATGCCATAGGTTTCCTGCTGGGCTTTCTCGACACGCCCATCGAAGATCTCTTTGTTGGCACGGTCCCACATTTGGGTCAACTTGCGGGCAAGTTTGGCAATCGCCTCCAGGACTTTTCGCTGTGTCTCATCGCTGACCTCGATAGGATCGACCAGATCGCGCATCAACTCCGCAGCAGCGAAGCCTGCGGAGTTGCACACGTCGTTGAAGTTTTCCCCTTCGCCGAGGTAGTGCCGGAACTGTGCGACTTCATCGAGCTTCTCAGCTGTGGCTTCCAACCGTTCATTGACGTGGCTCTCAATGGCCCAGTCGGAGACGGACAGGTCGCGCAGCTTTGACGCATAGACCTCCGCATCTGCCGACCAATCTTCAATCCAGGGTTTCAGGCTTCGCATCTCGGAGTCCGTATCGCTCCAGCGTCGCACGTTGGCGAGCACGTCGGCCAGCGCAGACAGCTCCGGATGATTCTTGGGTCCTTCTGCGGCCTCCCCGGGCATGGAAGCTGTCAAGGCAGCGCGAACCTCTGAGGCCGTCGCCGGTCGGGAGACCGTGCCGTGCCGGATGTACGCGCGCGAATCCACGTAGTACAGAGGCTCTGAACCCTTCTCGACAGTGATGACGAGAACGCCGAGCCCATTTGCCGATGTCCAGCCGATCTGCGGGCGGACGGGGGGATCGATGATCTGGCAAACGCCCACGATCCTTCTGCCGAGATCATCTCGAACCGCTGGGTCATGTGCATTTTCGACTCCTGGAATCGAGCCGTCGTCTGCCACTCCAAGAAGGAGTCGGCCCCCGCTGCTGGAAGCGAAAGCCGCGATTTCCTTGGCAAGATCCCGCACCTGCTTTGGCAGCTCTCGCTTGAATTCCACAGTCTCGCTCTCACCGCCCTGAGCAAGCCGAGGAATATCTTCAGATAGCTGGGCGTCCGCCCACGGTTCGATGGTCATAGCGATATCATGCCCGCGCCTCGAAAGATCTCCACGAATTCCCGAGCTCCCTGCAGCAGCTGGCGCACGCCCACGTCGCGTGATTGCTTTGACTTTGAGTAATCGCTGGTGTGTGCACCATAAACGTATCAGCGCGCCTGCGGGCCTGCGGCAGTTTGACCGAACAGAAGCTTCTTGCCCTCCTCCGTCACCGCAGGACGCGATGCGAAAGGCTCGCCGCGCGCATAGGCCCTGATCGTCGCGGGACGATTGCGAATCGCATCAAACCACCGCCGCAGACTGGGGAACTCGTCGAGTTCCTGCTGCTGGCGCTTCCACGGCACCACCCAGGGGTAGGTCGCCATGTCCGCGATCGAATAGGTTTCACCTGCGAGATATTCCTGCACGGCCAGGCGTCGGTCGAGCACACCGTACAGGCGATTGGTCTCGTTGACGTAGCGCGTGATGGCATAGGGGATCTTCTCGGGCGCATAGATGCCAAAGTGATGGTTCTGACCGGCCATGGGGCCGAGTCCACCGACCTGCCAGAAGAGCCATTCCAGCACCGCCTTGCGCTCACGCAGGTCGGTCGGCATGAAGCGACCCGTTTTCTCCGCAAGATAGACCAGGATGGCGCCCGATTCAAAGACGGTCACGGGCTCCCCGCCGTCGACCGGCTGCATGTCGATGATCGCAGGCATCCGGTTGTTCGGCGAGAACGCGAGGAACTCAGGCTTGAACTGGTCGCCCGCACTGATGTCGACAGGATGAATGCGGTATTCGAGGCCAGCCTCCTCCAGAAACATCGTGACCTTGTGGCCATTGGGCGTGGGCCAATAGTAGAGGTCGATCATTTGCGACTCCGTCGTTGAGATGTGCCGGCGCCATCGAGCAGCGCCAATGCGGGCCGGACAAGCCCACGCAGCAATTCCGGTTCTGGCCGCGATCGCGCGAGGACGCGCAGCCCCATTAGCAAGCCGAGCAGCATCCGGGCGAGATCATCGGCCGGCAACGTGATGTTGATCGCGCCGGCATCTTGGCCGGCCTTGACGCAACGGTAGAAGAAGGCCTCCATGTCGCGCAAGACAGCGGCCAGTGCAGCCTGAAACTCCGCGTCGTGAGGTGCCAGCTCCAGTGCCGAGTTCACGATCAGGCATCCCTTGCGCTGGTCGTCGGCCAGCGACAATTCGATGATCTCATCGAAGAACGCACCGATGGCCGCACGAGGTGCCAACTGGGACTCGAAGCGCCGGACCCGATCGCAAAAGCCTCGCTCGACATAGTGTTCGAGCGCCTGCCGGTACAGCGTGCGTTTGTCGCCAAACGTGTTGTACAGACTGGGGCCGGCGATACCCATCGCGTCGGCCAGGTCCCGCACCGAGGTGGCTTCGTAGCCCCTCGACCAGAAGCATTGAATCGCGGCATCGAGGGCCACTGCTTCGTCAAACTCTCTGGGGCGCGCCATGATCGTTCCTGGATCGGTTCGTGGTTGGCTTCGTGAGTGGATGCGGTGCTTGATGCCGCGTCGTCACAATGCGCTGTGGTCCTTGACCGCCTCTTCCAGCGCGCTCTTGAGCGTCAGGAATCTCGCATCGACCGCTACCGGATCGTTACGGTTGAGCGCAATCATCTGGGCTCTCGCCTCCCCGCCCCGGATGACCTCGAAAGCGTTCGCCTCGATCCCGGCGACGATGGCATCGGCCACCGCAGAAGCAGGCTCGCGCGAAAACCCCAGTTCGGGACCAGCGCGATTCGACTTCATCATCGGCGTGTCCGTGCCTCCAGGATAGGCCGTCAACACATGAATGCCTTCGCCCTTGAGCTCGCGCCTGAGCGCCTCGCCAAAGCGAGCCAGACCTGCTTTCACCGCGGCATACGTTGCATAGAAGGGTGCGCCGACCAGGGCAATGCCGGATGCGACATTCACCACCATGGCATCTCCGCTGGCCCGCAGAGCGGGGAGCGCCGCGCGGGTCAACAAGACTGGCGCGAGCAAGTCGACGATCACCATCTGCTCGATATCGGCTTCCGTGGTGTTCTCCAGCCGGCCAGCCCGCACGCCGCCGGCGTTGTTGACGAGGATGTCGAGTCCGCCCAGCGTCTGTATCGCCTGGTCCAGCGTGGCCGCGCGTCCCTCGGGACTTCCCACGTCAGCGCAGACGCCCGTCGCCGAGTCAAGGCTGCGCAGTGCATCGTCCAGGACGCTTCTGCGCCTTCCGGTGATGACCACCCTGGCGCCTCGCGCGATCAGCGCATGGGCCAGCGCGAGGCCGATCCCGCTCGATCCGCCCGTGACGAGGACCCGCTTGTTCTTCAGTTCCATTTCAAACTCCTTGCGCCGATGCAGGGGGATAGTTCGACGGGAAGAGCGCACGCTTGGTCTCCTCGTCGTTGATCGCCTTGAACGCATGGCTCTTGGCGAGCGCCCGGGCGCGAGCGACCGCCGGACGCGCATCCACGCCTGCGAACCACCGCTTCAGTTCGGGAAAGGGCCCCAGAGGATCCTCGGCGCCCTTGCGCACGCGGGAAGCGCGATCGAGCCAGCCCCAGGCGGAGATGTCGGCGATCGTGAAACCGCTGCCGACGATGAACTCGCGTCCGGACAGGTGATCGTTGAGAACCTGATAGTGCCGCTCCGCCTCGCGGCGGTAACGATTGGCCGCGTAGTCCAAGCCCTCGGGTGCGGCGAACTGGAAGTGCACCGCCTGCCCGGAGAACGGCCCCAATCCCGAGGCGATGAAGAGCAGCCAGGACAGCAACTCCGGCCGATCCTCGGACGTGCCCAGAAGCTGGCCGGTCTTTTCCGCCAGATAGATCAGGATGGCGGTCGAGTCGAAGACCCTGACTTCGTTGCCGCCCGGCCCCTCGGTATCGACGATGGCCGGTACCTTGCCGTTCGGATTGATCGCACGAAAGGCGGGCGCATGCTGCTCGCCCTTGCTTGTGTCGACCGGCAAGGCTTCGTAGGCCAGACCGGTCTCCTCCAGAAAGAGCGCGATCTTTGCGGGGTTGGGGGTCGGATGAAAGTAGAACCGGATCATGGTGTATGCCTCGTGGTTGCGGAAATCGATGGCTTCGCTGCTTTACGGGCAGGACGTGCTGCCAAGAGCACGCCGCCAACAACGACGGCAAGTGCAACGCACTCTCCACCAGACGGCAGCTCTCCAAGTACGGGAATGGCGGCCAGCGAAGCAACGACCGGAATCAGGGCGATGATGGCTGTGGCCGCAGATGGGCCCAGAAGCGCGACAGAGCGATTGAAGGAAACGATCGCAACGCCGCTCATCAGGACGCCCTGATAGACGGCCTGCAAGCCGATCTCGCTGGGTGAGGCCATGGCGAGGCGACTGAGCCCGCCAAAAATATAGATCGGCAGGAAGAGGATGGCCGACCAGAAGCAGATCAGGGCTGCGGCCTGCACAGGTGTCAGGGCGCTGCGCCGAAAAAGCAGCGTGTAGACGGCCCACATGGCGGCGGCAGTCATCAGGGCGATGAGGCCCATCGGGTTCATGCCACCGTGAGCGGAAACACCGCCTGCAACCATGCACACCAGTCCGATGATGATGGCGAGGTAGCCACACCAGCGCGCGCGGCCCTGTTTCTCTTTCAGGAAAATCCACGCGAAGGCGCCCGCGAATACCGGCATCAGGGTCGGCGCTATCGCTGCCGCGCGGCCGGCCGACGTGAGCTGCAGGCCGAGCGCGACCGCCAGGACGAAGGGCAACCCCCAAAGGCAGGCATAGACCAGCCCCTCACGCCATTCCTTGGCTGATAGGCGTCTCTTTCCCCGCAACAGCACTGGAAGAAGAATGACGGCACCGATGCCGAACCGCAGCGCGGTCACATCCCACAGGCGAAGTTCGCGCGTGACACTGAAGCGCGTCACGACGAACCAGCCCGCAAAGATCGTGACGCTGAGCCCGGCCCAGCAGAATCCGCGCAAGACGTTCCGGGATGATCTCTGAGGCCACGACGCGGCAGCCGGTCCGACTACCGCTTCTTGCACCAAGTCGACGGCCTGCGTCACGTAACCGCCTGCTCTTGCAGCGCCGCAAGAAGTCGCTGCGGGGCCAATCGCTGCCGGTAATCGACCTCGATGAAAGCCAGCGAGATCCTCTGGTTCGGCGTGATCACATAGGTGGCGGGAACGGGCAGCTCCCAACTGGCGTCCCCATTTATGCTCGGCAGCGCCTTGTTGCTGGAACTCAAGGCATCGCGCAGTTCCTGCGGCAATGGATAGACCAGCCCGAATTGGCGAGCCACGTCATTGCCCAGATCGCTCAGGACGTTAAACGTCAACGCCTCGCGCTCCGCGGTTGACAGTGATGCGTCCGGAAGCTGAGGTGAGATGGCCAGCATGCTTGCGCCAAAGGATGCCAACTCGGGCAGCAAGGCCTGGTAGGACCGCAGTTGGAGGTTGCAGTACGGACACCAGCCACCTCGATAGAAGGTCACCACCACAGGACCTTGCTTGAGAGCAGCGGACAGCGACACCGTGCCGCCTTGGGCGTCCGGCAACGAAAAGTCGGGGGCCCTGTCTCCCTCCTTCAGCGCAGCGTGCCTCGCAAAGGTCGATCGCAGTTCCTCGATCCTGGACTCATAGAGCGCGACCCGGCCGGCTGGAGCGGTGCGGGCGAACTCCTTTCGCAATTCTTGCAGTTGTCGATCAAGATCAATAACGGCCACTTGGATCTCCCTTCGAGCAAGGCAGTCGCGGCGGGGATCGCAGCGGACTCCCGTTATTTTATATCAGTCGATAAAAAATGGCTTGTGTCAAGCGTTTTGCCTGAATGCAGGTCGCATCAGAAGCCTATACAGGTCAACGGGCTAGATCGAATCGAGGTTGCTTGGAGAGCTTCCGACTTTATGGGCCAGGAGCCACACAGAAGCATCGCGGCAGAAAGCCTCATCGCGTCATGGCGGGCGATCAAGCAACCGTCGAGGGATTCTCATCCCCACCTCGCCGCTGAAAGCGAACGCGCAGCCCTTGGGCTGCGCGCTGGTCATGCGGTGGCTGATGATAGTAAAGCGTGGTCAGCTTGGTTTCGGAGGCGGGGCCTTAGCCCCGCCGCTTTTCCTGAATCCCCGATCTCCGGCCATGAACGCCTCCAGCATGTATGGGATCAGCGTCGTCGCATCGACTGCTTCACCGTGGGCCTGCGCATGCAGCGCGGCGTAGCGGTCGAGATCGGCCTTGAGGCTGATCGGGCACGCGAAGGTCAGCTTGACGCTCTCGGTCTTGGGCAATGGCCCCAGTCGCAGTTTGCGCGTTGTGCTCATCGTGAAGTCCCCCGGTTGAAGAACAGCGGCTGGTATGGCCGCAGCACCAGGTCGCGGTTGACGATGATGCGCACCGGCAGGCCGGGCCGCTCTGTCAGTGTCGGCTGGATGTTGAGGTTGCGCCGGGTCATCTCCTGTCCCGCCTGGTTCACACTGTCTTGCAGGCTGTCGCGTCCGGCGATGATGACGCGATCGCCGCCCTGACGATTCTCCGGTGCGGCCAGCTCGGCACCGACGCCCAGCAGCGTCGTCAGTGCCGCGCCAGCGAAGATGCGATCCCAATGCCAATCGACGCCATCCTCCAGGCCGGCGTAGCCGGCCGGGTCAGTGCCGGCCAAGTTGTCGAGCGTGAGCGATGACGTGTCCGGCAGGATGACCCGGTTCCACACCACCTGCACGCGGCTCTGCCCATAAGCGACCTGGCTGTTGTATTTGCCGAAGATGCGCGATCCCTGCGGGATCAGCAGATAGCGGCCGGTCGCGGTGTCGTACACCGGCTCCGTCACCGTGCCGATCACGTCGCCCGGCAGGTCGGACTTGATGCCCGTTACGAGCGCCGCGGCGATCACCGTGCCGGCCATCACCTGGTACGGCGAAGTCGGCATTTGCAGAATGCCGGAATTACGGGTTTCCGTAGTTCCGACTTTCTGGAACGCCTCTTTCTGGTCTTGGCGGTTCTGCACGGCAGTCGGGTCGGCGGGCTGGGCCGCCGTCGAGGCCGGTCCTGCGGCCTGCGGATCGAAGCCGGTTAAGCCAGATGTCGGGCCGGCGGCGGCCACCTGCGTCGGCGCCGTAGCGGCGCGCTGGTTGCTGGAGCGGAAGAACACTGACGATCCCGCTGCCGCTTCAGCCTCCTTGCGCCGCGCGTCACGCTCGGCGGCGCCGGGGTCTTGGCCGGGCGGCGAGTAGCGGGCCACCGCCTGCTGTTGAGACTTCACGATGGCCGGCCCCAGGTCGCCGGGCAACGGCGGCCCCAACTCTGGCACCTTAGGCGGTAGCTTGGAGTAATCAGTGGGAAGCTGGTCCAGTCCTTCGGAGCGCGAGACGCGATCGACGTTGTAAAGCTCGGCCGGCTCGTTGCCGCTGCGCCGATGCGTCGGCTGCAATGACCACATCGTTGCGCCCAGCACGGCCACGCCGAGGCCGCCGGTCAGCAGCGCCAGCGTTCGCCGATTCAAGCGTGTCACCGGGCGCGGCTGAGCCCGCAGCGCCACGTTCTCGGGCGCGACCTTCGGCGCAGTGTCGGGAATCGGCACATCTGGGGTTTCGTCCTGGCTCATGGTCATTTCCCCCGCGTGCCATCCGTGCGCTCGATGCGCACCACGTCGCCCTTGTCCCCGCCCAAGCGAAGTTCGGCCGCGCCGAACAGCCGATCCACGATGTAGTACGGTGAGCGGAAGCGGTAGTTCACCAGTTGCCCGTCGCCCTGAGCGCCGATCACGAACAAGGGAGGCAACTCGCCCTGCGCGATGCCTCCCGGGAACTGGATATAGACCTTCTCGCCGTCGTCGAAAGCGCGCAATGGCTTCCACGGTGGATTGCTGCCGCTGACCGCGTAGCGGAAGCGGATCTTCTCCAGCGACAGGCCGGTATCGACCGGCGCCGTCGCCTGCGCGGCCTGCGACTGGCGCTGCAAGGCCAACATCCGATCTTTCGGATAGTCCCAAGACACCGATGCCATCCACGCTTTTTCCGTCGAGGTCAGTTCCAGCAGGTATGTCCTGCGGTTCGTGGTGACGACCAGATTGGTCTTGAGACCCGACCGGGTGGGCTTCACCAGCACGTTGACGCGCAGCTCGGCGCCGGCGCCGCTGGACGTATCGCCAACGATCCAACGCACCGTGTCGCCGGCGGCGACCGTCACCAGTTCCTCGCCCGGCTGTAGGGACACGACGGTGACGCGCCCCGGCGCAGCGTAGACCTGATACAGCGCGCCGTCGGTGAAAGGCCACACCTGAATCGCGTTGACGTAGCCCTCGCGCGTCGGCGCCATGCGCGCCTCGGCGTTGGCACGCGAGACTCGCACGGTTTCGTCGGCCGGCTCCGGCGCGGGCTTGACTTCGTCCACGTCAGGCAGCGGCTTCATCTGCGCCGGCATCGGCAGCACCTTCGGCACCTCCACCACTTCCACCGGCTTCGGTGGTTCGGGCAACGGTTGCGCCAGCACCGGCTCATCGAGCGAGATGCGCGGCGGGGGCTTGCCCTGCGAGGCGCAGCCCATCAGTGACGACGCGGTGGCCGCCAAAGTCAGCACAAAAGCGTAAAAGCGGAAAGACAGGTTCATGGCTTGGCTCCTTCGGACGCATCCAGTTCGCGGCTCCACGACAAGCCGTTGACGTAGATGCCCAGCGGGTTCTTGCGCAGGCGTTGCTCGGTGCGCGGGGTTTGCAGGACGATGGAAATCACGGCGTTCCAGCGTTGGGTGCCCGCCGGCGCGCCGTTGACGAAACGCTGCTCCGTCCAGCGCACGTTGAACGACGAATCGCTGGCGCGAACGACGCTGGTGATCTGCACGGTTACCGACTCCTTGCCGACGCGCGCGAACGGATCATTCGTGTGCGCGTAGTCGTTGAGTACCGCTGCGCCGCGATCGGTGGTGTAGTCGTAGGCATCCAGCCAGTTCTGCCGTACCACGATGGGGTCAATCGACAGCGACCGAACCAGCGTGATGAAGTGCGCCAAGTGGTAGGCGACCTGTGCATCTGCTGGCCGGTACGGCGTGGCGGCCTCGCCGATCGCGCGCACCTGGCCGGTCTTGTCCACCTCCACCACGTAGGGCGTGACGATGGACTGCGCCGAGCGCCAAACCAGGCCGCCCGCCATCAAGAGCGCCAGCGCGAGGCAGCCAAAGGCCATCAGCCGCCAATTCTTCGCCTGCACCCGGGCCGAGCCGATGCGCTCGTCCCATACCTGCGCGGCGGCTTGATACGGGGTGGCAGGCTGCGGCGTATCGGCGTAGCGCACCTGCGGTCGTTTGAATCGCATAGCTGGTTCTCCTCAAGAATCGGAATCGGTAAGGCTTGGTCCGCTGCCCGAGCCGCCGCCGTCCCCGCCGCGCAGCGTGTGTGCGGCAGTGGTGGCGGCATGGGATATCTGCTGGCGGCGATGCAGCCGCTTGGCCCAGGCGGGTTGTTGTTGGTTGGCGCTATTCGCGGCGGCTTCGCCTGCGGCGGTCGGGCCTGATGCGGCAGCACCGGCCGTTGCGCCACCACCGGATGCCTGTTCCGCACCATCCGAGCGGAAGGCGGCAGCGGCGCGCTGCCCGATTGAGCGCGCGCTAGCGGCGGCCCTCTGGCCGACCGCCTGCGCGCCGGTCTTGGCGACGTTACCTAGGCCCGCCATTGCACCTTTCGCACCACCGCCGGCAGAGGCGGAACCGACCTGAAACGCCGACCGTGCGCTGCTGGCGGTCGAGGCAGCGGCGCGGGCGCCGCTGCCGATGGCGCTGGCGGCAGCTGGTGCCATGCGCGCTCCAGCCACCACAGCGCTACCGACGCCGGTAGCGGCAGCGCCGACTGCGACTGCGGTCCCCGCCGCACCCAGGGCGGCGCCAGCCATCGCGCCAGCACCGAGTTGTGGGCCGCCTGAAATCAACCCGGTGGCGATGCCTGGCCCGAAGATGCCCAGCGCAAGCATTGCCAACGACGCCAGCATCACCACCAGCGCATGGTCTATGGAAGGCTCGCCCGGCGTGGTCGGGAACTCTGCGAACAACCCCGTACCGATGCCGACGATGACAGCCAGCACCAATACCTTGATGCCCGACGACACGACGTTACCGAGCACCTTTTCAGCGAGGAACGCGGTCTTGTTCCAAAGCGCGAACGGCACCAGCACGAAGCCGGCGAGCGTGGTCAGCTTGAACTCGATCAGCGTGACGAAGAGCTGCACCGCCAGCACAAAGAAGCTGAGGATGACGATGAACCAGGCGAGGAACATCACGACGATGGGCGCGATGTTGACAAACACTTCCGGAAAGCCTGCCATCTCACTTATCTGTTGAAGGATCGGCGCCGCCGCGTCAATGCCGGACTTAGCGAGGTGTCCCGGTTGCAGGAACGTCGCCATGCTCACGGTCGAGCCGGACGCTGTCAGGCCCAAGCCGGCGAAAGAGCGAAACACGATGCTGGCCAGCATGTTGAAATTGCCGATGATGTAGGCGAAGGCGCCGACGTAGAGCACCTTGCGAATGAGCTTCGCCATCACGTCGTCGCCCTGGCCGGTCGCATGGCCGAGCGCCCAATACAACCCGGCGAGCGTCATGTCGATCGCCACCAGCGTCGCGGTCAGGAACGCGACTTCGCCGCGCAGCAGACCGAAGCCGGAGTCGATGTAGGTAGAAAAGACGTTGAGAAAATGGTCAATGATGGAAACGTCGTTCATGGCCGTTCCTCCGTCGGCGTGCTGGGGCCGTCGAAGCTGGCCGGGATCGGCGGCAGGTCAGCCAGCGTTTGGTATTCACCTGGCCCGGCCCGCCCGGAGAGGAAGCGGCGTAGGTCTGCCTGGTCCACTCGCGCGCAGAACCCGTCGTCGTGTTCGCCACGGTGGCACTGCGCACGCAACGCGTGCAGCTGCGCCGGATCAGCGGCCAGCGCATCGACCGACAATGCCTGCGGCCGGTTGCAGCCGGCCAGCAGGCACGCGAAGGCGAACAGGATGGGCGCGCGTTTCATGGCTATGCCCGTCAGTTGCCGTAGAAATTGACCGACTGCGGCCTGTACGCCGTGCCGGTGCCGAGGAAGCGCCGCGTCACCTCGCGCCCACGTTCGACGGCAGCGGCCTGCCGCGCCAGTTCCAGTGCCGTGGCACGTCCCTGCGTGAGCTGGAGCTGTTGTGACTGGACGGACTGCTTCGCTTGCAAGGCCAAGAGTTGGTTGGTCGCCTGCATGGCTTGCAAGGCGCCGGTAGCCGACTGGCTTTGGCCTACGAGATCCGTCAAAACACCCTCGTCTTCGGTCACGTTCTGCGACACCTGCGCCTGCATCTGCATCGCGGTCTGCAAGCCATTGAGCGTGTTCTGCCAACGCTGGTGCGCGTCCTGGTACATCTGATTGCCGCTCACGGTCGCGGCGTACTGCTGCGGGTACAACTGCGCGAACTGCTGATCCATGCTCTGCACTTGGAACGCCAGCCCTTGCGCCTGCGTGATGAGTTGCTGGGTGGTCGCCAGCGTCGAGCGCAGCCGGTTGACCACGTCGAAAGGCAGGCTCGCCAGGTTGCGCCCCTGATTTATCAGCGACTGCGCCTGGTTCTGGAGTTGTTGAATCTGGTTATTGATTTGCTCCAGCGTGCGAACCGCAGTCAACGTGTTCTGCACAAGGTTGGTCGGATCGACGACAACCCACTGCGCTTGCGCAGCGGGCATGACACCGATCAACGCGGCAACAGCGAGGGTGACAAGGCGAATCTTCATGGCGAAACCTCCAGAGGTTGACGAGCGAGGAAGGACGCGGCGGACGGTGCGGACGGCAGCAGGTCGGCCGCCCAATCAAGGCCGCGATGGCGCAGCCAGGCACCGGCAAAGCCCGGTGCACCGGCATCGGTAAGCACGCCGTCGATGGCGCGCTGGTCCTGGGGCGTCGAGGCGCCCGCGAATGCGAGCGTGACGGGCCCCAAATCGAGGTCGAACAGGCGATTGCCTGCACGGGATTGGTAGTAGTAGTCGCGTTTGGGCTGCGCGGTGGCGACGATCTCGATCTGGCGGCTGTTGAGGCCAAAGCCTTCGTAGATCGTGCGAATCTGCGGCTCGGTTGCCTGAGGGTTCGGCAGAAAGATGCGGCTGGCGCAGCTTTCGATGATCGCGGGAGCGATGCTCGAATCCTTGATGTCGGCGAGCGACTGCGTGGCGAAGATGACGCTGACGTTCTTCTTGCGCAGCGTCTTGAGCCATTGGCGGATGCGCGCGGCGAATACCGGGTCGTCGAGGAACAGCCAGGACTCATCGAGGATCAGCAGGGTCGGCGCACCGTCGAACCGCTCATCGAAGCGTGCGAACAGGTAGCCCAGCACGGCTAGTACCGCAGCCTTGCTGTGCATCAACTCCTCCATCTCGAAGCACTGCACGTCGGCCGCGCCCAGGCGGTCGTGATCGGCGTCAAGTAGCTTGCCGTGCGCGCCGCCGAGCACGTAGGGCGCGAGCGCCTGCCGCAGCGCGTTCGATTGCAGCAGCACCGACAAGCCGGTGAGCGTGCGCTGCTCGACCGGGGCGCCGGCGAGGCTGCCGAGCGCTGACCAAATGGCGGCCTTCTCATCGGGGCCGACAGCTACGCCTTCGTGCAACAGGCGGCCTTCGACCCATTCGGCGGCCCAGGTTCGGTAGCCCTCGTGGTCGATGCGCGCGAGCGGCTGGAAGGCGATCGCGCCATCAGCGCCGAGGTCGTAGTATTCGCCGCCCAGGCCCAGCGCTGTCGCCCGCATGGAGCGACCCATGTCGAAGGCGAAAATGCGTGAGCCGGGATAGCGGCGGAACTGCATCGCCAGCGTGGCGAGCAACACGGATTTCCCCATGCCCGTCGGACCTGCGATCAGCGTATGGCCTACGTCGCCGATGTGCGTCACTAGCCGGAACGGCGTCGCGCCTTCGGTGCGGGTGACGATCAGCGGCGGGCCGTCGAGATGCTCGTTCTTCTCCGGCCCGGCCCACACCGCCGACACCGGCATCAGGTGCGCGAGGTTCAGCGTCGACACGATGGGCTGGCGCACGTTGGCGTAGGCGTTGCCTGGCACCGACGACAGCCACGCCTCCACCGAATTGAGGGTTTCGGGAATCGTCACGAAGCCCCGCCCCTGAATCGCGCGCTCCACCATGCGCAGCTTCTCGTCAGCCGTGTCGGCATCGGTATCGAGCACCGTCACAGTCGCGGTGACGTAGCCGAAGGCGACTTGATCGCTGCCGAGTTCCTGCAAGGCCGTATCGGCGTCCGCCGATTTGTTGCTGGCGTCGGTATCCACCAACGGGCTTTCCTGCTGGAAGATGGTTTCGCGCAGAAGCGCCACCACGTTCTTGCGCTTGGCGAACCACTGCCGGCGCAGGCGGCCGAGTTCCTTTTCGGCCTCCGACTTGTCCATGCACAGAAAGCGCGTGCTCCAGCGGTAAGCGAAGCCCAGCCGGTTGAGGTCGTCCAGAATCCCCGGCCAAGTCGAGGTTGGGAAGCCACGCACCGTGACGACCCGCAGGTGCTGGTCGCCGAGCATCGGTGCGAGGCCGCCGATCAAGGGCGTGTCGGCCAGAAGCGCGTCAAGGTGGAACGGCACGTCCGGCACACCGATGCGGTAGCGCCGCGTCGAGACGGTCGCGTGCAGGTAGGTCAGTGTTTCGGCGTCGTCGAGCCAGTTGATCTCCGGCATCACGCCATCGAGTAGGTCGAAGACGCGCCCGGTTTCCGCGACGAACGCGGTCAGGCGTTCGCGCCAGTCCACGCCGGCGGTCGGCGTGTTCTCGTACAGCAGCTTGGCCGCACGGGCACGGGATTCCTCCGCCGGTAGGTATTGCAGCGTGAGGTGATAGCCGCTCTCGAAGTGGTGGCCTGATTCCTCGAAGGTCGCGCGCCGTTCTTCGTCCACCAGCCACGACAACGGTTCGGGGAAATCCGAGTGCGGATAATCCGCCGCCGGCCGGCGTTCGGCTTCGACGAACAACGCCCAGCCAGCGCCGAGTCGGCGCAGCGCGTTGTTCAGGCGTGCCGTCGTGGCGATGAGTTCGCCTTGAGTGGCACTGTCCAAATCAGGCCCACGAAAGCGCGCCGTGCGCTGGAAACTGCCGTCCTTGTTCAAGACGACACCCGGCGCGACCAGTCCGGCCCATGGCAACCAATCGGCAAGCAAGGACGGGCGCTGACGGTATTCGGCGAGATTCAGCATCGCGGCATCTCCTCGTCAGACGTCCAACAGCGGCTTGTGCTTGAGGTGCTTGGCAAACACCTGCATGAACTGCGGATCGACGCGAGCTCCCCAAACCGCCAGCGAATGGCCGACGATCCAGAGCACGACGCCGGGAATCCACAGTTGCATGCCCAGGCCAACGGCAGCGGCCAGTGTCCCGTTGGCGATCGCTACAGTGCGCGGTGCGCCGCCCATCAGAATCGGCTCGGTCAGCGAGCGGTGCAGTGGCACCTCGAAGCCCGGCAAGTCGCTGGCCGTGCTCATACGACGGCCCCGCCGGAGAAGCTGAAGAACGACAGGAAGAAGCTCGACGCCGCGAACGCAATGGTCAGACCGAACACGATCTGGATCAGCTTGCGGAAGCCGCCGCTCGTGTCGCCGAAGGCGAGCGCCAAGCCGGTGGCGATGATGATGATGACCGCGACGATGCGCGCGACCGGCCCCTGGATGGATTCGAGAATGGATTCGAGCGGACCTTCCCAGGGCATCGACGAACCGGCGGCCCGTGCCGTGCCAGCCGTCGTCAGCATCACGGCGGCCGTCAGCAGGCCGTGGTGCGCGGGGCCGGCCAGGCGCCGCAGGCGAGCCAGGATTGAGGCCGGATTTACGGAAATGCGGAAAGTATGGGCGTGCATCTGTGTCATGGCAGTACTCCAAGGTGGGGTCGTCTCAGAAAACGGAAAATAAAGCACGCTAAGCGTGCGTGGAGGCTGGCACCCAGCGGTACAGCGTCGGAATGGACACGCCGAGGTTCTTGGCCACGTCCTTGGGCGGCACCCCGCTGGCCAGCAGCTTCTTGGCCGACTCGATCTTGCTGTCGGTCATCTTCGGCTTGCAGCCGCCTTTGCGGCCGAGCTGCTTGGCGACTTCCAGCCCGGCGCGGGTGCGCTCGACGGTCAGCTCGCGCTCCATTTCGGCAAGGCTCGCCATGACGTGGAAGAAGAACCGCCCGGATGGTGTGCCGGTGTCGATGGAGTCGGTGAGGCTCCTGAACTGGACACCGTGCTTGTGCAGATCGCCGACCAGATCGACCAGTTGCTTGACCGACCGGCCCAGCCGGTCGAGCTTCCAGACGACCAAAGTATCGCCTTCGCGCAGCATTTCGAGCGTCTTGGCCAAGCCAGGCCGGTCTGCCCGCGTGCCACTCACCTTGTCCTCGAAGACCTTTTTACATCCGGCCTTGCTCAAGGCTTCGCGTTGCAGCTCCAGGTTCTGATCCTGCGTCGAGACGCGCGCATAGCCAATCGACATGGCTTGTCTCGCGCCCGGTCGATGCGTTCCTGCATCGCCTGCATCACTTCTTCGTGGGTGTACGATCTGGCGTTGGCGTCGGTGGCTTGCCGCAGGGCTTCCTCAACCTCGCGCGTCATCCGCTCGTAATCCTCCGGCCACAGCGCTTGCTCCATGCGCAGCGACGCCTGACCCAGCAGGTGCAGCAGGCTGAACAGCCGCATGTCGTTGGTGGCGACGATGCGCTCCCGAATCTGCTCCTGAATAGCTTCGCTAGCCCGATGCGCTTGTGGTGTGGCAGTCCCCTCGTAGTCAGCGGGGAATTCCGCTTCCTCGGCAATCCTTGCCCAGGCGCTGGCCAGCGCCTCGATGGTTGACGTGCTCATTTCCGCCGCTCCTGTGCTCTTTGGCGAATCAACCGGCCAAGGGGCCTCGACGCGAAAACCAGCAGCATCACGCCTATCGGATACCAGGTCGAGAAGACCACCAAGGCATCGAAGGCTGGCCGTCCGGTGTTGGTAGGCAGTACGGCGGTCACAGCCATCAACCCGCCGACCGTCCAGATGATGCGCCACACGTAGGGCATCACGCGGGGCACGTAGCCGTCATCGAAAGCGGTCTGGTAGTAGCGGCGCAGGCCGCGCTCGGCAAGCGCCTGGCGCTGCCGCTCCGACAGCGCATCCGTCCGGCCATACCAGCGCCGGAATGGTGGACAGCGCAGCAGCAAAGGGGTGAAGAGGATCATCACCGCCACGATCGCGACACCCCACGCCATGACGGCGCCGGCATCGGGCCGCTTGGCGTTCTCGATCACGGGCGCGAAGACGCCCGGAGCACCGATCATCCAGAACAGCGCAATGTGCTGATGGAAGGAGAGCTTCATTTGCTCATCCACTTGCGCAGCAGGCGCTTTTTCAGGGAGGCGCGTTCTTGCGGGTTGCGTCCCTTGTGATTGGCGATGCGATCCGCCGTGGCGGCCTGGCGCTTGACGGGCCAGTAGGAGCGGCCATCCTTGCCCATCGACCAGACGCTGCTGGCCTGGTTTTCCAGCAGGGGCAGATGGGCGCTCAGGGCTTCGGGCGACGCGCTGGTCAGCGCCGTGCGCTCACGGGTGCGCCAGCGCTGATGCCAGAGCTTCTTGTCCTCGCGCTCGCTGCCGCAGGTCGTGTGCCCGACGATGGGTGTTTTGCGGCGGCTGCGGCTCATAACGTAGTGGTCTCCAAGAACATTCAGGACTGATCCCAGGCGTCGATGGTCAAGACCTGATCGGCAGGACAGGCGGCTACGCGGTCGGGAACTGGATGGTGTTCAGTCTCATGCCGACCCCATTCGATTGATCGCGTCGCTTGCGGCACGCTGCGACGCAAGGAGGTTTGCGACCTGGTTTAGCAGCCGTGTCCGCTGCATGTCTGTTACCTATCTCCCCGACCGCTCATTGGACCAACTCCAGAGATTGGGCTCTATCGCTCAGCCAATACGAAACCGGCATTGGCTGATGCCACAACCGAGACGAACACAAATGGCTCGGTACCTGTATTTCGCGCCCCGTGCACTTGGCCCGGTCTTGCCACGGCTATCTCACCTTCCCTGAGGGCACGAACAATCCCATTGCCCTGAAAGTAATCAGCCATTCCCGACAAAACAGTCCACGTGTCTTGGCCGTGAGGATGAATGTGAGCCGCAATTTCCTGCCCGGGATGGACATGCCAAACCACGATAATTGAGTCTCGGGTTTCAAGCACAACGGAACGAATAGGCTCGCCTTCGGACGGCTGAACATACTCGGCTACAGAAAATATTCTCGATTCAACAGTCATCGGAGATCCCTCTTTCACAGTGCCCCCAGACAGGCTGGATATGAGTTCTAACTCGAATTTGAACGGGAGGCTGGTCGTGCGGTCGTGCAGTTGCCGATGAGCGTGTCGGCTGCTGCCTCCTTGCCCACCAGCGAACTCACGTCCGTTGCGGCCATCCAGAAGGTCTTGCCCGAGCGCGGCTCATAGGTCGCGGGATCGAACACGCCAGAGGGGCCGAACATCGGCGGCTTGATTGGTCATGGCTCCATGCCTTTGTCGTTACGGTCTTCATCGTCGGCATCCTGACGCACGGCGGGCAATTGCTGGAGCAACGCCGGCAGCCATTCCTGTACCGTCTCCCACACCACATCGAGGTTGATGTCGAAATAGCCGTGAGCCATGCGATTACGCATATTGCGCATGCTGCGCCACGGCACGTCGGCATGCGCCTGGGTGAACTCGACGTAGCCATCCATCACCTTTGTGGCCGCCTCGCCGATGACGATCAGGCTCATGATGACGGCCTGCTGGGTGCGCTTGTCGGCCAAGAAGTCGTCCTTGGCCATCCCTTCCACGAAGCTGCGCGCATCGGTTGCGGCCTGCTGAATGTGGTCGAGGTAATCGGGCAGGCGGTTCTCGCTCATATCGGTTGCGCCTCCGCGAGCACCTTGGCCCGGAACTTCGGCGGCAGGTCGCCGGGAGTCAGCAGATCGACGTCAACGCCGAGCAGCGATTTCAGTTCTTCTTCCAAATCGCCCAAGTCCAACAACGTGGCACCGGGCAGCGCATCGACCAACAGGTCGAGGTCGCTGCCATCCCGGTCGGTGCCATGCAGCACCGAGCCGAAGACGCGCGGGTTCGCGGCGCGAAAGCGGCCTACCGCTTCACGCACTGCGCTTCGCTTCATGTCAAGCACAACAGACGGTCGCATGGGCATCCTTTCTTATCGAAACTCGTTGAGATGATATGCAATCAAGAATAGGATTTCAAGAACTATTTTCGAGAATCGCAATGCCTTGATTCCCGTGCCGCGTGTCACTTTCAGAAGGCGACAGCACGAAATATCAAAAGTCGACCGCACGGTCTTTTCTGACGTTGGAGTCGCCTCAGAAAACGGAAAATAAAGCACGCTAAGGCGTAGTTCCCTCGGGCTACACCGCGTCCGCACTGCGCGGTTCTTTCTTCCCTTGCAGTGACGCAATCAGCGGGCAGGAAACGTTCCCCTTCCGCGCATGGCAGGCGCACACCAAATCAGACAGCACGGCCTCCATGCGCGCCAGGTCAGCCATCCTCTCGCGCACGTCCTTGAGCTTGTGCTCGGCCAGGCTGCTGGCTTCCTCGCAATGGGTGCCATCCTCCAGCCGCAGCAGCTCGGCGATCTCATCCAGGCTGAAGCCCAACCGCTGGGCTGATTTCACGAAGCGCACCCGCGTTACATCCGTCTCGCCATAGCGGCGAATGCTGCCGTAAGGCTTGTCCGGTTCCGGGAGCAAGCCCTTGCGCTGATAGAACCGGATGGTCTCCACATTGACCCCGGCCGTCCTGGCGAAAACGCCAATGGTCAGGTTCTCCAAATTGTTTTCCATATCGCTTGACTCCGTACATAACTACGGAAGTAAGCTTAAGCTATCCAATTCAGATTCGAAAGGACAAACGTATGTCTGAACCTCAAAACGGGCGCGGCGCGCTCTTCACTGGCGGGCTGGCCGCCATCCTCGCCTCGGCTTGCTGCCTCGGGCCGCTGGTTCTGATCGCCTTGGGGTTCAGCGGCGCTTGGATCGGCAACTTGACGGTGTTGGAACCCTATCGCCCCATCTTTATCGGCGTGGCGCTGGTGGCGTTGTTCTTCGCCTGGCGGCGCATCTACCGGCCGTCAGCCGCCTGCAAACCGGGTGAGGTTTGCGCGATTCCCCAAGTGCGAGCTACTTACAAGCTCATTTTCTGGGGCGTGGCCGTGCTGGTTTTGGTCGCGCTCGGATTTCCCTACGTCGTGCCATTTTTCTATTGATCACAGGAGTTCACCATGAAAAAGCTGCTTTCCGCCCTTGCCCTCGCTGCCGTTGTTGCCCCCGTGTGGGCCGCCACCCAGACCGTTACGCTGTCCGTACCGGGCATGACCTGCTCGGCCTGTCCGATCACTGTCAAGAAGGCGATTTCCAAGGTCGATGGCGTCAGTAAAGTTGACGTGACCTTCGAGACGCGCGAAGCGGTGGTCACCTTCGATGATGCCAAGACCAGCGTGCAGAAACTGACCAAGGCTACCGAGGATGCGGGCTACCCATCATCAGTCAAGAACTGATCATGAAAGACCCGAAGACACTGCTGCGGGTCAGCATCATTGGCACAACCCTCGTGGCGCTGTGTTGCTTCACCCCTGTTCTGGTCATTTTGCTCGGTGTGGTCGGCTTGTCCGCGCTGACCGGCTATCTGGACTATGTGCTGCTGCCTGCGCTGGCGATTTTCATCGGCTTGACCATCTACGCCATCCAACGAAAACGCCAAGCCGATGCCTGCTGCACCCCGAAATTCAATGGAGTAAAAAAATGACCGAAATCACCGTGAATGGCATGACCTGCACATCCTGCGCCACCCATGTCAAAGATGCTTTGGAAAAGATTCCCGGCGTGAATGCCGCTGTGGTGTCCTATCCAGAAAGCCGCGCGCAAGTCATGGCAGACACCGCCGTGAGCCACAACCAACTGCTGGCCGCCATCGCCGCATTGGGTTATCAAGGCTCGATCCGGGTTGGTGATTTCAAAGATGAACCAAAAATCCGTGATGCACTTGAGGGCGCCGGTTTGCATATCGCCATCATTGGCAGCGGCGGGGCCGCGATGGCGGCGGCGCTGAAGGCCGTCGAGCAAGGCGCGACGGTCACGCTGATCGAACGCGGCACCATCGGCGGCACCTGCGTCAATATCGGCTGTGTGCCGTCCAAGATCATGATCCGCGCTGCCCATATTGCCCATCTGCGCCGGGAAAGTCCGTTCGACGGCGGTATTGCGGCAACTGTGCCTGCGATTGACCGCAGCAAACTGCTGGCCCAGCAGCAGGCCCGTGTCGATGAACTGCGGCACGCCAAATACGAAGGCATCCTGGACGGCAATCCAGCCATCACCGTTTTGCACGGTGAAGCGCGTTTCAAGGACGACCAGAGCCTGGTCGTCCGTTTGAACGAGGGTGGCGAGCGCGAGGTAACGTTCGACCGCTGCCTGGTCGCCACCGGTGCCAGTCCGGCCGTGCCGCCGATTCCGGGCCTGAAAGAGTCACCCTACTGGACTTCCACCGAAGCGCTTGTCAGCGACACCATTCCCGCACGCCTGGCCGTGATCGGTTCGTCGGTGGTGGCGTTGGAACTGGCGCAAGCCTTTGCCCGGCTCGGCAGCCAGGTCACGATCCTGGCACGCAGCACCTTGTTCTTCCGGGAAGACCCGGCCATCGGCGAGGCCGTGACAGCCGCTTTCCGCGCCGAGGGCATCGAGGTGCTGGAGCACACGCAAGCCAGCCAGGTCGCCCATGTGAACGGCGAATTCGTGCTGACCACCGGACACGGTGAATTGCGCGCTGACAAGTTGCTGGTTGCCACCGGTCGGGCACCGAATACGCGCAGCCTCGCGCTGGACGCGGCGGGGGTCACTGTCAATGCGCAAGGGGCCATCGTTATCGACCAAGGCATGCGCACGAGCAACCCGAACATCTACGCGGCCGGCGACTGCACCGACCAGCCGCAGTTCGTCTACGTGGCAGCGGCCGCCGGCACCCGTGCCGCGATCAACATGACCGGCGGCGACGCAGCCCTCAATCTGACCGCGATGCCGGCAGTGGTGTTCACCGACCCGCAAGTCGCCACCGTGGGCTACAGCGAGGCGGAAGCGCACCACGATGGCATCGAGACCGACAGTCGCACGCTGACACTCGACAACGTTCCGCGAGCGCTTGCCAACTTCGACACACGCGGCTTCATCAAGCTGGTCATCGAGGAAGGTAGCGGACGGCTCATCGGCGTGCAGGCGGTGGCCCCGGAAGCGGGCGAACTGATCCAGACGGCGGTGCTCGCCATCCGCAACCGCATGACGGTGCAGGAACTGGCCGACCAGTTGTTCCCCTACCTGACAATGGTCGAGGGGTTGAAGCTTGCGGCGCAGACCTTCAACAAGGACGTGAAGCAGCTTTCCTGCTGCGCTGGATAAAAAAAGGAGGTTTTCAATGAGCGCCTACACCGTGTCCCGGCTGGCCCTTGATGCCGGGGTGAGCGTGCATATCGTGCGCGACTACCTGCTGCGCGGATTGCTGCGTCCGGTGGCGTGCACCCCGGGCGGCTATGGCCTGTTCGATGATGCCGCCTTGCAACGGCTGTGCTTCGTGCGGGCGGCCTTCGAGGCGGGCATCGGCCTGGACGCGCTGGCGCGGCTGTGCCGGGCGCTGGATGCTGCGGACGGCGATGAAGCGGCCGCGCAGCTTGCCGTTCTGCGCCAGTTCGTCGAGCGTCGGCGCGAAGCGTTGGCCGATCTGGAGGTGCAGTTGGCCACCATGCCGACCGAGCCGGCACAGCACGCGGAGAGTCTGCCATGAACAGCCCCGAGCGCTTGCCGTCCGAGACGCACAAACCGATCACCGGCTACCTGTGGGGCGCGCTGGCCGTGCTCACCTGTCCCTGCCATTTGCCGATTCTCGCCATTGTGCTGGCCGGCACGACGGCCGGCGCGTTCATCGGAGAGTACTGGGGTATCGCAGCCCTCACGCTGACCGGTTTGTTCGTCCTGTCTGTGACACGACTGCTGCGGGCCTTCAAAGATCGATCATGAGCGCTTCCCATTGAGACAAACCACGCTGTCGCTACGTTGCCTCATGCCGGCATCAAATTCGGCTGAGTAGCTTCTCGCCATCTGGACGTAGCTCACCCTTGGGTGAAACATGCCGATACAGGGTCTGCCGCGTGACGCCAAGTTCCTGGCACAGGTCGCCGACCTTGGTCTCTGGCTGACCCATTGCCGCCATCGCCAGCCGCAGCTTGGCGGCGGTCATCTTGAACGGCCGGCCGCCTTTCCGCCCGCGCGCGCGGGCCGAGGGTAACCATCCCCCGGCAAAGCCGGGGGCATTCGGGATGTGAGCCGCTCAAAGCGGCTGTAAGGGGTCGCTAACGCGGCCCCTCATTCTTGGGG